>JAOATP010000001.1 GCA_030158185.1 Propionicimonas sp.
GGGCGGTGCGGCCGGGCAGGTCGTCGAGCAGGGTGCGCTCGACGGCCGAGCGGGCAATGGCGCGGTAGGACTCGACGACTGCCGTGGCGTGATCGCCCGCTGCCAGCGCCCGGGCAGCCTCGGCCCGGTGTTCGGTGGCCGTGCGCGTCGGGCCGTCGAGGACGCCGTGGGGTCGGTCGACCGTCATGCGACGCTCGGCCCGCACCGAACGCGCCACCACGAGGGCGAGCACGGCCAGGGCGATGCCGATCGCCACGGCGATCAACCACGCGGGCAGGCTGCCTGACCCGGTGCTGGACAACAGCTCCATGAGCCAGTTCTGCAGGCGTTCCAGCAGGCTGCGGTCGTCGCGGTAGATGCCCTTGCTCAGCTCGTTCTCGAGCCAGGTCCGCGCCTCGGGGGACGTGGGGTCGAGCGGTGGATCGAGGCGCACGGGCTCAGCGGTCCTGGACGGCGCTGGGCCACGGGGGCGGCCCACCGTGCTGGGCGGTGTGGATGAGCTGGACGTCCAGCCCTTCCCGGCGGATGCGCTGGTCGATCGTCAGCAATGCGTCGACACCTGCCGAGAACGGCGTGGTGAGGACTGCGCTGATGATGCTCGCGAAACCGGTCAGGATCGCCTGCCACATGAAGGCCTGAGACTCCCCGCCGAGAGCGAAGATCGCGAGCACCCCGACGAGCGTGATCGGGATGAGCACGATCTGCGCCGCCATACCGACGAGGAAGCTCGTGAGGAGGCGGATCCCGAGGATCCGCCAGAACGGCGTGCCGGACGTCAGACGCCACGACCGTGCGAACGCATTGAGGGCACCACGACCTTCGAGGACGATGACCGAGGTGACGAAGGCCGTGCGCGTCCAGAGGAAGAGGTAGGCGACGACCAGCAGCAGGCCCGCGACGAACAGCAGGATGCCGGTGAGCGGCGTAAAGCCCTGGCTCACGATGAGCGCGATGGGGGCACCGAGGATCGCGGCGACGACGACGAGGGCACCGACGAAGGTGAGGAGCACAGCACCGGCGAGCGCCGGGAGGCGCCGCTTCGTGCCGTCCCAGGTCTCACCCATCCCGACCTTGCGCCCCAGGACCGCCTGACCGATGACGTAGGCGAGGAACCCGGTGAGGGCGATCGAGGCGAGGACCGACCCGACGTTGGGCAGGTAGGTGCCGATGAGGCCGTAGACCCCGGCCTCGTCACTGTCGAAGCCGACCGTCTCCTGGTTGGCCACCCACGCGCCGAGCGCCGTGAACGGGATGAGGCAGACGAGGGCGGTCAGCAGGGCCAGGCCCATCGTCGCCGCGACGTTGCCGCGAACGGCCTTGGTCACGGCGCCGTAGACGTCGCCGAGGCCCAGAGGGCGCAACGGGATGATCCCGGGCCGGAACTCCAGGCCCGCATAGGCCGGCGCAGGCGGCACGGCGTACCCCGGTGGCGGCGATGCGTACCCGGGTGGCGGGGAGGTGTACCCCGGTGGTGGGCCGTAACCCGGTGGTGGGCCGGCATGGCCCGGTGGTGCGGCGGCGTACCCGGGAGGTGAGGGTGCGTACGGCGGGGGCGCGACGGCATCCGACGGCGGTGCCGTGGGGTCAGGGCGCGTCGGCTCCGGAGGCGGCGTCGAGCCCGGTGCCACCCATGGATTCTCCGTCATCGTGCGTCCCCTCCGTCACCCATCGGATCACCCTAGACGACGCCGCTGACGTCCCTTCTCAACTGGCGCTCGACCTCGGTGGCGCGGGCGGGCAGGGCGCCGAGGTCGGTCTGGCGGCGCACGATCTCGGGTTCGGCCCGCATGAGCGCTAGGCCACGGCGCACGAGCGTGATCGGGGGCTTGCGACGCTCCTTGAGGTCGCGAGCCAGGCGTCGCACGAAGGTCACCGACGGCCGGTGGTGCACGCACCACGCGCTGTGCAGGATGCCGACCGACTCCAGCCGCGCGA
>JAOATP010000002.1 GCA_030158185.1 Propionicimonas sp.
CCGGCGCACGGTAATCTAAACCGCTGTTGCGCTGTGGTCTGTCTGTCCAAGGCGGATCCCGCATAGAGCTCGTTGGTACAACTCATGGAAGCAGGTCGTTGACCGTGTCTACGTACAGCCCCAAGTCTGGTGAAATCACCAGGGCCTGGCTTGTGATCGATGCTCAGGACGTCGTCCTGGGACGGCTGGCCGTCACTGCGGCGACCCTCCTGCGCGGCAAGCACAAGGCGACCTACGCCCCGCATGTCGATGGTGGCGACTTCGTCGTCGTCGTCAACGCGTCGAAGATCGCCCTCACCGGCAACAAGCGCACCGACAAGATGGCCTACCGGCACTCCGGTCGTCCGGGTGGCCTCAAGGCCGTTCCGTACGGCGAGCTGCTCGACAAGGACCCGCGCAAGGCAGTCGAGCTCGCGGTCTGGGGCATGATGCCGAAGAACAAGCTGGCTCGTCAGCTGATCAAGAAGCTCAAGGTCTACGCCGGCCCGGAGCATCCCCACAGCGCGCAGAAGCCGCAGCCGTACCAGATCACCCAGATCGCTCAGTGAGCCAAGGAAGCATCGTGACCGAGACCGTTGAAGAGACCGTCGTGACCGACGAGGTCGTTCCGTTTGTTGAGGAAGACCGCGAGATCGCGTACCGGGCCGAGGCTGTTGCCAGCGCTCCGCTGCCCGGCGGCCGCCCCGCCATCATTGCGCCGTCCGCGGCCACCGGTCGTCGCAAGGAAGCCATCGCCCGCGTGCGTATCTTCCCCGGCACCGGCAAGTTCTCCATCAACGGGCGCACGCTCGAGGAGTACTTCCCGAACAAGCTGCACCAGCAGACCGTCAACGAGCCCTTCGTGACCGCGATGGTCACCGGTTCCTACGACGTGATCGCGACGATCGTCGGCGGCGGTGTGACCGGTCAGGCCGGTGCGCTGCGTCTCGGCATCGCCCGCTCGCTGAATGCCGTGGACACCGAGGCCAGCCGTCCGGTCCTGAAGAAGGCCGGCCTGCTCACTCGTGACGCCCGCGTCAAGGAGCGCAAGAAGGCTGGTCTGAAGAAGGCCCGCAAGGCTCCTCAGTACAGCAAGCGCTGATCCCGGTCGGGCGATGGCTCGACTGTTCGGCACGGACGGGGTTCGCGGCACTGCGAACCTCGAGCTCACCGCCGAGATTGCCCTGGAACTCTCCATGGCCGCAGCCCACGTGTTGGGCGAGGCCGGAGCGTTCGGGATCACCCGACGTCCCATCGCGCTCGTCGGGCGGGACACCCGTGCGAGCGGGGAGTTCCTCGAAGCAGCCGTCGTGGCAGGGCTGGCCTCTGCCGGAGTGGACGTGGTGCGCCTCGGCGTGATCCCGACCCCCGGCGTCGCCCACCTCGTCGGCCAGCGTGACGCCGATCTCGGTGTGATGCTGTCCGCCAGCCACAACCCGATGCCCGACAACGGCATCAAGTTCTTCGCCCGCGGCGGCGTCAAGCTCGACGACGACATCGAGGACGCCATCGAGGAACGCATGACAGAGGTGTGGCTGCGTCCCACGGGAGCCGACGTCGGCCGGGTCACAGAGGATCCCGGAGCGATCGAGGCCTACGTCGCCCACCTGGTCGCAAGCCTCGGCGCCGACGCCAGCCTCGCCGGCCTCAAGATCGTCATCGACTGCGCCAATGGTGCCGCGTACATGACGGCGCTGGCATCCTTCGACGCGCAGGGCGCAGAGGTCATCCCGCTGCACGCCCAGCCGGACGGCCTGAACATCAACCACAACTGCGGCTCCACCCACATGGGGTCGCTGCAGGCAGCCGTCATCGAGCACGGCGCCGACCTCGGTATCGCCCTCGACGGGGACGCCGACCGCTGCCTCGCTGTGGACCACACCGGCGAAGTCGTGGACGGCGACCAGATCCTTGCCATCCTCGCCCTCGCGATGCGTGCCGACCAGACCCTGCACAGCGACACGGTCGTCGCCACCGTGATGAGCAACCTCGGCTTCCTCAACGCCATGCGGGACGCCGGCATCCACGTCGACGCAACCAAGGTTGGCGACCGCTACGTCCTCGAGGCGATGAACGCCAACGGCTTCACCCTCGGTGGCGAGCAGTCCGGCCACGTGATCATGAGCGAGTTCGCCACCACCGGCGACGGCGTGCTCACCGCCCTGCACCTCGCAGCCCGGATGATCCGCACGGGCAAGACCCTGCGCGAGCTGGCCGGGGTGATGACCCGCCTGCCGCAGGTGATGATCAACGTCCCGAACGTGAACAAGTCACGCGCCGGCATCGACCCGGTCGTCAACGCTGCCGTCTCCGCGGAGGCGAAGTCCCTCGGTCGCAATGGCCGCGTGCTGCTGCGTCCCTCGGGCACGGAGCCGCTCGTGCGGGTGATGGTCGAGGCCGAGACGGCAGAGCGCGCCCAGGAAGTCGCAGAGCGGCTCGTCGACGTGGTGCGCGAGCGGTTGTCACTGGAGCCCGTGCGCTGACCCTGGCTCAGTCCAGGCGCCGACCCAGCACCAGGCAGTCCTGCTTCGCGTAGCCGAGGTGGTCGTAGAAGTCGAGGACGGCCGTGTTGTCGCTGCGCACCATGAACTGGATCTTGGGCAGCCCGCGCTCGACCAGCCAGGCCTCCGCCGCCTGCATCAGCTGCTTCCCCAGGCCGCGTCCGCGGGCACCGTCCGCCACAGCGAGGTAGTACACCCAGCCGCGGTGACCGTCGTGGCCGACCATCGCAGAACCGAGCAGCTCACCGTCCTCACGGACGCCCAGCACGACGGACGACGCCCCGTCCACAGCCCGCAGGAAGTCGCCGGTGGCATCGTTCCAGGGACGCGTGAGGCCGGCCTCGGTCCACAGCGCAACGGCATCGCCCGCATCATCGGGCCCCAGCGGTGCGATCATCACACCTTCCTGATCCGGACCCAGCTGACCTGGTGGTCGGGGCCCTTCCGCAGGATCGCCGTCGCCCGCGCCCTCGTCGGACGGATGTTCAGTTCCAGGTTCGGGCCGTTGATGCGGTTCCAGATGTCTGTCGCCTCCTGCATCGCCTCCTCCTCGCTCATGCGCCCGAAGCGCACGAAGTAGGACGCCGGGTCCTGGAAGGCGGTCTCGCGCAGGGTGAGGAAGCGCTTCACGTACCAGCTGCGCACGTCGGAATGCGCAGCGTCGACGTAGACCGAGAAGTCGAAGAAGTCGCTGACCGCCAGTCCTGTCGTGCCGTCCGCGCGCCGGCGGGCCGGCTGCAGGACGTTCAGCCCCTCGACGATCAGGATGTCGGGCTGGGAGACCGTGATCACCTGGTCACCGACGATGTCGTAGACCAGGTGCGAGTACACCGGCGCCGTCACCCGCGGCATGCCCGACTTCACGTCCATCACGAACTGCACCAGCTTCCGCCGGTCGTAGGACTCCGGGTAGCCCTTGCGCTCCAGCAGGCCGTACTCGGCCAGCTCGGTGTTCGGGTAGAGGAAGCCGTCCGTCGTCACCAGGTCGACGCGCGGGGCGCCCGGCAGCCGTCCCAGCAGTTCCTTCAGCATGCGGGACGTTGTCGACTTGCCCACGGCCACCGACCCGGCCACCCCGATGACGAAGGGGGTGCGCCGGCCGGAGAGCCCGAGGAACTGGTGGCTGTCGGCGAACAGCGCGCCGGTGCGCTCGATGTAGAGGCTCAGCAGGTCGGTCAGCGGCAGGTACACCTCGCGGACCTCTGCGGCGTCGGTGGGGTCGTCGATGCCGCGCAGGCGCTCGAGGGTTGCATCGTCAAGGTTGTCCGGACGCGAGGCCGCCAGTGATGCCCAGTGCTGGCGGTCCAGGGTCAGATAGGGCCCGTAGGGGTTGTCCTCGGGCGCGTCGACCTCGTCGAAGACGCGTGCTGCTGGTGCCATTACCACCTCTGGGACTCGCTGGTTCGTCAGGAGACAACGAGCCATTGTCGGTCGTGGCCGCCACTACAGTGGCCGCTATGTGCGGAATTATCGGCTATACCGGCCCCCGTGTCGCGCGCGACGTCGTTGTCGCGGGACTCCGGCGGATGGAATATCGGGGTTACGACTCCGCCGGCGTGGCCGTTGTGGCCGACGGGGCGATCTCGTACCGGAAGAAAGCCGGCAAGATCGTCAACCTTGTCGCGGACCTCGAGGCCAACCCGCTCCCGGACTCCGGGCTCGGTATCGGCCACACCCGGTGGGCGACCCACGGTGGCCCGACGGACGCCAACGCCCACCCGCACGTCTCGACCGGTGACCGGGTCGCGCTGATCCACAACGGCATCATCGAGAACTTCGCCGTCCTGCGCGCGGAGCTGGAGGCCGAGGGGACCGAGTTCACCTCGGAGACCGACAGCGAGGCCGCAGCCCAGCTGCTCGGCCGCGAGGTCAGCGCCGGTGTGGACCTCGCCGACGCCATGCGCGCTGTCTGCAACCGCCTCGAGGGTGCGTTCACCCTCGTCGCCGTGGACGCACTCGAACCGCACCGCCTCGTCGCAGCCCGTCGCAACTCCCCGCTCGTCGTCGGCGTGGGGGACGGGGAGAACTTCGTCGCCTCCGACGTCTCCGCCTTCATCGAGTTCACCCGGTTCGCCATCGAGCTCGGCCAGGACCAGGTCGTCGACGTCACCGCCGACTCGATCGTGGTCACCGACTTCGCAGGCAACCCTGCGGACACCCACCCGTTCGAGGTCACCTGGGACCTGTCTGCAGCGGAGAAGTCCGGTTACGACTGGTTCATGCGCAAGGAGATCTACGAGCAGCCCCGTGCCGTCGCAGACACGCTCCTGGGCCGGTACAACACGGACGGCTCGCTGAAGCTCGACGAGCTGCACATCCCCGAGTCGGAACTGCGGCTGGTCGACAAGATCGTCATCGTCGCCTGCGGCACGGCCTACTACGCGGGCCTCGTCGCCAAGTACGCCATCGAGCACTGGACGCGGATCGCCTGCGAGGTCGAGATCGCCAGCGAGTTCCGCTACCGCGACCCGATCATCACCCGCTCCACCCTCGTCGTGACGCTCAGCCAGTCCGGCGAGACCGCCGACACCCTGATGGCCATCCGGCACGCCCGCGAACAGCACGCGAAGGTGATCGCGATCTGCAACACCAACGGCGCCACCATCCCGCGCGAGTCGGACGCGGTCATCTACACCCACGCCGGCCCGGAGATCGGGGTGGCCTCGACCAAGGGCTTCCTCACCCAGGTGGCAGCCTGCTACCTGCTCGGCCTCTACCTCGCCCAGGTGCGCGGCACGATGTACGACGACGAGATCCACGCCGTCATGGCCGAGCTGGCAGCAACGCCGCCGCTGATCCAGAAGGTGCTGGACGAGCTCGACCCCATCAAGGAACTGGCCAAGCGGTTCATCGACCAGAAGTCGGTGCTGTTCCTCGGCCGCCACGTCGGCTACCCGGTGGCCCTCGAGGGTGCCCTGAAGCTCAAGGAGATCGCCTACCTCCACGCAGAGGGCTTCCCGGCAGGCGAGCTCAAGCACGGCCCGATCGCCCTCGTCGAGGAGGGCATCCCGATCTTCATCATCGTGCCCCCGCAGGGCCGCGACCAGCTGCACGACAAGGTGGTCTCCAACATCCAGGAGGTGCGTGCCCGCGGTGCGCTCACCATCGTGCTCGCGGAGGAGGGCGACCACGAGGTCGACCCCTACGCCGACGTGCTGTTCCGGCTGCCGAAGGTCTCCACCCTGCTGCAGCCGCTGGTTGCCACCGTCCCGCTGCAGATGTTCGCCTGTGAGCTGGCGACGCTGAAGGGCTACGACGTCGACCAGCCGCGCAACCTGGCCAAGAGCGTCACGGTCGAGTAGCGGCCATGATCGTCGGCATCGGCATCGACGTCACCCAGGTGTCCCGGTTCACGCAGGCCGCCGGTCGCCAGGGCCTGCTGGAGCGCGTGTTCACCGCTGCGGAGCAGGACGCGTCGATGCAGCGGATGGCCGGCAGGTTCGCGGCCAAAGAGGCCTTCGCGAAGGCCCTCGGCGCACCGACGGGGCTGGTGTGGACCGATGTCGAGGTGCGCAAGGACTCCGACGGCAAGCCCTTCTTCGCCTGTACCGGCACCGTCGCGGCCCTCGTCGCCGAGCGCGGCATCGCGAGCATCCACCTGTCGATCACCCACGACGCCGGCATCGCTGCTGCCGTGGTGGTCTGCGAGTCCTGATGGACCACGGCTACACGGTCGCGCAGATCCGCGCGGCAGAGGCAGCTGCCATGGCCGGACTCGGCCCCGAGGTGCTGATGCAGCGTGCAGCCGCAGGCCTCGCAGCAGCCGTCCTCCGACGGCTCCGCGACAAGGGCGCGTACGGCGCCCACGTGCTGCTCGTCGTGGGCTCGGGCAACAACGGCGGCGACGCGCTGTTCGCCGGTGCCCGGCTCGCGGGACGCGGGGTGGCTGTCACCGCCTGGCGCACCGGGCCAACGGTGCACGGGGCGGGCTGGGCGGCCTTCCTCGCCGCAGGGGGACGCGAGCTGGATGCTGCCGGCGCCCGGTCCCACCTGCCGCGCCAGCGGCTGGTCATTGACGGCGTGGCCGGCATCGGCTCGCGTCCGGGCCTGGAAGCGCAGGTGGCAGCGTTCGCCGGGGCGTGCAAGGACCTTCGCGTGCCCGTGGTGGCCGTCGACCTCCCGTCCGGCCTTGCGCCAGAGCCGCCCTTCGGTGACGAGCAGCACTTCGAGGCCGATCTCACCGTGACCTTCGGCGGCTACAAGCTCTGCCAGTTGCTGGAGCCGGCCCGATCGGCGTGCGGTGAGCTGGAACTGGTCGACATCGGGCTGGAGCTGGGCGAACCCGCGGTCAGCCGGTGGGACGCGGACGACCTGGCCGCCGCCTGGCCGGTGCCGGATGCGCGCAGTGACAAGTACTCCCGTGGCGTTGTCGGCCTCGACACCGGTTCGGTCGACTATCCCGGGGCAGCCGTCCTCAGCGCCGCGGGGGCCGTCGGCGCCGGCGCAGGCATGGTGCGGTACCTCGGCCCACCGCCCGTCGCGCCACGCGTACTCGACCGCTTCCCGAATGTCGTTGTCGGCCAGGGCCGCGTCCAGGCCCTCGTGGTGGGCAGCGGCTGGGGCGGACGCAAGGACACCGGCGTCGTGACGCGCGCGTTGAAGGCGGGCGTCCCGATGGTCGTCGATGCCGACGCGCTGCGACACCTGCCCACCCGTGGCGGGCACGCGGCAGTCGTGCTGACGCCACACGCTGGCGAACTGGCCCGGCTGCTCGGTCTGCAGCGTGAGGAGGTCGAGGCTGACCCGCTCACGGCCGTCCGGGCCGCGGCTGCCAGCACCGGCTGCACGGTGCTGCTGAAGGGTGCAACCCAATACGTTGGGACGCCCGGGGAGACCCGAGTCCGGCTCGCTGTCGCTGGTCCCGGGTGGACCGCGCAGGCGGGATCGGGGGACGTTCTCGCCGGGGCCTGCGGGGCGCTGCTCGCCGCGGGGCTCGCGCCCTTCGAGGCTGCGCTCGCCGCAGCGAGCATCCAGGCGATCACCGCGGGGGAGTATCCCGGTCCGCTACCCCCACAGGCCATTGCTGAACGCATGTTCAACCTAGTGAGCGAAATGGTGCGCAATTCTGGCGGCGCGTCACGCCGGTCCTCGCCTTCGCGTGAGGTTCGGGGTTAGCCTGCTGAGCGGCGGACACACACCAATCCGCCTGGTCGGGACCACAGCGGCGAGGTCACGGCTGAAACTACGTTCCAGCAAGGGAGTCACATGACTACGGGAGTAGTGGCGCAAAAGGGTTCGACCCGCGTGGCGGTGCAGAAGTTCGGCACGTTCCTGTCCGGCATGATCATGCCGAATATTGCGGCGATCATTGCGTGGGGCATCA
>JAOATP010000003.1:0-42912 GCA_030158185.1 Propionicimonas sp.
CGACGCCGTCCTCTTCCTTGACCTTCTCGATGGTGCCCCAGGCCCGCTCGTACTGTGCGCGCTTCTTGGACAGGATCAGACGGCCTTCCTTGTCCTCCTTGGTCTGGACCAGGGCCTCGATCACGTCGCCGACGCTGACCACATCAAAGGGGTCGACGTCATGCTTGATGGAGAGTTCCTTGGAGGGGATCACGCCTTCGGTCTTGTAGCCGATATCGAGCAGGACCTCGTCCCGATCGACCTTCACTACGGTTCCGGTGACGATGTCGCCGTCATTGAAGTACTTGATGGTCGCGTCGACCGCTGCCAGGAAAGCTTCGGCTGAGTCGAAATCGTCGAACGCGACGGTAGCTGCCTCGGGAGAAGAGGTCATGTAGTAGGGCTCCGATGGGTTGATGAATAGAGTGTGGACGCACGACAACCGCCACTTCATCGACGCCGGCCCAGGTTGACGTCCGGGAAACCGCCAAAAAAGCATGCCGACCACCAGGACAGAGGTCAGGCCGGTCGTAGTGCAACCGTCAGCCTAGCTTTTGCCTTGATCGAGGGTCAATCTGAGCGCCCGGAGGGGAATAAGCTAAGTCCCGACCCTGAGGAGGACCATGAGCGGCACCGCCGAGATTCACGATGCGACCCTGAACCCCACCAAGCTCGAGTTGCTTGCCGGCTGGTTGCCGGCGCAGGAGTGGTTCGTCGGCGACTCCGAGGACCTGGCACGGGTGGCCTCGTACCGGTTCGTCGATCCCGACGGCGATGTCGGCATCGAGACGATCCTCGTGAGCTCGCAGGGAGTCACCTACCAGGTGCCGCTCACCTACCGCGACACGCCGCTCGTCGACGAGGACGACTCGCTGATCGGGACGCTGGAGCACTCCGTGCTGGGCACCCGCTACGTCTACGACGCCGTGGGCGACCCGGTGTACATGGTGGAACTGATGCGCGTGATCCACGAGGGCGACACCGAGGCCGACCTCTCCCGCGGCGAGAAGTCGATGACGGTCCTCGGTTCCGGCATCGTGCCGGTCTCGAACGCCGCCGGTGAGTCGATGCGGGTCGTGCGGGTGCTGGATGGCCAGCACGTCCCCGGGGCCAGGACGCCCCTGGGCACCCTCGTCGGCACCTGGACCGTCGACGGTGCAGAGGTCGAGCAGATCCTGGCCGTCCTGCGCTGAGCGCGGGGCCTTTGGGCCTCGAGGACTGATCGAGCGGTGGAGTGCGTGCACTCCACCGCTCGTCTCTCATTGCGGACGGGCATTGTCAGAGGGTCTCTCTACAATCGAACACATGAACGAAACGGACGCCGCCGCACGGGTCCGGCTGCGCGATGTGTTCGAAGCGCAGGCCCGTGCCGAGGTGGATTCGGCCGTCGCCATCGCCGAGCTGGCCGAGGCGCGGGAGTGGACGGCGGACTCGACCTTCGACGTGATCGGCACCCGCCCGGTTCGGATCGGTGCCGACGGTACCGCTCTGGTCGAGGAGTTCCTGCCGCTGGAGGTCGCCACCGCGAAGGGCATCTCGGTTGCCTCAGCGACCTGGCTTATCCGTGACGTCGTGAACCTGAAGGCGCGGCACCCTCTGCTGTGGTTCCAGGCAACGAAGGGGCTCGTGCCGATGTGGCGGGCGTGCCAACTGGCTGCGGAGGTGGCCAGGTTCGACCTGTCCATCGACCAGGCGCAGGCGCTGGACACGCGGCTCGCGCCGAAGGTGCCAACGTTGCCGTGGCGGCGGGTGCTGCAGCTGGCGCGCGGGCTGATCACCGAGCTGGCCGCGGAGAAGGTCACCGCCCTCCAGGAGCAAGCGCGCGAATCCCGGTTCGTGCGGAAGCTGCCCACCGATGATCCGGCGGTGGCCTATCTCTCGGCGCGGGTCGATACCGCGGACGGGATCTTCTTCGATGCCATGGTCGACCGGATCGCCGACATCCTCGGTGATCGCGGCGACACCGACAGCAAGGACACCCGGCGGGCCAAATCGATCGGCATCCTCGCCACACCCGCCAGGGCGCAGCTGATGCTGGCCGAGGCCGCGGGTCAGGCCGGCCCTGTCCGCTCGACAGACCCGCGACTCCTGCCCGAGGCCTCCGTGTACGTGCACGTGGCGGAGGAAACCCTGCTCCGCGGCGCCGGCCCGGCGCGGGTCGAAGGCGTCGGCGCCCTGCCCGCCACCATGCTGAAGTACCTGCTGGGACACACCCGGGTGCGCGTGACACCGGTGATCCGGCCCTATGCCGACATCGCCGTCGACTCCTACGAGATCCCCGAACCCATCCGCCGCCAGGTCCTGCTGCGCGACACCTACGAAGTGTTCCCCTACTCCTCCCGCACCGCCCGCGCCAGCGACCTCGACCACACCGACCCCTACCGTCCCGGCAGCAAGCGACAAACCCGGGCCTCCAACCTCGGCCCCCTGTGGCGCAAACCCCACCGGGCCAAAACCCACGCCAACTGGGACCTCGAACAACCAAGACCCGGCATCTTCTGGTGGACCACACCCACCGGCCGCTACCGGGTCGGCCCCAACGGCACCAGCCGACACTTCAGCAACCCGCGGTACCGCTCGTTCGACCAGGCACTCTGGAACTCCGACCACGACACCGGGCCGGCTAAGCCTCCGTGAGCCGGAAGCCCGTCACCGGCCCGGCCTCCCACTCGTCGAACGGGTCGTCGGCGACAGCCTCGCGCGCGAGGTGGACGGAGGCCCGGAACGCCTCCTCCGACTCCCAGATCGCCAGCCCCATCAGCACGTCCTGCTCGGCATCGTGCAGTGTGTTGACGGAGACGAGCCCGGGAGCGCCGGTGATGGCTGCGCCGTAGCGGTGCATCGAGGCGATCAGCTCCTCGCGCTTGCCCGGCGCCGGGTGGTGGATGGAAACGCTGTAGTACACAACCCCTCCTCAGTCGATCAGTGCGCGGCCTCGTGCCAGCTTCGTCCCACACCGACCGACACCTCAAGGGGAACGGTCATCTCGACGGCGTGGCCCATCTTGTCGCGCACCAGTTCCTCGAACTGGTCACGCTCCCCCGGTGCCACCTCGAACACGAGTTCGTCGTGCACCTGCAGCAGCATGCGGCTGCGCAGCCCGCGCTGGGCGATGGCCGTGTCGACGTCGAGCATTGCCACCTTGATGATGTCGGCGGCCGAGCCCTGGATCGGTGCGTTCAGCGCGGCCCGCTCGGCCATCTCGCGCCGTTGCCGGTTCGAGGAGTTCAGGTCGGGCAGGTAACGACGGCGACCCAGCACGGTCTCCGTGAACCCGGTGCGCCGGGCAACGGCGACGATGTCCTGCAGGAAGTCGCGCACGTGGCCGAACCGCTCGAAGTACTCCTCCATCAGCCCGCGGGCCTCGGACACCTCGATCTTCAGCTGCTGGCTGAGCCCGAAGGCGCTCAGGCCGTACGCGAGGCCGTAGTTCATGGCCTTGATCTTCGCCCGCTGGGCGCCGCTGACTTCGCCCGCAGCGACCCCGAACACCCGGGAAGCCATGATCGTGTGGAAGTCCTGCCCGGATTCGAACGCCGCGGTGAGGCCGGCGTCCTTGGACTGGTCGGCCATGATCCGCATCTCGATCTGGGAGTAGTCGGCGGTCAGGAGCGTCTCGTAGCCGGCTCCGACAACGAAGGCCTCCCGGATCCGGCGACCGGCTTCCGTGCGGATCGGGATGTTCTGCAGGTTCGGATCGGTGGACGACAGCCGTCCGGTGGCGGCGATGGTCTGCACATAGGTGGTGTGGATGCGGCCGTCGTCGGCGACCGACTTGAGGAGCCCCTCCACGGTCTGGCGCAGCCGGATCTGGTCGCGGTGTCGCAAGAGGTGGGCGAGGAAGGGGTGCTCGGTCTTCGCGTAGAGCGTCTCGAGCGACTCGGCGTCTGTCGTCCAGCCGGTCTGGGTGCGCCGGGTCTTCGGCATCGCCAGCTCGTCGAACAGCACGGTCTGCAACTGCTTGGGCGAGCCGAGGTTGATCGGCTTGCCGAGAACGGCGAACGCGTCGGCCTCCGCGGCCACGACGGCGGCGTCGAAGTCGGCGTACAACCGGTTCAGGTAGTCGATGTCGACCGCAACCCCCACACGCTCCATGGTTGCCAGCGTCCGGGTGAGCGGCAGCTCCACCTCACGGAGCAGCGTCGCGCCACCCTGCTCGTCCAGGTCGGCCTCGAGGGCAGCAGCAAGGTCGATCACTGCGCGTGCGCGCACCATGGCGTCGTGGCTGTCGGTGTCGTCGAAGCTGAACGCCGCCTGGTCACCGGACTCGGCACCGGTGCCGGCAACGGCGAGGTCGCGCTTCAGGTGCCGGGCGGTCAGGTCGCCGAGGTCGTAGACCCGCTGGTCGGGACGCAGCAGGTAGGCAGCCAGCTGGGTGTCGCTGACCAGCCCGGCGAGGTCCCAGCCGCGGGACCAGATGGCCAGCAGTGGCCCCTTCGCGTCATGCATCGCCTTCGGCGCCGATTCGTCGGCCAGCCAGTCGGCAAGGGCCTTGTCGTCATCGGGCGACAGCCCGGTCACGTCCAGCCAGGCAGCCGCGCCGTCTGCGGCAGCGAGCGCAAGTCCGGTGATGTCGCCGGCACCGGCCCGCCAGCGCCCGGTCACGTCGATTCCGACGACGCCGGAGCGGGCATGCGCATCGAGCCAGGCGCGGACGCCGCCGGTGGCCAGTGTCTCGCCGGTGACGTCGAAACCGCCCTGGGACTCGGCGTCCTCCGCCGGAAGGGTCTCCAGCAGCCGGTCGCGGAGCACCCGGAATTCGAGGCCGTCGAACAGCGAGTGCACGGCCTCCCGATCCCAGTCGCGTCGCAGGAGGTCGGACGGGCCGAGCGGCAGCTCGAGGTCGCCGATCAGCGCGTTCAGGTGCCGGTTGCGGATCACCCCGTCGAGGTGTTCGCGCAAGGAGTCACCGACCTTGCCGCTGATCTCGTCCGCGTGGCGCAGCAGGTTCTCCAGCCCGTCGTAGGCTGCCAGCCACTTGGCTGCCGTCTTCGGGCCAACGCCGGGCACCCCGGGCAGGTTGTCGCTGGATTCGCCGACCAACGCCGCGAGCTCCGGGTAGCGGTCGGGCGTCACCAGGTACTTCTCGACGACCGTTGCGGGGTCGAGCCGGGCCAGGTCGGACACGCCCTTGCGCGGGTACAGGACGGTGACCTTGTCGTTCACCAGCTGCAGGGTGTCGCGGTCGCCGGTGCAGATCAGCACGTTCAGGCCGGCAGCTGCTCCCTGCTTGGCAAGGGTGGCGATGATGTCGTCCGCCTCGAAGCCGTCCAGCTCGATGTGCACGATGTTGAGAGCGTCGAGCACTTCCTTGATCAGCCCGATCTGCCCGGTGAACTCCGCGGGGGACGCCGACCGGTTGGCCTTGTACTCGGCGTACTCCGCGCTGCGGAACGTCTTGCGGGACACGTCGAAGGCGACGCACAGGTGCGTCGGCTTCTCGTCGCGGAGCACGTTGATGAGCATCGAGGTGAACCCGTAGACCGCGTTGGTGTGCTGCCCCGTCGTCGTGGAGAAGTTCTCCACCGGAAGGGCGAAGAAGGCACGGTAGGCCACCGAATGGCCGTCGATCAGGAGCAGGGTTTCTGGCTCAGCCTGCGGTGGGTTCGCCGGGTTCGTCACAATCCGGAACCCTATCTCCCTCCGACGACAGGACGGCGACCCGGTGTGCCAAGGTTGGCGCCATGAATGTGCCCGACTGGTTCACCGGAATGCGCAGCCCCCTCGACGACAAGCTCGGGGTGGAAATGCTCGAGGTCACCCCCACCCGCGCGGTCTGCCGTTGCCCCGTCGAGGGCAACACCCAGCCGTTCGGCCTGTGGCACGGCGGGGCCTCCTGCGTGCTCGCAGAGAGCCTCGCCTCACTGGCAGCGGCTGCGGAGGTCGGGCCGGACGGCGCAGTGACCGGCGTGGACATCAACGCGACGCACCTGCGCTCGGCACGCGCCGGCTGGGTCACCGGCGTCGCAACGGCGATCCGGATCGGCGGCACGCTCGCCACCTACGACGTCACGATCACCGACGACGGGGGCGAGCAGATCTGCGCAGCGAGGATCACGGTGTTCCTGCGCCGCGCGAAGTCCACTACTTGAGCGGACGCGGCTTGCCGCCGGCCTTCGCGTGGTCGATGACGCCCTCTGCGACCTCGCGCATCGACTTGCGCAGGTCCATCGCTGTCTTCTGGATCCAGCGGAAGGCCTCAGGCTCGCTGAGCCCCAGCCCTTCCTGCAGCAGGCCCTTGGCCTGGTCGACGGCCTTGCGGGAGGCGAAACGCTCCTCCAGGTCGGCGACCTCAGCCTCGACGGCGCGGATCTCCGCGAACCGGCCGATGGCGATCTCGATCGCAGGCACGACGTCCGAGGCGTCGAACGGCTTCACGACGTAGGCCATCGCCCCGGCGTCGCGGGCACGTTCCACCAGCTCGCGCTGGCTGAAGGCCGTGAGCATCACCACGGGCGCGATCCGTTCCTCCGCGATGATGGCAGCGGCGGAGATGCCGTCCATCTTGGGCATCTTGACGTCCATCACGACGAGGTCCGGCTTCAGCTTCCTGGCGAGCGCGAGGGCCTCCTCGCCGTCGCCGGCCTCCGCGATCACGAGGTAGCCCTCCTCCGTGAGCAACTCGACGAGGTCGAGCCGGATCAGTGCTTCGTCCTCTGCGACGAGCACGCGCAGCGCACTGCCTTCAGGTCTGGTTTCCTCGGTGTTCACCATGGTCGCTTCCTGGCTTCGTTGTCTTCGGTTTCCGGGTGGGTGAGATCGAGGTTACCGCGACCGGATTACAGGCCTGCAACATGTGGCAGAATCTCATGGCACCTGCCGGGGTGGCGGAATGGCATACGCGGACGGCTCAAACCCGTCTGCCCGCAAGGGCGTAGGGGTTCGACTCCCCTTCCCGGCACCGGACATTGGCCTGCGCCGGCACGTCCGTCTCACCGATCAGAGGTTCGTTGACATGACCAGAAGGCGTTTCCCCGATTCGGTCTACGGCCGTGGCACGGAGCCCGACGCGCGGTTCAGCCTTGCCAACGAGCGCACCTTCCTCGCCTGGGTCAGTGTCGGGCTCGCCCTAGTCTCCGTCGGGGTCGGCCTGCAGGCGTTCGCCGTGAACGTGCAGCCGGCGTTGCGGCTGGCCGCGTCCGTCCTGCTGGTCATCGCCGGCACGGCGAGTCCCGTCCAGGCCTGGTTCGGCTGGGCGCGGGTCGAGACGGCCATGCGCGAACAACGCCCGCTGCCTTCGGTGGGCATGGCGCCGCTGCTCGTGATCCTCCTCGGCGTCGTTGGCGTCCTGATCGTGCTCGGCCTGCTGATCCCATGACCGGTGGCGACGAGCCGGTATGGACGGGACTCCAGCTCGAACGCACCTCGCTGGCCTGGCGCCGGCTGGCCCTCGCGCTGCTGGCCCTCTCGCTCGCCGTCCTGAGGCTCGGCTGGCCCGTCATCGGCGGCTGGACGCTCGTGCCGGCCGGCGTCGTCGCCGCCGGCGCCACGACGCTCCTCGTCGTTTCCCACCGCCGGTACCTCAGCAGCCACCACCTGCTCACCTCGGGGACGGGACTGCCCCTGCCGGACGGACGCCTGATCGCGCTGACCGTCCTGAGTGCGATGACCCTTGCCGTTGTGGCAGTGGTGGTCGTCGCGGCTCAGTTCACCTGACCGAGCGCCATCTCCACGACAGCACGGCCGGACACGCAACCCTTGTGCAGCAGGCGGTAGGTCTCCTCCGCTGCTGCGAGGGGCACGCGCCGCGACACCACGCCGCGGTAGTCGAGCAGCCCGCGCGCTGCGAGGTCGATCACCGTCGGCAGGTCGGTGCGGGTCCGTGCGCCGTACGAGCCGCTGATCTGCTGGCCGCGCCGCACCAGGCGGTTGATCTCCACGGCGGCCGTCGTCGTACCGGCGGCGAGGCCGATCGGGACCATGCGGCCACCGTCCGCGAGCAGCGTCAGGGCCTGCTCGAAGGTCGCGGGGATGCCGAGCGCCTCGATCGCCACGTCCACGCCGCGCCCACCGGTGATCTCGAAGACGCGCTCCCGGGCATCCACCAAGCGGCTGTTGATGGTCTCCGTCGCGCCCAGTCGCTCCGCCGCTGCGAGCTTCTCGTCGTCCACGTCGATCGCGATGATGTGACGCGCACCCATCTCCTTTGCGACCTGGACGATGTTGGAGCCCACCCCGCCGATGCCGATGATCGCGACGGTCTCGCCGTACTGCAGGTCGGCGCCACGACGCACGGCGCCGTAGGCGGTCATGGCGGCGCAGCCGATGATCGACGCCGCCACCGGGTCCATGCCTTCTGCCATCTTCGCCACGGCGGTCACCGGGATGACGCAGTACTCCGCGAGGCCGCCCATCGAGTACTGGGCGATCACGTTGCCCTCGAGGTCGGTGAGCCGGCTGGTGCCGTCGAAGAGCTGCCCCTTCAGCCGGTTGAACTCGAAGAACGGGGCGCACAGGTCGTCGCGTCCGCGGGCGCACTCCGGGCACTGGCCGCAGGGCATCAGGAAGGCGCCGCAGACCTGGTCGCCCACCGCGAGGCCACTGTGACGGGTGCTGGGGCCCATCTCGACGATCGTCCCCGACACCTCGTGGCCGAGCACCGCCGGCAGCGGGAACGGGATCTTGCCGGCCATCACATGCAGGTCGGAGTGGCACAGTCCGCAGGCGATCACCTTGACGAGAACCTCGCCGGCCTGCGGACGCGGGGTGCGGATCTCCCGCACCTCCAGCGGTTCTGACGCGGCGACCAGCACGGCCGCCCGCATCGTCTCGGGAATGGGCATCGCGTCCATCGGTTCGCCTCGCTGCCGGCTGTCTGCCCGTCGGTCGGGCACACCCAAAACCTAATCGCCAGACTTTGTCCTGTCAATAGTACAAAGATCCTTCTCGCGGATCGCAGAACGCCGCCGGTGGCATCCGGCGGCGTTCGTCAGCGTTGCTGTGGGCAGTACCTGCGATCAGTCCATCTCGTAGACGCGCAGCGAGTTGGTCTGCCGGGACTGCCGCCCCGGGTTGCCGGCGACGATGACCACGCGGTCGCCGTGCTCGAGGAACCCGGTTTCGCTGAGGCCGGTCTGTACCGACTCCACCATCGCGTCGGTGTTCGTGTACTCCGGCGTCACGTACGACTGGACGCCCCAGCACAACGTGAGCTCCTGTGCTGTCTTCGGCAACGGCGTGAAGGCCATGATCGGCACCTCGGAACGCAGCCGGGCCAGCCGGTGCGGGGTGTCGCCAGAGATCGTGAACGCCGCGAGGTACTTGGCCTCGACCCGCTCGGCCACCTCGACGGCAGCCTTGGAGATGACACCGGAGGTGGTGTGCGGGTTCCAGGCCAGCGCACGGATCTTGTCCAGTCCCTCCGCCTCCGTGCGGGTGATGATCCGCGACATCACGTCGACAGCGACGATGGGGTAGTCGCCAACAGCCGTTTCTCCGGACAGCATGACCGCGTCCGCGCCGTCAAGGATGGCGTTGGCGACGTCGGACACCTCCGCACGGGTCGGACGGTGTGCGGTGATCATCGACTCCAGCATCTGGGTCGCGACGATCACGGGCTTCGCCCACGCGCGGGCCGCGTCGATGATCTTCTTCTGCACCGAGGGCACGTCCTCCAGCGGCAGCTCGACGCCCAGGTCACCGCGGGCGACCATGAACGCGTCGAACGCGTCGACGATCGCGTACAGGTTGTCGATGGCCTGCGGCTTCTCCAGCTTCGCGATGACGGGGACGTGCCGGTCCTCCGAATCCATGACCGCGTGCACCCCCTCGACGTCGCTGGCATTGCGGACGAAGGAGAGGGCGATCATGTCCACGCCATGGCGAAGGGCCCAGCGCAGGTCGCGCTCGTCCTTCTCGCTCAGCGCAGGCACGCTGACCGGGACGCCGGGCAGGTTGATGCCCTTGTGGTCGGACACACGGCCGCCGACGACGACCTCGGTGATCACGTCGGTGGCTGTCACCTCGACGGCCTTGAGCTCGATCGCCCCGTCGTTGATCAGGATCTGGTCGCCGGGGCTCACGTCGTCGGTGAGGGTGTGCAGCGTTGTGGACGCCCGCTCGGCCGTGCCGGGAACGTCCTCCGTTGTGATGATGAACCGGGCGCCGGGCTCGAGGAAGGCCTCGCCGTCGATGAACTCGCCCAGGCGGATCTTGGGACCCTGCAGGTCGGCGAGGATGCCGATCGGCCGGTTGGCGGCACGGGCGGCGTCACGGATCCAGCCCACGCGCTTGGCGTGGAGGATGTGGTCGCCGTGGCTCATGTTGAGTCGGGCAACGTTCATGCCCGCGTTGACAAGGTTGACGATGGCTTCGGCGGAATCAGTGGCCGGGCCGATCGTGCAGACAATCTTTGCTCTACGCACACGAGCACCCTAGCCGACCTTGGGCAGGCTTCTCAGGCAGCCGTCATGAGCGGACGAGCCGCAATGCCTCCGCCAGGTCTTCGGGGTAGTCGGAGGTGAACCGCACCTCGTCGCCCGTCCGTGGGTGGACGAAGGCCAGTTCGACGGCGTGGAGCCACTGCCGCTCGAGGCCGAGCTTCGCGGCGAGGACGGGGTCGCCACCGTAGGTGGGGTCGCCGACACAGGGGTGCTTGATGGCCTGCATGTGCACCCTGATCTGGTGGGTGCGGCCCGTCTCGAGGTGCACCTCCAGCAGCGTGACGGCGCGGAAGGCCTCCAGCACCTTGTAGTGCGTGACGCTGTGCCGTCCGCCGGCGACGATGGCCATCTTCCAGTCGTTGCCGTGCGCGCGTCCGATCGGTGCCTCGATGGTGCCCTCGAACGGGTCGGGGTGGCCCTGCACGAGCGTGTGGTAGGTCTTCTCCACCTCCCGCGTGCGGAAGGCCTGCTTGAGGAAGGTGTAGGCCGGCTCGCTCTTCGCGACGACCATGAGCCCCGAGGTGCCGACGTCGAGGCGCTGGACGATGCCCTGCCGCTCGGCGGCCCCCGAGGTGCTGATCCGGAACCCGGCGGCGGCGAGGTGTTCCACGACGGAAGGGCCGTCCCAGCCGAGGCTGGGGTGGGCTGCGACGCCGGCGGGCTTGTCAACGACGACGATGTCGGCGTCGTCGTAGACGATCCTGATGCCGGCCACCTGCGACGGCGTGACGGAGACGGTGCGTGCCGTGGTGATCTCGACCTCGAGCATGTCGCCGGCACGGACGCGATGGGACTTGCCGACGACGACGGAGTTCACCTGCACTCCCCCGGCTTCGGCGAGGTCCTCGATCCGGCTGCGGGACAGTCCGGTCATGCGGGCGGCGGCAGCGTCGACCCGGTCGCCGTCCAGCCCGTCCGGCACCAGCCAGACACTAGACATCGGAGGCCTTGACGGTCTCCTTCAGTCGGGTGCCGTCGAAACTCACCTGGGTGATCATGGACAGCCAGATGCCGATCACCGCCGCTGCCGTGATGAACATGTCCGCGACGTTGAAGATCGCGAAGTTGGGCAGCTGCAGGAAGTCGACGACATGTCCGCGGAAGGGCCCGGGTTCGCGGAACAGCCGGTCGGTGAGGTTGCCGGCGATCCCGGCGAGCAGGCAGCCGATGGAAACGGCCCAGCCGAAGTGGCGGATCCGGGGCACGAGGAAGACAAGCACGGCAAGGAGAGCGGAGATCGCGATGATGGTGAGCCCGACGGTGAGGCTCTCCCCCATGCTGAACGCTGCGCCCGGGTTGCGGATCAGCCGCAGCGTCAGCAGGCCGCCAAGGAGCTCGACCGGCTGCTGCGGGTCGAGGTAGGCGATGGCAGCGTTCTTGGTCAACAGGTCAAGGACCCAACCGAGTATCCCGATCCCGAGGCAGAGCCAGCGGTACGGGGCCACGCGGGTGGCGATGGCGTGTGCGCCGGCTATCGCCGTTCCTCCCGCTGCTTGCAGGTGACGCACATGGTCGCCCGCGGGAACACCTGGAGGCGGTCCTTGCCGATCGGCTGGCCGCAGGTCTCGCACGTGCCGTACTCACCGGACTCGAACATGCGGTAGGCCAGCTGGGCCTGCTCCAGCATGTCGCGTGCGTTCTGGGCCAGGGACATCTCCTGGTCACGCTCGAAGTTGGAGGATCCGACGTCTGCGGGGTCGCGACCTGCGCCGTCGGTGCCTTCCTCGAACAGGTCGGCGAGGCCGGCTTCTGCCACCTCGATCGCCCGTTCCATGCGTGCGATGTCAGCCATCAGTTCCTGGCGGATCTCCTCGACCTCTTCATCGGTCCAGGGATCGTCGCCCTCCGCCACAGGGATCGTGATCGCCGTGGCCTTGGGGTCGTCCTTGGTGCGTGCCGACGCCATCGAAAGCTCCTCCTGCTGATACCTGAGCAGGGAGAGTACCACCGAACGCAGAACTCCCCAGGCGAATCGCCCGGGGAGCCCTGTGTGCTGTGCTGCTGGTGGAGCCGGTGTCAGTTGCCTTCGCTGAGCAGCGCGTCGAGCCGCGGGGTCGCGGACTCGGGAGCCGGCTCGCTCAGGATCGCCGGGGTGTCCGACGGCTCGAGGGTCGCCTCCGTCAGCGCCTTGATCTGGCTCTGCAGGTGGTTCGCCAGGTTCGTGCGGAAGGTGGACTCGAAGCTGCGCAGGTGGTCGACCTTGCCCCGCAGGAGGTCGCGCTCCTGCTCGAGCGCGGTGAACAGCTCCGCACGACGGGCATCCGCCTGGCTGTTGACGGAGTCAGCGCGACGCTGGGCGTCGTTCGTGACCTTGTCAGCGTTGACCCGGGCCTCGGACTCGATGCGGTCCGCACGGGTGCGGGCATCGGTGAGCGACTCGTGGGCCTTCTTGTTGGCGGTGTCGATCACGTTCTCGGCCTCGGCCCGGGCGCCGGCGACGACCCGCTGGGCCTCGGCGGCGGACTCACCGACGAGGCGTTCCGCCTGCTCCGTCGCCATCTGCAGCAGGCGGGTGACGGCCGGGGAGGCCTCCGCAGAGCTGGTGACGACGATGTTCTCGACCTTGCCGATCGGCCCTTCGGCGACCTCGACCGGCTGGGGTTCCGCCTTGACCTGGTCCGCGGCCTGACGCAGGCTCTCGGTCTCGGCCTGCGTCGACTCGAGCTGGGCCTTGACCCCTTCGAGTTCTGCGCGGGCCGCTTCGAGCTCCTGCTGGCGCTGTCCGAGTTCCTCT
Organism: Propionicimonas sp.; assembly: GCA_030158185.1. GTDB lineage: Bacteria > Actinomycetota > Actinomycetes > Propionibacteriales > Propionibacteriaceae > Propionicimonas. Next base: position 13,096 of record JAOATP010000003.1, read on the forward strand.
GTCTTCCTGGCGAGCTCGCCCCGGAGCCCTTCCAACTCGGACTGGGAACCCTGCAGGTCAGACTTCAGCTTGTCCGAGTCGACCGGGTCGCCCGGCACGAAGATGCTGGACGGCTCGCTCGAACTGAGCGCGTCGATCTGCTGCTTGAGGGTGCTGTTCTCCTCCGACAGTTGGGTGAGCGTGGCCTCGACCTTGTCGACGAAGTTGTCGACGTCGACCGGTTCGTAGCCGTTCCGCCGGGCCAGATGAAAGCGGGTCTGGCGGACCTGCTCCAGTGTCAGGGTCATTGCTCACCTCACGTGATTGGTTACGAGGCCCGGTTCGCACCGGGTCCCGAGGGCGTTCTCAGGCTAATGCAGCCGGTTTGCGTAGTCCAAGAACCCGCATAGGCGCGCCGACAGGAGTAAACCCGAGGTCAAGACATTCTAAAAGGGCAGCCAGCGCAGCAGGAGTGACAGCCCCAGGTACAACACGATGAAGGGCAGGTCGATGGCGACGTCCCCCAGCCTCGGCGTCGGCAGGAAACGGCGAAGGAAACGCAGTGGCGGGTCGGTCACGGTGTAGGTGAACTCGGCGATCACGAGCAGCACCCCGCGTGGTTCCCACTGCCGCACGAGCAGCGGGAGGAGCGAGAGCACCATGCGGACGGTGAGGATCGCGAGGTACCCCCAGACGACCCCGTGGATCAGCGCTGCGATCAGGGCCATCGGGGCCGCCTTTCAGGACTGGTTGAAGAACCCGCCTGCCAGGCGCTCCTTGTCCTCCACGGAAACGGTCACGTTGTGCGGCGACAGCAGGAACACCTTGCTGGTGATGCGTTCAATGCTGCCACGCAGGCCAAAGATGAGCCCGGCGGAGAAGTCGACGAGCCGCTTGGCGTCGGAGTCCTCCATGTCGGAGAGGTTCATGATCACCGGGACGCCGTCGCGGAAGTTCTCGCCGATCGTCCGGGCCTCGTTGTAGGTGCGCGGGTGCACGGTGATGATGCGGCTGATGTCCGCAACCCGCTGGTGGTCCTTCGCCGGACGCCGGGTCTCGAGTTCCGTCACCGTCGCAGCTGCAGGGCGGGCCGGAGCCTCACCCCTGTCGATCACCTGCTCGGTCACGTCGTCCGTGCCGGGCTCGGGCTCGACGTAGTCGTTGTCTGACACCAGGCCGAGCCATACGGCGGCCTTCTTCAAACGATCAGCCATCTTGAGTCCCTACTCTCGCCAGTCCAGAAAGACCATAACTTGCGCCCGCTGCAGGTCGGTGGAGGCCACGGCCGACACGCGCCAACTGGCTCAGGGGAGCCAGGCGAGGGCGGCCTGACGGCCGGAAGCAGCGCCGTCGCGGCGGTAGGAGTGCAGCGAAGGGGTGGTGCGGGTGCACGGGTCGACCCGCACGACGGTGCAGCCGAGGGCCGCGAGCTGCGCAGCGGCTGCCGCACCGAGGTCGAGACTCGGGGTGCCCCAGCTGGTGGTGGCGACGGCCGCCGGGTGCACCACGCCGTACTCGGCCTGCAGTGCGGCCGGCACCTCGTAGCACTCCCCGCAGATATGGGGGCCGATCCAGGCGGTGATGCGCGCTGCCCCCAGTTCCGTCATGCGGGCGAGGGTTGCCGGCAGCACGCCTGCGCCGAGGCCCACCCGTCCGGCGTGCGCCGCTGCAACGACGCCGGCGTCCGGGTCTGCGAACAGCACGGGGACGCAGTCGGCGACCCGGACGGCGACGGCCAGCCGCCTCTCTGTGGTCACGAGGGCATCGGCCTGCTCGCGGGCCACGGACCGACGGTCGCTGCGTGCGTCGACGGTGAGCACCCGCGTGCCGTGCACCTGGTAGGCGTTGACGGCCGTCACGTCGAGGTCGGCCTCGACGATGTCCCACTGCGCTGCCCGCCAGCCGTCGCTCACCCCCAGGGTCAGGTCGAGCCGTCCGCCGCCGGGAGCGACGGCGTCACAGCACACGACCCCGGCACCATCGGCGCCGGGGTCATTGCGGAAGCTGTACAGGTCGACCTACTTCAGGAAGTCGGGCACGTCGAGGTCGTCGTCGTCGGGCTCGGGACGGGCAACGACCGGAGCAGCGGGACGTTCCGCGGGCGCTGCGAAGTCGGAGCTGGTCTCCACCGGGGAGGGGACGTGGACGGGCCGCAGTGCCGGCAGTTCCGGACGGCGCACCTCGGGTCGCGCTGAGGCCTTCTTCGGCATGATGTTGCCGTCGAAGCCGGCGGCGATCACGGTGACCTTGACCTCGTCGCCGAGAGCGTCGTCGATGACCGTTCCGAAGATGATGTTGGCGTCCTCGTGGGCTGCTGCCTCGATCAGGTTGGCTGCGGCGGAGACCTCGAACAGCCCGAGGTCCGAACCGCCCGCGATGGACAGCAGGACACCGTGGGCGCCCTCGATGCTCGCCTCGAGCAGCGGCGAGCTGACCGCCATCTCGGCAGCTGCGCGGGCACGGTCCTCACCGCGGGCAGAGCCGATGCCCATCAGGGCTGAGCCGGCGTTCGACATGACCGCCTTGACGTCGGCGAAGTCGAGGTTGATCAGGCCAGGGGTGGTGATCAGGTCGGTGATGCCGGAAACGCCCGACATGAGCACCTGGTCGGCCTGGCGGAACGCGTCGAGGATCGCGACGTGGTGGTCGGTCATTTCCAGCAGCTTGTCGTTGGGGATGACGATCAGGGTGTCGACCTCTTCGCGGAGGCCGGAGATGCCGTCCTCGGCCTGGCTGGCCCTGCGGCGTCCCTCGAAGCTGAACGGGCGGGTCACGACGCCGATGGTCAGGGCGCCGAGCGAGCGGGCGATCCGGGCGACGACGGGCGCGCCGCCGGTGCCGGTGCCGCCACCCTCGCCCGCGGTGACGAAGACCATGTCCGCGCCCTTGAGCACCTCTTCGATCTCGTCTGCGTGGTCCTCTGCAGCCTGCTTGCCCTTCGCCGGGTCGGCGCCTGCGCCGAGCCCACGGGTCAGGTCGCGGCCGATGTCGAGCTTCACGTCGGCGTCGCTCATCAGGAGCGCCTGCGCGTCGGTGTTGACCGCGATGAACTCGACACCGCGAAGACCGGATTCGATCATCCGGTTCACGGCGTTGACGCCACCGCCGCCGACCCCGACCACCTTGATGATCGCGAGGTAGTTCTGGGACGCACTTGCCACGGAAGTCACCCTTACTGGAGCTCTGGAGAAGTTGTGATGCACTGGTTCGACGAAGCGGGGCGAACCGGGGAAGGGCAACAGCTTCGGCGTCCTCCAAGGCTAGGCACAGCGTTTGACCTTGTCCAAGAAAGGGGGGCGGCTCGGCGAGTCCCTCAAGTAGGGGTTCAGGGTTGCCCTGGAACCCTCAACGACGGGTGGGGAACCCTGGTGCCGAAACGTTGAACACCGTCCCGCCCAGTGGCAGCAGCGCGTCCAGCACCTGGCTCTTGAGGGCGGAGTCCTCAGCGCTCCCCCACACCACGCGCGAGCCGTCCCGTAGCCGCAGCACGATTCCGTCCCGCGTCGGGGCCTCGAGCCGGGACACCTTTGCCGCCGTTGCGACGCTCAGGGACGAGAACACCGTGCCGACGTCGACCAGCACCTGCTGGCTCGTCGGGTCGGCTTCGACGACCACGAGTCCGGACGGCGCGTTCTCGACGGCCTGGAACACCACGCCGTAAGCGTCGGCGAGAAGGTAGCCCCCGCCGGCGGGGATCGCCAGCCGGGGTTTCCGCTCGGTGACGGCGATGTGCACCCGGTCGGGCCAGTCGCGGGACACGGTCACCTGTGCAACGGCGGGCAGGCCGGAGACGCGTTCGGCCACCGTTGTCGGGTCGACCCACACCAGCGGTGTACCGGCCTTCACGCCAGCGGCGTCCAGCACCTCGTTCCTGCTGAGCACCTTGGCGCCGTTCACCGTGACGGCGCGCGCTGCGAGCGCGGGCGAGAACCCGATGACGTAGCCGGCGCCGAGGAGCAGGACCAGGGCGATGGCGCCGACGATCCAGGACCGCGTGCGTCGGCGGCGCTCGTCACGACGGCGCAGCTGGAGCCGGGAGGTGGCGTCGCTGACCTGGCTCACCGGGCGGCCTCCGCCAGCAGGGCAGCCAGTGCCGGGCCGACGCGCGTGACGTCTCCTGCGCCGAGGGTGACAACGAGGTCGCCGGGACGGACGAGCGACGCGAGCGCAGGGGCCGCCTCGGCAAGGGTCTCGACGTAGTGCACCTTTCCCGGGGCGGCGTGCGCTGCGGCGTCGGCGACGAGCCGGCCGGTGATGCCGGGCAGCGGGTCCTCCCGTGCCGGGTAGATGCCGAGCACGAGGATCTCGTCAGCGACGGCGAGCGCCTGCCCGAACTCGGTGGCGAAGTCGCGGGTGCGGGTGAACAGGTGCGGCTGGAAGCAGGCGACGAGCCGTCCGCCGCCGGCGAGGCCGCGGGCAGCTGTGAGCGTCGCGGCCACTTCCGTGGGGTGGTGGGCGTAGTCGTCGAAGATCCGGACGCCAGCGAGGTCGGCCACAGCCTGGAACCGCCGTTCGGTGCCGTGGAACTGGCCGGCGGCAGCGCGGAGCCGCTCGCCGGGAAGGCCGATCGCCCGTCCGACGGCATAGGCGGCTGCGGCGTTCTGCAGGTTGTAGGTACCCGGGACCGCCAGCACCAGCTCCCCGCTGTCGTCGGCGGCCGTCAGGGTGGCCCGTGCACCGGCAGGGGGGAAGCTCGCCCCGGAGATGTGCACGTCGGCGTCGGCGGCTGTGCCGAAGGTGACGACCCGCTTGCCGGCTGCGCGGATGGCGGGGGTGAGCGCCACGGCGCCGGGGTCGTCAGCGCTGATCACGACGACCTGCACCTGCTCGGCGACGGCGAGGGTGACGAAGCCCGCGGCGTAGGCCTCTGCCGTGCCCCAGTTGTCGAGGTGGTCGGCCTCGACGTTGGTGATCACGACGACCTGCGCCGGGTACTGCCGGAAGGAGCCGTCGCTCTCGTCCGCCTCGATGACGAAGGGGTCGCCGGTGCCGAGGTGGTAGGCCCTCCCGGTGTCCGCCAGCGGTGAGCCGACGACGTAGCTGGGGTCGGCTCCCGCGCCGGACAGCAGGACGGCCGTCATCGCGGTCGTCGTGGTCTTGCCGTGGGTGCCGGTGATGGCGATGCCGGTGCGCCCGAGCATGAGGGCAGCCAGCGCCGCGCTGCGGTGCCAGACCCGCAGGCCACGCCTGCGCGCCTCCGCGAGTTCCGGGTTGGTCTCCCGCACGGCGGAGGAAACGACGACGGTGCTGGCAGCACCGAGGTGCCCGGGGTCGTGACCGACGGAGGTGCGGATGCCGAGGCCGGCGAGCGCGGCGAGCGTCGCGCTGTCGGCCTGGTCGCTGCCGCTCACCCGCACGCCACTGGCAGCGAACATGGCTGCGACGCCGCTCATCCCTGCACCGCCGATGGCGATGAAGTGCACGTCGCCGAGCTCTGCGATCGGCACGAGGGCGACGGGTTCGATCAACGGCATGGGTTCAGTCTCGCCGCTGGGCCACGTCGAGGACCAGTTGGGCCAGTGCTGCGGACGCATCCGCCGGCACGAGACCGCGACAGGTGGCGGCCATCGCCTCGAGCCGGCCGGGCGCTGCGAGCAGGCCGGTCACCTCAGCGACCAGGCGGTCGCCATCCAGCTCGGCATCGGGCACGAGCACGCCCGCGTCCGCTGCGATCAGGAAGCCTGCGTTGCGGGCCTGCTCACCATTGCCGTGCGGCAGCGGGACGAAGATCGTCGGCAGGCCGGTCATGGCGGTCTCCATCACCGTCCCCGCGCCGGAGCGGCCCAGCATCAGGTCGGCGGCCGAATAGGCGTCGCCCATGTCGTCGACGTAGGCGACCGGACGGTACGCGGCGCCGGTGGTTGCGTCGGTGATGTCGGTGATCTCCCCGGTCACGTTGGCCGACCCCACCACGTGCAGGACGGAGATCCCCGCTGCCAGCAGGCGCGTCACGGCGTCCGCCGTCGCGAGGTTGAGGCTGCGGGCACCCTGGGAGCCGCCGCTGACAAGAAGCACGGGGCCGGCATCGGGCAGGCCGAAGGCTGCGCGTGCGGCGGGACGGCGGGCGAAACGGTCAAGGCCTGCGATCTGTTCGCGCACCGGCAGCCCGAGGTGCAGCGCGTGCGGCAGCCGGGTCTCGGGGAAGGTTGTGACGACGTGGGGCGTGAAACGGGCGGCGATCCGGTTCGCAAGGCCGGGCACGGCGTTGCCCTCGTGGATGACCAGCGGCACCTTCGCGAGCCGTGCGGCGAGGTAGACCGGGAGCGAGACGTAGCCACCGAAGCCGACGGCGACCTGGGCGTTGTGGGCGACGAGGATCCGCCGGGCCTGCCCCACGGCGCGCCACAGCCGGGACGGCACGGCCAGCAGTTGCGGCGTGAGGCTGCGCGGCAGCGGCACCGGCGGGATCAGCTCGAGGCGCAGCCCTGCCTCAGGGATCACGCGGGTCTCGAGGCCCTTCGCCGTCCCCACGCACACCAGGTCGACGTCGGCACGGGCCCGCAGGGCTTCCGCCGTCGCGATCAGGGGCGACGTGTGGCCGGCCGTCCCACCGCCGGCGAGCACGATGGAGACGGCGCTCATCCGCGTCCGGCCGCCGTCGTGACGAGGGCCCGGTCCTTCTTGCGGCTGCTGCGGCGACGCAGGAACGCGCGGTAGGCGGGCTCCTGGCGCGCACAGGCCAGCAGCACGCCGAGGCCCATCAGGTTGACCAGCAGCGACGACCCGCCGTAGGAGACCAGCGGCAACGGCACGCCGAGGACGGGGACCATGCGCAGCACGACGGCGATGTTCACCAGCGCCTGGATCATGAACCAGCTGGTGACGCCCGCTGCGGTGTAGCGACAGAACCGGATGTCGGACCGCATGGCGATCCGGAAGCCCGCATAGCCGAGGATCAGGAAGAGGCCGAGCACCAGCAGCGTCCCCACCAGGCCGAGTTCCTCCCCGATGACGGCCAGCACGTAGTCGGTGTGGGACTCGACGAGGCCACCCCACTTCTGCCTGCTGGCGCCGAGGCCGAGGCCCCACCAGCCGCCGGAGGCGAGCGCGAAGATCGCACGGATCGGCTGGTGGTTGACGCCGAGGGGGTCGAGGTCCTGGTTGAAGAAGCCGAGGATGCGGTTCATCCGGTAGGTCGAGGTGACGACGAGGCCGACAATGATCAGGCCAACCGCGCCGACGATCCCGGCGAGCAGCTTCCAGGACGCACCGACGTACCAGAGCACGGCCAGCACGAGGGCTCCCATGATCAGGCCGGTGCCGAGGTCCGCCTGCAGGACGACGAGCCCGATCAGGAGGCCGGAGACCGGGACGAAGGGGACGAACAGGTGCCGCGGGTCTGCCAGCAGCTTGTGCTTGCGGGCGAAGATGTCCGCACCCCAGACGACGATGGCCATCTTGGCCAGCTCGGACGGCTGGATGCGGAAGAAGGATGTGCCGAACTGCACCCAGTTGGTGTTGCCGTTCTTGGTGAAGCCGAGCGGGGTGAAGGTCAGCAGCTGCAACCCGACGGCCGCGATGACGAGCGCCCAGCCGAGGATCTTGAGGTGCTGCGGAGAGCGCCTCGCGAGGATCGCTGCAGCGATGCCGCCGAGTGCGAGGAACACGATCTGGCGCTTCACGAAGTAGTAGGCGTCGCCGAACTGGACGAAGCCGTAGACGCTCGACGCAGACAGCACCATCATCATGCCCAGCGCGAGCAGCAGGACGGCCGGCACGAGCACAAGGAAGAAGCTTGCCTGGGGATGCGCCAGCAACTCGACCACGAGACTCCGCCGTCGTCCCTGCTCGGGAACGTTCGGCTCGGTTCCGCGGCGATCCACGGCGGGGGAAGTCAGGATCGCCACCTCGAGATCCTCCTATCCGGTGAGGGCCTTGGCGGCAGCGGCGAAGGCATCGCCCCTTGCCGCGTAGTCGGTGTACATGTCAAGACTTGCGCAACCGGGCGCGAGGAGGACGACGTCGTCAGGCTGTGCCTGCGTCGCTGCCCATTCCACGGCCTGTTGCATCGCTCCATGATCCACGGAATCGATGACGTTCACGGGTACCTCGGGTGCGTGTCGGGCGAGCGCCTCGGCGATCACCCTGCGGTCGACGCCGATCACGACGGCCGCCCGGAGACGGGGCGCGACCCGCGCGACGAGGTCGTCGAACGTCGTGCCCTTGGCCTGGCCGCCTGCGACCCAGACCACGTGGTCGAACGCCGACAGCGAAGCCTCCGCTGCGTGCGGGTTGGTGGCCTTGGAGTCGTCGATGTAGCGGACGCCGCCCGCCTCCGCGATCGTCTGGATGCGGTGGTCGCCGATCCGCAGGCGCTGCAGCCCGTGCGCGACGGCTGCCGGGGGCACCCCGAACGACCGGGCGAGCGCCGCAGCAGCCAGCGCGTTGGCGACGTTGTGGGGCGCGAACGGCACCACGTCGGACACCTTGGCCAGCTCGATCGCCGAGTCGTGGCGCTGCTCGATGAAGGCGCGATCAACCAGCAGGTCGTCGACGACACCCAGCATGGACGGCCCCGGTATACCGAGGGTGAACCCGATGGCCCGTGCCCCTTCGACGACCTCTGCGTCCTCGACCATGCGCTGTGTCGCTGCGTCCTGGACGTTGTAGACGCAGGACCGGTGAACGTCGGTGTAGACCCGTGCCTTGTCCGCGGCGTAGGCAGCCATCGGGTCCGTCGCGCCCGGAGGCCAGCCGGCGGCGTCGGCGTACCACTCGAGGTGGTCGGGGGCAACGTTGAGGACGGCGGCGGAGTGCAGCGCGAGGCTGTTCGTCCAGTGCAGCTGGAAGCTGGAGAGCTCGACGGCCAGCACGTCGTAGCTGACCTCGTCGAGGACGGCCTCGACGATCGGCCGGCCGACGTTGCCGACGGCGCTCGTCCTCAGCCCCGCTGCCGTCAGCATCGACTCCAGCATGCCGACGGTGGTGGTCTTGCCGTTCGTGCCGGTGACGGCCAGCCAGGGCACCTGCCGGTCGGGCAGGCTCATCCGCCAGGCGAGCTCGACCTCTCCCCACACGGGGATGCCGCGCAGCGCGGCCTGGGCCAGCAGCGGCGCTGAGGGCCGCCAGCCGGGCGAGGTGACGACGAGGTCGACGTCGTCGGGCAGCTGGGCCGTGGCGCCGGATCCGAGGCGGACCTCCACGTCCAGCAACTGCAGGACGGTCGCCTTCTCCCGGTTCCCTGCCGTGTCTGCGTCGTCGAGCACCAGCACGCGGGCACCGAGGTCCATCAGGCCGTCGGCAGCAGCGAAGCCGGACGTGCCCAGCCCTGCGACGACGACGCGCGCCTGCGGCCAGGGCGAGAGCCGGTCCGCGGTGGCCATCCAGTCCTTCACTGGCCCACGATCCATTCGGCGTAGAAGAGTCCGAGCCCTGCGACGACGAACAGTCCGCAGATGATCCAGAACCGGATCGTGATCGTGACCTCCGCCCAGCCGAGCAGCTCGAAGTGGTGCTGCAGCGGGGCCATCTTGAACAGGCGTTTGCCCTTGGTGAGCTTGAACCAGCCGATCTGCAGCACGACGGAGGCTGTGATGATCACGAAGAGGCCGGCGACGACGACCATGAGCAGTTCCGTGCGGGTGAGCACGGAGAGGGCTGCCATCGCCCCGCCGATGGACAGCGAGCCGGTGTCGCCCATGAAGATCTTCGCCGGGCTGGCGTTCCACCACAGGAACCCGAAGCACGCGCCGGCGAGGGCGAGCGAGATCAGCGCAAGGTCGTGCGGGTTGCGGACCTCGTAGCACTGCGGCCCGGCGTCCGCCCACGAGCAGGACTGGTTGTACTGCCAGATGTTGACGATGCCGTAGGCGGCGAACACCATGGCAGCTGCGCCGGTGGCGAGGCCGTCGAGGCCGTCGGTGAGGTTGGCGGCGTTCGACCAGGCCGCCACCAGCAGGACGATCCAGATCACCGCGCCCCACAGGCCGAGCTGCAGCCACGGCAGGTCGCGGAGGAACGAGATGTAGGTGCTGGCCGGGGTGAGGCCGCGGCTGTCGGGGAACTGGAAGGATCCGATGGCGAAGGCGATGGCGACGAGCGTCTGCAAGGCGAACTTCACCCAGGCGTGGAGGCCGAGCGAGCGCGCCTTGCTGATCTTGATCCAGTCGTCTGCGAAGCCGACGGCGCCAAGGCCTGTGAACAATCCGAGTGCGAGCATGGCGCTGGCCGTCGGCGAGGTCCAGGTGGCCAGGTGGGCGACGGCGTAGGCCAGCAGGACGCTGACGATGATGACGATGCCGCCCATCGTTGGTGTGCCACGTTTCGTGTGGTGGCTGGTGGGACCGTCGTCGCGGATGAACTGGCCGTAGCCCTGCTTCACGAGGAACTTGATGGCGTACCGGGTGCCGAGCAGCGTTCCCAGGAGGCTGATGCCACCTGCGAGCAGGATGCTTCTCACTCTCGCTCCCCCTCCGGCGCCATTGACAGCTGTTCAGCCACTGACTCCAAAGCTAAACCCCGCGAAGCCTTCACCAGCGCAACGTCCGCGGGTCGCAGCCACTCGGCTGCCGCTGCGGTTGCTGCCGCCCGGTCGACGGCGATGGTGGCGTCCACGTTCCCGCCGGCCCCACGGACGAGGTCGCCCGTATGGTTCCCGATGGCGATCAGGCGGTCCACGCCCACTGCTGCGGCCAGCTCGCCGATCCGGTGGTGCGCCATCGGCGCGTCCGGTCCCAGTTCGAGCATGTCGCCGAGCACGGCGAGCAGCCGCCCTTCCGGACGCCGCAACGACGCGAGGGTGCGCAGCGCTGCCGCCATGGAGTCGGGGTTCGCGTTGTAGGCATCGTTGACGATGAGGACGCCGTCGGCCCGTTCGTGGAGCTCCATGCGCCAGTGTGATTGCAGCGTGGCGCGACCGAGGGCGGCAGCGACGTCCGCGACGTCCATGCCCTGGGTCAGTGCGACCGCTGCTGCGGCGAGCGCGTTGCCGACCTGGTGTGCGCCGGTGACCTGGAGGTGCACCGTTGCCGCACCCTCGACGGCTCCGGAGGCGCGCAGGACGAACGTTGCGTGCTGGAGCCCGTCGTAGCCGACCTCCTCCGCCCAGACCCTGAGGTCACCGTCCGCAGGCTCCGCGCCAACGGCGAACGCAGCGACCCTCGCGACGGTGCGGGTCGCCATCGCTGCGACCAGCGGGTCGTCGGCGTTGAGCACGGCCCAGCCGTCGGCGGGCAGCGCCTCGACGAGCTCGCCCTTCGCCTGCGCGATCGCCTCGACCGAGCCGAACTCGCCGAGGTGGGCGTGACCGACGTTGACGACGACCCCCACCCTCGGCTGGGCGATCCCGCACAGGAACGTGATGTGCCGCTGCCCCCGCGCGCCCATCTCGCTCACGAGGAAGCGGGTCGCAGCGTTGATGCGTGTCGCCGTGAGCGGCACGCCGATCTCGTTGTTGAAGGAGCCGACCGGCGCAACCGTCGCACCGGCCTCCGCCAGCACCTGGGCCAGCAGGTCCTTGGTGCTGGTCTTGCCGGACGACCCGGTGATGCCGATGGTCACCAGCCCGCCCGGCAGCGCCTCCGCAACGAGCGCCGTCGCAAGGGTCGCCAGCGCTGCGAGGGCGTCGTCGACGACCAGCTGGGGAATGCCGAGGCCGAGATCGGCGCTGACGAGGACGGCCGCAGCCCCCGCAGCGGCAGCCGTGGCTGCGAAGTCGTGGCCGTCGGCCCGCTCGCCCTGCAGCGCAACGAACAGCGCGCCGGGCGTGACGGCGCGGGAGTCGATGACCACGTCGGGGCCGACCAGGACGTCGGGGTCACCGACCAGCCGTGCTCCGGCCAGCGCTGCTAGAACTCCGGTGGTCAGTTCACGCATCGGCACCCCTCGAGATTCGCGCCCATTCGGCTTTCACCACTGCGACGTCGTCGAAGGCAACCGTACGGTCTGCGAGCTGCTGGCCGGTCTCGTGGCCCTTGCCGAGCACGGCGACCCACGCGCCCTCCCCGGCGAGGCGCAGCGCGGTGGCGATGGCCTCCGACCGTCCGCCACCGTCGATCACTTCCGCGCCGGTGTGGGCGGCCGCGTCCCTCGCACCGGCGAGCACCGCTGCGCGGATGGCTGCGGGCTCCTCGCTGCGGGGGTTGTCGTCTGTCACGACGACGACGTCCGCACCCGCCGCAGCGGCTGCGCCCATCGGGCCGCGCTTGGCGTGGTCGCGGTCGCCGCCGCAGCCGAGGACGGCGATGCGCCGACCCTCCGGGAGCGCAGCGAGGGCAGCTGCGACGGACTCCGGGGTGTGCGCGAAGTCGACGACGGCGCCCGGCGCGCCAGGACCGAGGTCGACGCGCTGCATCCGTCCGGGCACGAACGCGTCTGCGAAGCCGGGGAGGGCCGCCGCCAGGTCGATGCCGGCGAGGTCGAGCATCGCTGTCGCCGTCGTGGCATTGCGCACGTTGAAGTCGCCGAGCAGCCCGAGCGTGAAGGCCACCTCCCCTTTTGGAGTGGCGAGACGGACATGCGTCCGGCCGTCCGACCCCGGCTCGCTGGCGACAACGTGGTAGTCCGCCCCCTCAGTGGCGCCGGTGGTGACGAGGCGGATGGTCGCGTCTGCAGCGACCTCTGCCGCCAGCCGGCGTCCGTACTCGTCGTCGACGTTGACCACTGCAGCCCGGCAGCGGCCGTCGCGGAACAGGGCGGCCTTGGCCTGGAAGTAGTGCTCCTGGTCGGTGTGGAAGTCGAGATGGTCGCGGCCGAGGTTGGTGAAGGCAGCGACGTCGAAAACCAGCCCGTCCACCCGGTGCAGCGCGAGGGCGTGGGAGGAGACCTCCATCGCGACGGCGTCCGCCCCGTCCTCCGCGAGCAGGCCGAGCAGCGCCTGCAGGTCCGGCGACTCCGGCGTCGTTACGGTCGTGCGGGGCGAGGCCAGCTGGCGCCCTGCGAGCGTGAACCCGATCGTCCCGATGGTGCCGACGGTGCGCCCGGCAGCGGTCAGCGCTGCCGCGAGAAGGAAGGTGGTGCTGGTCTTGCCCGTCGTGCCGGTGATGCCGAACATCGACAGCCGCTCGCCCGGCCGGCCGTAGACCTCTGCTGCCACGCGCGCCATCTCGGTGCGGGGGTCCGGCACGACGACCACCGGCACGCCGGCTTCCGGCACCAACCCGGCGCCCTTGGCATCCGTGACGACGGCGACGGCACCGTTGCCGATCGCCTGCGCTGCGAAGTGGGCACCGTGGGTTGCCAATCCGGCCACCGCGACGTACAGGTCACCGGGACGGACGCTGCGGGAGTCGAGGCTGACCCCTGTCACGGTCACGTCAGGAGCGCCCGGGAACAGGGTGCCGAGGGGCAACCCGGTGTTCACGGTCGGACGCAGGGCCGCCGGCGATGTGGTCATGAAGGGCTACCTTACGAGCGGTCAGGGCTCGATGGGCAATGTGGGCGACTTGGTCTTCGACGGGGTGACGCCGTACCGGGGCAGCGCCAGCGACATGATGTCCTGGAAAGCGGGCCCGGCAACCGAGGAGCCGGACGAACCGCGCTGCGGGTTGTCGACGACCACGTACACCAGCACCTGCGGGTCCTCGACCGGCGCGACACCGATGGTGGAGGTGACCAGGCCCTTGAAGCAGTTGCAGCCGGGGTCGAGCTTCTTCGACGTCCCGGTCTTCGCCCCGACGCGGTAGCCGTCGACGCTGAACGTGTGGGTCGCCGACTGCATCACCACAGCCTCCATCATCGAGACGATCTCCTTGGAGGTGCGCTCGGAGACGACGCGGCGCGGGGCGGCGACGGGCAGCTGCTCCTGCTTGCCGTCCGCCGTCGCGCGGGAAGCGATCAGCCGCGGCGCGTTGTAGACCCCGCCGTTGGCGATGGCGCCCACTGCTGCGGCCTCCTGGACGAGGGTGACGGCCAGGCCGCTGCCGCCGAAGGCGATGCCGTCGCGGGTGTAGTCGGGCATGTCCGCAGCCGGCAGGATGCCGCGGGACTCACCGGGCAGGCCGAGGCCGGTCCTGGCGCCGAGCCCGAAGGCCACCAGGTAGTCGTGCAGCGACTGCTTGGTCATCTTGCGGGACAGCTTGATCGTCCCGATGTTCGAGGACTTCGCGACGATGCCGCGGGCGAGGAGCTTGATCGTGCCGTGGTCCCAGGCGTCACTGACGTAGTTGTCGCCCGACTTGATCCTGCCGGGGATCTCGACGACGTCGGTGGCCTTCACGAGGCCCTGGTCCATCATGGCCGCGAAGGTGAGGACCTTCTGGACGCTTCCTGGCGTGTAGGGATCGGTGATCGCGCGGAGGCGCAGTGAGTCCTTGTCCGCCTTGCCCACGTCTGTCGGGTCGAAGGTGGGCACGTTGGCGAGGGCGAGGATCTCACCGGTCTTCACGTTGGTGACGATGGCCATCCCTGCGTCGGCCTTGGTCTGGCGGACGCGTTCGGCGAGGATCTGCTCCACCTGCCACTGCAGTCCGGCATCGAGGGTCAGCTGGTAGCCGAGGCCGTTCTGTGCGGGGATCAGAACGCTGGTGCCGAGCGGGATCTTGCCGTTCGGGGAGTTCTCGAACACCTCCTTGCCGGCCTTGCCTGCAAGGGTGGCGTTGAGGGCGTACTCGAGGCCGCCTGCGCCTGCGCCGCTGTCGTTGATCCAGCCGAGCACGTTGGCCGCGAGGTTCTTGTTCGGCAGGACCCTTGTCGGGGCGCTCACCGGGGAGAGGCCGACGAGGTTGGCATCGCTCATCGCCTGCGCGAGCTCGCGATACGTCGCTGCCGGCACCTTGTCCGCGACCTGCCCTGCCTGCGAGCCCTTTCCCGTCGCGGTCAGTTTCGGCAGGTACGCGTCCGGCGTGCCGCCGAGGAAGCGGACCAGCAGGTCGGCGATGCGCGCAGGCGCCGTCGCTGCGACCTCCTTGTCCTTCGCCGTCATCTGGCCGTTCATACGGCCGTTCGTCGCGATCATCTTCGCGTTGACCATCACCTTGACGGTGTCGGCCGTCATCGCAAGCACCTCACCGTTGCGGTCGACGATCTCGCCGCGGAACGCCGGCAGGTCACGCGTGACGGTGATCTGGTCCGCAGCCTCCTGCGCGACGGTGGTCGCGTCGATGGCCTGCACCTGCACGGCGCGCCCTGCAGCGAGGGAGAACACCACGGCGACAACGATCAGCAGCGCGCGGACGCGACGGACCGAGCGGGCAAGGGGCATCCGGATGCGCCGGCGCTTGCGGGCCGGAGCCTTGCGGGCAGGGTCGAAGAACCGGTCGAGCGGACGGCTCATGGACGGCCACCCTTCCTGGCCTTCGCGGCAGCGGCCTCGGCGTCGGCCTTGAACTTCGCCTCGGCCTCCGCCTTCGCCTTCGCCTCTGCCTTGGCCTTCGCCTTGGCCCTGGCTTCTGCACGCGCAGCCTTCGCCTTCGCCTTGCGCTCCGCCTCGGCCCTGTCGAGCGCGCGCACCTGGGCAGCAGCCTGCTCAGGGGTCAGGTAGCGGACGGTCGGCACCTCGCCGCCGAACACGACCCGTGGCTCACCGATCACGCCGCCGTCGGTGATCCGTATCTGGGCGCCGTACGGGTTGGGCCGCATGCCCAGGTGCTGGGCCGCGACGGAGAGGTTCTGGATGGAGCGGGCTGTGGCGATCTGGTCCTGCAGCGCCGACAGCCGGATGGCGAGGGTGTTCGCAGAACGCTGGGCGCGCTGCACGCCGAACGTCTGTTCCTGGAGGGCTGTGGTCAGCACCAGCAGCCCCACCATGCCGAGGGCGAGGACGACGGCGACCACCATCACGAACGGGACGGTCGCCAAGCGCCGCCGCGTGCCCGGAACCGGCCGCAATTGCGGTCGCTGGATCGTCTGCCTGTCTGGGCGGGGGTCCCACAGGGCTGTCATCTGGATTCCTCCTGGTTGCGGGCGATGGCGCGCAAACGCGCCGAGGCAGCCCTCGGATTCGCCTCGACCTCAGCGGCGTCGGGCCTCTCGGCGCCGCGGGTGAGGAGGCTGAACTGCGCCTGGTAGCCGGCCGGCACCGCCGGCACGCCCACGGGGACGTGGTCTGTGGAAGCAGTCGCGAACGCACGCTTCACCATGCGGTCCTCGCCGGAGTGGTAGGCGAGCACGGCCAGCCGTCCGCCCCTCGCCAGCGCAGCCAGCGCTGCGGGGAGCACGCCGGCAAGGGACTCGAGTTCCGCGTTGACGACGATCCGCAGCGCCTGGAACGTGCGCTTCGCCGGATGTCCGCCGGTGTGGCGGGCCGCTGCGGGGATGGCGTCGGCGATCACGGAGACAAGTCGGGCAGAGCTCGTGAACGGTTCCTGCTCGCGGGCCGCGACGATGCGCCGTGCGATGCGGTCGGCGAACCGCTCCTCGCCATGGATGCGCAAGGCCCTCGAGATGTCGATGGCCGGCCAGGTGTTGACGATGGCCTGCGCGGTGAGCTCGGAGTCGGGGTCCATCCGCATGTCCAGCGGGGCGTCAACCGAGTAGGCGAAACCGCGCTCGCGCCGGTCGATCTGCAGCGAGGAGAGCCCGAGATCGAGGCAGATGCCCTGCACCTTGCGAAGACCCGCTTCCTCGAGGACCTCCGGCAATTCGTGGTAGACGGCCCGGTACAGCCGCACGCGGTCCCCGAACCGGGCGAGGCGCGCACCGGCGACGTCGAGTGCTGCCGGGTCGCGGTCGATGCCGATCAGCCTGGCCTGCGGGCAGGCGTCGAGGATGAGGCCGGCATGCCCGCCGAGGCCGAGGGTGCCGTCGACGTAGGTGGCGCCGGGCTGGTTGAGCGCAGGGGCCAGCAGTTCGACGATGCGCGCGGCCAGCACCGGCACGTGGGTGTCGGTTGCCCCGTCGCCCGCTTCGACCATGCTCGACCCTGTCTGCTTCGGTTCCGCTTCGTGCGCCGTGGTTCCAAGCCGCGTGCCGCCGGTACCTGGCGCCGGGGAAGGTGAGCCAGGGAGCCGGACGAGCGCGGATTGGAGCCGCACCGCACGATCCGGTGCGAGCGGTGGGTCAGCCCACCGCCGGTGCTCCTTCGTCCAAGGCCGCAAAGGCCTCCTCCTGCGCTGCCGAGTACTCCGCCCAGTTCGCCGCATCCCACACCTCGAGGCGGTTGAAGGCCCCGATCACGACGATCTCTTTCGACAGGCCCGCGTAGGCCCGCAGCGGTACCGGGACGGTGACCCGTCCCTGGGTGTCCGGCAGTTCGTCCGAGGCGCCCGAGGACACCATGCGCTGGTAGTCCCGCACCCCACGGACTGTGGAGGGCCCGGCCGCAGCGTTCGCGACGTCGGCCAGGAAGGCCTCGGTCGGCCAGATCGCCAGACAGCGATCCTGCGCCCGGGTGATGACAAGGCCCGATGCCAGCTGCTCACGGAATTTCGCAGGCAGGAAGAACCGTCCCTTGTCGTCGAGCTTGGGGGTGTAGGTGCCAAGGAACATGCCCCACTCCCCTTCTGATCGGCTCCACTTTGCGCCACCATACTCCACTTTCCTCCACTGAACAGCCCCTTTTATCCGCATTCGCCCCATCGGAGTACACCCAATCCGGGGACCCGGTACCGGGTGCCACCTAAGGTGGAGCCCGCAGGAGGGAGGCGACGTGGACGTCGATCGCGAACGGGAACTGGCTGATGTGCTGGAACTCGCCCAGGCGGTGCGCCAGGCGATGGGTCAGGTCATCGAGGGGAAGCCGGAGGTTCTCGACCTCGTCATCACGGCGCTGCTCGCCGAGGGCCACCTGCTGATCGAGGACGTGCCGGGCGTAGGGAAGACGATGCTGGCCAAGTCGCTGGCCAAGGCCATCGACTGCTCCGCACGCCGTGTGCAATTCACGCCGGACCTGCTGCCGAGCGACATCACCGGCGTCTCCGTGTACAACCAGGTCACGACGGACTTCGAGTTCAAGCCGGGTGGCGTGTTCGCCAACCTCGTCATCGGTGACGAGATCAACCGGGCCTCACCCAAGACCCAGTCGGCCCTGCTGGAGGCCATGGAGGAACGCCGCGTCAGCGTTGACGGCACCACGCACTCGCTCCCCCGGCCCTTCATGGTGATCGCCACCCAGAACCCGATCGAGATGGAGGGCACCTACCCCCTCCCCGAAGCCCAGCGCGACCGGTTCCTGATGCGGATCTCGATGGGCTACCCGAGCGCCGAGGCCGAGGTGGCCATGCTCGAGCACCACGGCGAGGTGGACCCGATCGACCCGCTGCAGCCGGTCACGGACGCTGCAGCCGTGATGCGCTGCGTCGCCATTGTGCGGAGGGTGTTCGTGCACCCGGCGGTGAAGGATTACCTCGTGGCGATCCTGCACCGCACGAGAACCCTCAGCGACGTCCGCCTCGGTGCGTCACCGCGGGCCGGCCTGCAACTGATGCGGGCTGCGAAGGCACGGGCGGCCATGGCAGGGCGCGGCTACGTCATCCCCGACGACATCACCGACCTCGCAGGACCGGCGCTCGCCCACCGGGTGCTGCTCAGCACCCAGGCCCAGCTGGCAGGTCGCAGCGTCACCGACCTGCTGACGGCCGCCGTCCGGGAGGTCCCCGTCCCGACCGGACGCCGGTGAGATGAGGACCGGCACCGGGCTGACAGCCCGCGGCTGGACGATCCTCGGCACCGGGGTCGCCTGGTGCGTCGTCGCCTGGTTCGTCGGCCAGCGCGACCTCTGGTGGCCGGGCCTCTTCCTCGTCCTCCTTCCGCTCGGCAGCCTCGTACTGCTCCTGCCGGGAGCGCACCGGGTGCGGGTCAGCCGCCGGCTCGACCCGCCGCGGGTCCCTGCAGGCCAGGTGGTCCGGGTCGACCTGCTGATCGACCCGCAGACGGTCAGCGTCGCCGGACCGGTCCGCGCGCGCGACCGGCTCGGACCCGGCCTCGGCGAGCCGCGCTGGCACGACACCCCCACCCGCCTGGGCCGCTGGCAGCAGCGCTTCAGCTACGAGCTGCGTCCGGCCTGGCGCGGGCGGCACAAGGTGGGGCCGGCCGAGCGCAGCGTCGCGGACGGGCTCGGGCTCGCGATCACCCGCACGGTGGTTCCGGGAACGACGGAACTTCTGGTCACGCCGGCCGTCGAACCGCTGCCGAACCTGCGTGGGGCCTCCGGGCTGGGGGTGGCGACGGACACCTCCCTGCTGCGCACCGGGCACGGCTCCGCAGACGACGTGCTCATCCGCGAGTACCAGCACGGGGACGACGTCCGCCGGGTGCACTGGCGCTCGACGGCCCGCACCGGCACGCTGATGGTGCGGCGCGAGGAGCGGTCGTGGGACCCCAGTGCCACCGTCCTGATCGACAACCGGGCCTCCGCCTACTCCCGCCGCACGCCCGACGACCGGCTGGAGTGGGTGGTCTCCGCCGCGGCGTCGATCGCCATCCACCTGCTCGCCGACGGCTTCGACATCAACGTCGTCGAGGCTGACGGCACCGTGCTCAGCCCGCACCGGGCGATGTCTGGTCGCGAGTCCATGGTGCTCGAGCAGCTGGCCGACCTGAAGACCAGCACGGTGCCGACGCTGGGCGAGGCCTTCGCCGCCAGCGCCCGGGGCGCAGAGGGACAGCTGCTGATCGCTATCCTCGGGCGCGTCGACGAGGGTGACGCCGCTGCCTTCACCCGGGCCCGCCGCCAGGGACGGTCCTGCTGGGCACTGGTGGCGGGGGCGACGCCCCAGCTCGGCCTCAGCGGCGCAGAGCTGGTTCGCGCAACGGGCTGGCGGTGCGCCATCGGCGGCCCGGGCGTGCCCGTCGCCGAAGCCTGGCGGGCGTTCAACGGTGGTGACAACCGATGAACGGCACCGAACGCATCAGCATCGCAGGCCTCGCAGCAACGCTCGCAGCAGGGGTGCCGATGTTCACGGTGACCCAGGACCGCAGCTACCTGTTCCTCGGTCTTGCGCTGATGGCCGCCAGCGTCGCCATCGGCGCGGTCATCCGTCGCGTCGGCGGAGGGGAGATCACAACGCGGCTCGCGCAGGTCCTGCCCGTGCTGTTGCTGCCCTGGCTGGTGCCTGCGCTGCGCAACCCGTGGAAGCTGGCCGGCGAGACGATCGACTTCGTGCAGCAGGCCTTCGCCCCGATGCCGTACCAGGAGGGCTTCGCCGTGTTCACCGCGACGATGCTCTGGGTGGTCTTCCTCGTCGTGGAGACCCTGACGAACGGGCTGCGGTCGCCCGGCTGGACGTTCCCCGTCCTCGTGATGCCGTACGCGGTCTGCGCCCTGGCGATCTACACGGAGACGAACCCGTTCCTCTTCGCCTTCCCCGCCATCGGGTTCATCGCCGTGCTCGCGACCAGCGTCCGCAATGACGCCCTTGCAGCACTCCCGGAGGCACAGGCGAACCTGCCCCACTGGCGCACCGGCGTCACCCGGGCCGCAGCGACGGCGGGCGGGCTCGCGCTGGTCGCCAGCGTGCTGCTGTCCGTGCCGATCGCGGAACGCTCGGCCAACGCAGCCAACCCTTCCGGCTCCGGCGCCGTCCTGCTGGGCGACCCGAGCCTCGACCTGATCCGCAACGTGACAGCTGCCGCCGACCAGAAGGTGATCAGCTACACCACGACCGACTCCGGTGGGCAGTACCTGCGGCTTGCGGCACTGCCCGCCTTCGACGACAGGGGCTTCCACCTCACACGCACGGAACTAATCCAGCTCCCCCTGCGCGACAACCCGCCGCGGGTGGTGGGCGCAACGTCGGTGAACACCTCGGTGAAGGTCGACAACCTCGCCAGCGAGTACCTGCCGATGCCCTGGGTGCCGACCCGGGCCGAGCTTGCGGACAACTGGCGCTACGACCCCGCGACGATGGCCGTTGTCGCCATCGGGGACAACCGCCGCGGGGCATCAAGGAACCTCGAGTACACGGTGACCAGCCAGCGCGTGCCCGACGTCGAGAACTGGCTGCCCGCCGTGGCCGATGCGGGAGGCGCCAACGACAACGGGATGACCCTCGACCTGCCGGACGAGATCTCCCCCGCCATCCGCCAGCTCGCGGAGCAGGTCACTGCTGGCTCCAGCACCACGGGAGCCAAGGCGCTCGCGCTGCGCGACTTCCTGCGCTCCGACGCCTTCACCTACAGCACGACGGTCACGCCGGGCACGACCCTGCAGACCCTCGACGACTTCCTGCTCGGCAGCCGGCTGGGCTACTGCGAGCAGTACGCGGGCGGCATGGCTGTGATGGCCCGCATGGTCGGCATCCCCTCCCGGGTGGTGATCGGCTTCCTTCCCGGCAAGAAGGTGACACAGCACTGGGAGATCACCACACGGAACATGCACGCCTGGACCGAGCTCTACTTCGGCGACGACATCGGCTGGGTGCTGATGGACGCGACGCCGCCCGCGGCTGTCGGCGGCCCGACGCCGTCGGTCAGCGCCACCGCGCGGCCCAGCTCCGCCAGCGCGGAGCCCACCGTGAGGCAGCCGACGGCTGCGCCCGTCGAAGCGCCGCCGGTCCCGCTGAACCCGACGAGCGTCGAGACGCCGGCGTGGATCCTGCCCAGCGTCGCCGGAGGCCTTGCCGGCCTGCTCCTGGTGGGCGCCGGCCCGTTGCTCCTGAGGCGTGGCCTCCGCTGGCGGCGCCTGGCGATCCGGCCGGACCAGCAGCGGATGGTGGAGGACGCCTGGGCAGAGGTGCGGGCGGTTGCCGTCGACCGCGGGGCGGACTGGCCGAAGGGGTCGACCCGGCAGGTCGCGGCAGCCCTCGCTCCGGAACTGGACGAGCGCGCAGCCCGGCAGCTGACCGACCTCGCCGTGCTCGTCGAGCGGTCGCGCTACTCCGGTGAGGAGGTGCCGGCCGGCGAACTCGCCATGGCTGTCGGCATCGTCACCGGGGCATTCGAAAGGCGGTGGGAGAGGCCCACCGCCTGGGTGCGGCGCTGGTGGCCGCGGTCATTGTGGCCTCAGAGGCCGTCGTCCTGACGCCTGCGCCACCGGTCCTCCATGCGGCCCATGAAGTCGCGCTCCGGGCCACCTGAGGACCGTCCGCCGTTCGCCTGGCCGTCCCCGGCGAGACCGGACTGCTGCCAGGCGCTGACGCCGACGACCGTTGCAGCGAGCATGATCACGAACCCGATGACGCTGACGGCCGGGTGCACCTGCATACCGGCGATCAGGCACGTGATGCCTGCGATGAAGCCGATCCCCGCGAGGACCGCGCGGCGTCGGTGCCAGCGTCGGGTCGTGCCGCGAAGGGTGTTGGCGAGCTTCGGATCCTCGGCCGCGAGGGCGGCTTCCATCTGCTCGAGGAGCCGCTGCTCGTCCTCAGAGAGCGCCATGGCCGCCTCCCGTTTCCCGTAGTGGCCGAAGAATAAGCCAAGTCTAGGCGCCCACACCGCATTACGGAACCAGCGCGAATTGTCTCGATCGGGTCACGGTCGGTCCTTCTTCGTCAGCACCGCCCTCCGCACTGCTTTCGGGCCGAATCGTTGAATGACCTTGTCGGCCGCCTTTTCGGCGTCGCGCCACCCGTGCTCGGGGGTGTCGAGGGTGGGTTGCAGGTACGCGGTGGAGCGATCGACGAGGCCGGTCACCCGCACGCCGACCCGGCGGATGCGTGCCCGCTGCAAACCGAGTCTGGCAAGCGCAGCGAGTGCTGCCTCGTACACCTCATCGGTGATATCCGTCGGGCTGGCGAGCGTGACGGCCCGCGAAATGGTGGTGAAGTCGGCGAAGCGCAGGTTCAGCGTCACCGTCCGTCCCAGCACCCCCGCTGCCCGCATCCGGGAGGCCACTTTCACGCTCACCCGTAGCAATTCTGCGTGCACGGTGGCCCGGTCGTCGGTGTCCCTGGCGAAGGTCTCCTGGCACCCGACGCCCCGCTCGCCGGGCCGCGCGACCACCCTGCTGGAGTCGCGGCCCCAGGCCAGCTCGGACAGCAGGGCGCCGGCATGCGGCCCGAACGCCCGCTGCAGCGTCGTGCGTGGCAGGTAGGCGAGTTCGGCGATGGTGGTGATACCGAGGCGGTGCAGCGACGCGGCCGTGCTGTCCCCCACCCCGATCAGGTGCTCCACCGGCTGCGGGTGCAGGAACCCGATCACCGCCTCCGGCGGCACTTCCAGCAGACCGTCGGGCTTGGCGGCGTTGGACGCCATCTTCGCGATCAGCTTGTTGGGTCCGATGCCGACAGAGCAGGTGATCTGCTGCTCGTCTGCCACCATCGCCCGCAGCCGCTCGCCGATCGCAGCGGCCGAGCCGTCGCCCTGCCCGGCAGTGTGCACGGCTCCGGTCAGGTCGAGGTAGGCCTCGTCGATCGATGCGCTCTCCACCTGGGCCGTGAAGGTCTCGAAGATCGCGACGACGGCTGCGGAGATCTCGCCGTAGGTGTCGAAGTCCGGCGGGAGGCTGACAGCCGTCGGGCAGAGCCGGCGGGCCTGCGTCGACGACATGCCGCCGCGGACACCGAAGGTGCGCGCAGGGTAGTTGGCCGACAGCACCACCCCACGCTCGGCGCCGCCCACCCACATCGGCACGTCCCGCAGTTCCGGGCGGCGCCGCATCTCCACCGATGCGTAGAAGGCGTCCATGTCGACGTGCGTCACCACCCTCATCTTCCGGCGCTCCCCGGGCTGGAGTGCCACAGCTTCCGCGGCGCTGCAGCCACTGACCCGCCGGCGGGTTTCACGTCGGCGTAGGGCGACTGGCGGAAGCCACTGGCGTGCACCAGCACGGGACGGCGGCCGTCTGGGTCGCCCACGCCGGAGCCTTCGGGCACCACGTCCATCGCTGCCCGCACGCACTCGATGGCCTCGGTCTCGCTGCGTCCCTCTGCACGGGCCTGCGAGAAGAGCCCGTGCAGGTGGGTGAGCTCCCAGCAGCCGGTTGCCCGCACGCTGACACCGCGCGGACCGGCGCGGCGCAGCTCGCCGCGCACCACGAGCTGCCAGGAGTTGAAGACGGTCGCGGCGTAGGGGCCCTGGACATCCTCGAAGAAGGTCGCGTCGGCCGGCCCGGTGGTGTCGTCGAGGGTCAGGAAGACCACCCGGCGCCCGGAGCGGACGGGTGGGGTCTGGGTGGCCACCTTCACCCCGGCGATCAGCACGTCCTTGCGGCTGCGCCGGGTGAGCAGGTCGCAGGAGAAAGTGACCCCGAGCGCGGCGAGGAAGTCGAGGTGGCCCGACAGCACGTGGCGGCTGGCGTCCAGCCCGATGATGTCGAGCTCCGCTGCGAGCCGCTCGGTCGCCGTCAGCTCCGGCAGTCCGGTGGGCACAACGTCGCCGACGTCGGCCGGCCCCGCGAGGTCGAGCGGCAACTGCACCTCCGCGGAGCGGTCGTTGGCCGCGCGCAGCCCCCGGGCCCTCCCGCCGCGACGGTCGACGCGGTCGGCCCTTTCGAGGTCGGCGACGCTCAGCAGCAGGTCGCGGCGGGTGATGCGTCCCCGCCGCAGCATCGGGGCGTCGACGATGCCGTACAGCTCGTCGAAGGCCCCGGCGAGCACGAGTCCCTCCAGCACGGGGGTTGCCACCCCTGCGCGGCGCCAGAAGTCGGTCAGCGAAGCGTAGGGACGGGCCTGCACGATGCGCTCGAGCTCGTTGTCGTTGATGCCCTTCACGTCGGCGAGGGCGAGCCGGATGCCGTAGCCGCGTCCGTCGGGCAGCCCTGCTCCCGGCGCGGGCGGCGGCCCGTCCAGCTTCTCCACCCGGTAGCAGGCGTCACTGCGGTTGACGTCGAGGCCCAGCACGAGCACTCCCAGCCGGCGGGCCTCCTCGAGCATCAGCCGCTTCGGGTACATGCCGGGGTCATGGGTGAGCACGCCGGAGAGGAAGTGGGCGGGGTAGTGCGTCTTCAGCCAGGCCGACTGGTAGGTGGGCAGGGCGAAGGCAGCGGCGTGGGCCTTGCAGAAGCCGAACGATGCGAACGATTCGAGCACGAACCAGATGCGGCCGATGGTGGCGTCGTCGTAACCCTTCCGCGACGCAGCGGGGATGAACCAGCGCTTCACGTCGGCCTGCCCCTGCGGCGTGCCGAGCGCACGGCGGGCCTCGTCACCCTGGGCGAGGGTGCAACCGGTGACGACGGCGATGATCCGGATGATCTGCTCGTGGAACACCACGACGCCGTCGGTCTCTGCCAGCACCGGCTCCAGCGAAGGGTGCAGGTACCTGGCGCGTTGCCACCCCTGACGCGTGGAGAGGAAGGGGATCACCATGTCGGACTTCACCGGGCCGGGACGGAACAGCGAGATGTCGATGATGATGTCGGCGAAGTCGACGGGGCCGAACTTGCCGAGGAGCTCGCGCTGGCCCGGTGACTCGATCTGGAAGCAGCCCAGCGTTGCTGCCCGTGCGATCAGGTCGTAGGTGTCCGGGTCGTCGAAGGGGGCGAGCGCTTCGAGGTTGACCCGCACACCCTCCACACGCTCGATCTCGGTGAGGGCATGCGCGATCGACGACTGCATCCGGATGCCCAGCACGTCCAGCTTCAGCAGCCCGAGGTCCTCGACGTCGTCCTTGTCGAACTGGCTCATCGGGTAGCCGCCGAAGCTGGCCTCCGTCGGGGTGCGGTCGCCGAGGGTCGCGTCCGACAGCAGCACCCCGCACGGGTGCAGCGCCAGGTGGCGGGGCAGCCCGTCGAGGGACTCGACGAGGCCGAACAGCACGTCGAGGCGCCGCTCCCCCAGCCCGGCGGCCCGCAGCTCGGGCAGGTCGCGCAGTGCCGCACGGGCGTCGGCCGCGCGGATGTGCGGGAACGCTGTGGCGATCGCGTCGATCTCCTTCGGCGGGAGGCTCAGTGCCGCCCCGACATCGCGGACGGCGTGGCGCACCCGGTAGGTGTCGAACGATGCGACGCACGCCACCCTCTCGTTGCCGAAGGTGCGCAGGATCAGGTCGTACACCTCCGTGCGCCGCGCGGACTCCACGTCGAGGTCGATGTCCGGCAACCCCGCCCGCAACGGGGAGAGGAAGCGCTCCATCAACAGGCCGTGCCGGATCGGGTCGACGCCGGAGATGCCGAGCAGGTAGTTCACGAGGCTGCCGGCCCCCGAGCCCCGCGCCGCGGAGCGGATGCCGAGGTCGCGCACCAGGTCGGTGATGTCGGCGACGGTGAGGAAGTAGGACGCGAACCCCAGGGCATCGATCACGGCGAGCTCGGCCGCCAGCCGTTCGTGGACGGCCGCGCCGGGGTCGGGATAGCGGGCCGACATGCCGGCCCGGCAGCGCTGCCGGAGCTCGCCGGGAGCGTCCGTTGCGCTGACCTTCAGCACGTCGAACTCGGGCAGGTGGATCTCGCCGAGGCCGATGTCGGCGCGCGGGTCGAGCCGTGAGCGGATCGCGACCGTCCGGGTGTCGGCGAGGAGTTGCTCCGCGTCGGCCCTTCCGGCCAGCCGGGACACCTCCTCGGCCAGCTGCAGCATCTCCTTGCCCGCCTTGAGGTAGCCCTCCGCATTGCGGCGGTCGACGTTGTGCGCGGCCAGCGGCACGAGCCGGCGGGAGGCGTCCAGCACGTCGAGGGTCGGGCCGAGGTGCTTGCCTGCCATGCGCACCTCGTTGGTGAGCACGCCGGCCAGGCGGTGGGCGTCGGCGAAGGCCAGCATCCTTCCGGCGTGCGCCGCGGTGCCGACGCCGGTGCCTGCGAGCTGCTGGTGGGCCACCGCCAGCACCAGCTGGTAGGGCTCCACCACCTCGAGCCAGCTGGTGAGCACCTGATCCGCGACGTCGGGGCGGCCGGCAGCCAGCGCGAGGCCCAGCTCGGAATCGGGCCCCAGCATCACCAGCAGGTCGCTGCCGTTGGCTCCGACGAGGCCTGGTGTGCAGACCGGCTCGCCACGCGCGCCGGCGGCATGCACGGCAGTGGTCAGCCGGCACAACGACGCCCAGCCGGTACGCGACGTCGCGAGGGCAACCACCCGCGGCAGGCGCGCGTCACGCAGCTCGCCACCCTTGGCCGGCGTGACCGCCCGCGTCGAGCGGGGACGGGCAACAACCGACGGCGACACGGCGAAGTCGACCCCGACGACGGGGGCGATGCCTGCAGCTGCGCAGGCCTTGGCGAACCGGACGGCACCGTAGAGGCCGTCGCGGTCGGTGATGGCGAGGGTGTCCATCTCGTGCCCTGCCGCTGCTGCGACCAGGGCTGAAGGTGCGGAGGCGCCGTAGCGCAGCGAGTAGCCGGAGGCCACCCGCAGGTGCACGAAGGGGTCGCTCATCCCGTCCGCCTGGCCGCCCGCGCGGGGCGTGCCAGCCGGCGGGCGACGGCGTCGTGGAAGGCCTGGGCGTCGCGCACCAGGTCGTCGGCCTCGCGCACGGTGACGATGGCGATGGCTCCCGCCGCGACGGCCTCGCGCTTGCCCTGGGTTGCTGCGAAGAACCCCGCCCACTCCGAGAACTCCGGGGCCACCTCGCCGACCACCTGCCAGACGTTGCGCAGCCGTCCCCCCGACGCTGACCGCGCCCGGGCCGCGAGGATCGTGGCAGCCACCCGCAGGGCTGCGAGCTGGGCCTGCAGGTAGCGCTCCGCCGGGCTGTCGGCCAGTTCCGCGCCCACCAGCGCGGCCCGCGCCAGATCGAGGCCGTCGCTCTCGGCGGGGCTCATCAGTCCATCACCGCCCGCAACCGCCAGCGGCCGTCGCCCCAGCTGTGTGCCAGCTCGTACACCCCTGACCGGGCGGCTGCGCCCGGGCTCGCGACCACGCGCCAGATCTCCTCCTCGCCCAGCAGGTCGCCGGCGTCGGCCACCTCGGGGCCGTCGCCGCGAGCCGCCTCGACCTGCGCACCGCGCCACCAGTCGGCGGTCTCGAGCCAGCGGGTCTCCACCTGGCTGACCCGCCAGATCCGGCGACGCCAGCTGAAGTGGGCCGGGCCCTCCTGGGTGCCGATCAGGCCGGTCCGAACCTCGATCTCCTCGTCGTAGCGACGCATGGTCCCTCCCGGTGGCCCTGATGTACTGACTGAGGGAACTGACCGACCCCGGCACGGATGGTTCTCCGGCGACGCCGGGTGGGGGTCGAGACCACCAGACGAACTGCCGGGGAACCGTCCACACCGGGGCCGGGACGGGCACGCTGTGCGCGACCCGAGCGAGCTTCCCCAACTCGCGTTATCGAACGTGTATTCGATTGACCACCATCATAGGGCCTGCCTCCGACAGCGAGTCAAGCCCCCGTCACAGGCGTGGTCGCTACGCTTTCGCCATGGATGTCGTCGCACTCACTTTCGCCAGTGGCTGGGCCAGCGGCATCAACGCCTACGCGACGGTCTTCCTGCTCGGAGTCATCGGGCGGTTCGGCGCGATCCCCGGGATTCCCGAGGGTTTCCAGCGCACCGATGTGCTGGTGATCATGGGCATCCTCGCCCTCGCCGAGTTCTTCGCAGACAAGATCCCCTACCTCGACTCGGCCTGGGACGCCATCTCCACCTTCATCCGTCCGGTCGCGGGCGCGCTGATCGGCGCACTGCTCGCCGGGGCGAGCGGCGAACTGCTGCCGATGACGATGGGTGCGCTCGGCGGTGTCACAGCGCTGGTCAGCCACGCTGCCAAGTCGGGCGTCCGCCTCGCCGTGAACACCTCCCCGGAGCCGCTCAGCAACATCGGGGCATCGCTCGCCGGTGACGCTGCCCTCGTGACCGTCATCGCTCTGGCCGTCGCCTACCCGGTGCAGGCGGCGATCCTCGCCGGCATCCTGCTGATCGGCACGATCGTCCTCGCCGTCATGCTGTTCGCCCAGATCCGTCGCGGGGTCACAGCCTTCCGCGCCTGGCTGGCAGCGCGTTGATCGCTGTCGTCGGCGGCGGGCTTGCCGGGCTCGCCGCTGCCGCCCGCCTTGCAAGGGCCGGTCACGAGGTCGTCGTCCTCGAGCGTGAGCCGGAACTCGGCGCGGGCATCGACGTCGCCGGAGAGCCGGACGAGACCGTCATCACCCTGCCCTCGGCCTGGCGCGACCTGTTCCGGAAGTCCGGGAGGACCCTCGACGCGGAATTCGACCGCGCCGGGCTCACCCTCGTCCCTGCCCCTGCGCGCACCCACCGCTTCGCCGACGGCTCAAGCCTCGTCCTGCCCACCGACAGGGGCGAGCAGTGGGCGACCCTCACGGACACCTTCGGAGAGCCGGCGGCTGTCGCCTGGCGCGACCTGCTCGACCGGCTCGACGGTACCTGGCAGGCGCTGCGGCGGCTCGGGCTCGAGGCCGAGTTCACCGGAAGTGCGCAGCTCACTGCGGACGTGCGCGCCCGGCTGCGTCCGCGGGAGAGCATCGCGCGGCTCGCAGCAGGGCTGCCCGCTGCGCAGCTCACGGAACTCGTGCTCGACGTGGCGGCACGGCTGGGCCAGGACCCGCGGCGCCTTCCCGGTTGGCACGCCGTCCGGCTGAGCGTCGAACGCACCTTCGGGCGCTGGCAGGTCGCCAATGCTGCGGGCCTGCCGCAGCCAGCCGACGTGCTCGTCGGGATGCTGGTGGAGCGGCTGGCCACGAGGGGCGTCCGGGTGCACGCCGGCGTCGAGGTGGTCAGGATCCGCAAGGGCGCCGACGGTCCGTCCATCGAGACAACAGACGGCCGGCTCGACGTCGCGGCGGCCATCAGCACCCTGAACCCGATCGACCACGCCGACCTCACCCGCGAGAAGGCCGACTACCGGACGGCGAGGGCCGTGCGGCCGGCTGCGGGCCAGGGCCCGTTGTGGGCGTCCTGGCACACCCTGCTCGACCTCCCGCGGCTGCAGACGGCCGTCCCCGGCGTGCTTGTCGCCTCCGCCTGGTCACCGGCCGGCCCGGACGCCTGGGCGCAGTTGCTCACCGGGGCCCTCGCCGCCTACCGGGTACACGAGGAACTGACCGGTGAGGACATGCGTCCGACCAACAAGGACTACCGCCCGGGCAGTGCCCGCCGCTGACCCTCCCCTCCTCCCCTCCTCCCCCGTGCCCGACTTGTCAGAATCTGGTGCGCCTATAGCCGCATGAGGTTCTGACAACTCGGCAGGGCAGTCAGGCG
>JAOATP010000003.1:42922-55394 GCA_030158185.1 Propionicimonas sp.
GCCCCCCCCCTCCCCCCGTCCCCGACTTGACAGAATCTCACGCCGCCATGACGGCTTGATATTCTGACAAGTCGGGAGGGGTGGCCGTCAGGCGAGGACGGTCATCTCGACCTCAACGAACAGGTCGGAGGACTGCGAGCCGGAGTAGACGCCCTTCAGGGGCGTGACGTCGAAGTAGTCCCTGCCGACGCCGACCTCCACATGGGTGTCGCCGGGAGCGGTGTTGTTGGTGGGGTCGAGGCCGACCCAGGCGCCGTCCCAGAACTGCAGCCAGGCGTGGGACTCCCCCGTCGTCGGCTGGCCGACGACCGGATCGGCGTTCGGCATGACGTAGCCGGAGACGTAGCGGGTGGGGATGCCGACGCTGCGCAGGGCGCCGAGGCCGAGGTGCACGAGGTCCTGGCAGACGCCGGCCCGGGCCTCCCAGACGGCCGTCGCCCGCGTGCTCACCTCCGTCGAGCCGGGCACGTACTCCACCCTGTCGAGGATGCGGCGGATGATCGTCTGCACCGCATCCACCGGACGGTTGGCCTTCTTCGCCGCGTCCTGCGCGATGCGCCGCAATTCACCGCCGGGATCGACGTGCTCTGTGATCCCGAGGTACTCCACCTGCTGGTCGCACAGCCGGGGGTCGCGCAGGTCGTCCCAGCTGATGCCCGACCCGACGCTCAGCCGGTCGCCGACATCCACGGTGCTGGTGGCAACGACATCCAGCCGGCCGTGTGGCTCGGCGATCTCGAAGGCCGTCACCGGCGTGCCCCAGTAGTCGATGAACGAATGCGACCAGGCCACCGGCGTGATCTCCAGCCGGGTGGCGAGGACGTACTGCTCGCGCGTCGCGCGCGGCGTCATCCGTGCTTCATTGTGGGACGCGCTGATCAGGCCGTGGTACCGGTACCCGGTGCGGTGGACGATGCGTAGCTGCCGGCCCATCAGTTGCCCCCGCTCCAGGTCGCTGCCGTCGCGCCTGTGAAGTAC
Organism: Propionicimonas sp.; assembly: GCA_030158185.1. Classification (GTDB taxonomy): domain Bacteria; phylum Actinomycetota; class Actinomycetes; order Propionibacteriales; family Propionibacteriaceae; genus Propionicimonas. The sequence goes on from JAOATP010000003.1 coordinate 43,901, forward strand.
CTCGTTGTGACCGCCTCGCTGACCAGGTTGCAGGTGCGCTGCAGGTCGGTCATCCGCTGCGGCAGGTCCTCCAGCATCCGTCCCGGGGCCCGGTACTCCAGCGCCGCGCGGGCAGTGCCCAGCAGCCGCTGCGCCTCGTCGTCGAACCCGACCCGCCGGCCGCCGGCGAGCGCGAGGTCGGCGAGTGAGCTCTCCGCGGACTGCAGGCTGTGCACCACAGACCGCGGGAACAGCCGGTCGAGCAGCAGGAACTCCGCCGCGTCCTTGTCCGTCGTCACACCGCCGTAGGTCCGGACGAAGGCGTGGTGCGCGCCACAGCCCCGCAGCACGTTGTTCCACGCGCTCTGGGTGCCGGACGTGAGGTGCGCCGTCGAGATCAGCCGCGCGGTCATGTCGACCCGCTCGAGGCTGCGGCCGAGCGTGAGGAAGTGCCAGCCCTCGTCGTGGCTCATCGTCTGGTCGGCCGTGCCGGAGATGACAGCGCACCGCTCACGGACGTGACGGAAGGCAGATGCCGGACGCATCCGCTGCAGGCGGGCGCCCTTCACCGAGTTCCAGGTGGTGTTGATCGCTTCCCACATCTCGATCGAGACCGTCTCGCGGGCACGCCGTGCCGCCTCCCGCGCTCCCCCGAGGGCAGCGGCGATCGAGCAGGCGGATGCCGTGTCGTAGCACAGCGCGCGGAGCACCTCGCTGGTGTCTGCGACCTCCACCGGCGCTGCACCCATGACGGCCAGCAGCGAGTGCGCGGCGTCGTCCTGGTCGACGGAAGGGTCGTCGAGCAGCAACTGCAGGTGCACCTCGACGATGCGGGTGGTGTTCTCCGCCCGCTCGAGGTAGCGCCCGATCCAGAACAGGGATTCGGCGATCCGGCTCAGCACGGTGCACCCCCTGTCCGGGTCTGCTGCTGTTGCTGCGCCTGCTGCTGTTGCACCTTCTCCTCGCCGAGTTCACCCAGCGGCACGCCTTCGACCACCTCGCGGGGACGGCGACGGCGACGCTTCCCGCGGACGCCGTCGCGGGCGAGCACCCAGGTGTCCTTCGACCCGCCGCCCTGGCTGGAGTTCACGATCAGTTCGCCCTCCGGCAGCGCCACCCGGGTGAGGCCGCCGGGCAGGACGTACACCTCGTCGCCGGAGTTCACGGCGAACGGCCGCAGGTCGACGTGGCGGGGCGCCATCTTGCCGTCGATCATCGTCGGGACCGTGGACAGCTGCACCACTGGCTGCGCGATCCAGCCGCGGGGGTCCTTGATGATGCGGGCGCGCAGCGCGTCCAGCTGGCGCTTGGTTGCGCGTGGACCGATCACGATGCCCTTGCCGCCGGAGCCGTCCACCGGCTTCAGCACGAGCTCCGCGAGCCGGTCGAGCACCTCCTCGCGGTGCGCGGGCTCCTCGAGGCGCCAGGTGTCGACGCTGGCCAGCAGCGGCTCCTCTGCCAGGTAGTAGCGGATCAGGTCGGGGATGTAGGTGTAGACGAGCTTGTCGTCCGCGACACCGTTGCCGATCGCGTTGGCCAGGGTGACATTGCCTGCGCGGGCAGCGGTGATCAGTCCGGCGCACCCCAGCATCGAGTCCGAACGGAACTGGGCCGGGTCGAGGAACTCGTCGTCGACCCGCCGGTAGATCACGTGCACGGGCTTGAGGCCCTGGGTGGTGCGGATCGAGACCCGTCCGTTGTGGCACAGCAGGTCGCGGCCCTCGACGAGCTCGACGCCCATCATCCGTGCCAGCAGGGCGTGCTCGAAGTAGGCGGAGTTGTACACGCCGGGGGTCAGCACGACGACGGTCGGGTCGCTGACGCCGCTGGGCGCAGCCGCCCGCAGTGCTGCCAGCAGGTGCAGCGGGTAGCCCTCCACCGGACGGATCCGGTGCCGGCTGGTGACCTCGGGCAGCGCGGAGAACATGGCACGCCGGTTCGTCATCACGTAGGACACCCCCGACGGCACCCGGACGTTGTCCTCGAGCACCCGGAAGCGACCCACCTCGTCCCTGACCAGGTCGATGCCTGCGACGTGGCAGCGCACGCCGTTCGGAGGGCGCACCCCCGCCATCACCCGGTGGTAGTGCGGGGACGTGACGATGACCTTGCGGGGAATGACGCCGTCGCGGAACACCCGGCCCTCGCCGTAGACGTCTGCGAGGAAGGCCTCTAGGGCCCGCACCCGCTGGGCGACGCCGGCCTCGACCTCCGCCCACTCGTCGGCCAGCAGCACGCGGGGAACGATGTCGAGCGGGAAGGGCCGCTCCTCGCCACCGATGTCGAAGGTGACGCCCTGGTCGAGGTAGGTCGATTTCAGGTACTCGGCCCGCGCGCGGACCTCGTCGCCGTCGAGCTTGGCGAGTTGCCTGAGAACCGACCCGTACGCGACCCGGACGCCCTCGGCACCCACGACCTCGTCGAAGGCTTTCGGGGTGCCGGCATAGTCACGAAACAGGACGCTCACCTTGCTCAGGTTAGGTGAACCGTGTTTCACGGGAGGTGTCTTTCGTTTCGGGGAGGTTTCGAAACTCCGATGTTACCGACCGGCGCGCGATGCGCCGCCCTTGCCCTTGCTGTTGCCAGCGGACCGGTCGCTGCCGTCACGGGCGGGCTTGCCCCACGCCCCTGTGCCGAGCTGTGCACGGGCCTTGGTAGCGCCCCGGGCGTTGCCGAAGGGCCGTCCGCCGCGCTGGCCCTGCGCGTGGCGGGGACGCTTCGGGTCGAACCGGTGGTCCACCACCGGCTCAGGAACGTAGGCCTGCGGCGCTGCGCGCTCGCCGCGCACCTCTGCGATCAGGTCGTCGCCGGGAGCGACGACCTCGCGGCGTGCGTTGCCGATGCCTGCCGCGGCCATCATCGCCCGGACCTTGCGGTTCTGGTCCTGCTGGCAGAGCGTGACGACGATGCCGCTCGCGCCGGCGCGCGCCGTGCGTCCCGAGCGGTGCAGGAACGCCTTGGCCTCCGCCGGCGGGTCGGAGTGCACGACGAGGGCGACGTCGTCGACGTGGATGCCGCGGGCGGCGATGTCCGTTGCGACGAGGACCTTGACCCGGCCCTCGGAGAAGGCTGCAAGGTTGCGCTGGCGCATCGACTGGTTGAGGTCGCCGTGCAGCTCGAGGGCTGGGACGCCGGCCCTGGAGAGGTCGCTCGCCAACTTGGCCACACCGCGCTTGGTGCGCGCGAAGACAAGGCTGCGGCCTGCGCCGCTGAGCAGGTCGACGAGCACGGCCTGCCGGTTCTCCCTCGTGATGAGGAAGACGATGTGCTCAGCCGGACGCTCCTTGGGCGGCTCGACGGAGTGGGTGACCGGCTTGTCCAGGTACTTGGTGACCAGCTTGTCGACGTCACCGTCCAGGGTGGCGGAGAACAGCAGCCGCTGCCCCGGCGGGGTGAGCTCGAGGATGCGGCGCACCGGCGGGAGGAAGCCCATGTCGGCCATCAGGTCGGCCTCGTCGAGCACCGTCACCTGCACGTCCGACAGGTCGCACGCGCCGCGCTCGATCAGGTCCTCGAGCCGGCCGGGTGTTGCGATCACGATGTCGACGCCGGAAGCGAGGTTCTTCAGCTGGCCGGGGTAGCCGACACCGCCGTAGACGGTCATGGTGCGCAGGCCGACGGCCTTGGCGAGGAAGTGGACGGTGCGTTCGACCTGGACAGCGAGCTCCCTCGTCGGCACGAGGACGAGGCCGGCGGGCCGACCCCTGCGCCGCGTCCGGTTGCGCGCTGCGAGCCGTGTGACCAGCGGCAGCGCGAACGCGACGGTCTTGCCGGAACCGGTCGGGCCTCGTCCGAGCACGTCGCGCCCAGCGAGGGAGTCCGGCAGCGTCGCTGTCTGGATCCCGAAGGGCTTGACGATGTCGTGGCGGACAAGGACGGTGACCAGTTCTGGTTTCACGCCGAGATCGGCGAATGTCGTCAAGGGGTTCCTCAGCTGCGCCGGGTGCGGGGCTTGTGGAACGTGCCGCCGTCGGTCACCGGCTGGTTGCCGGTGCGGCTGAGTTCGATCAGCTTGCCGGAGATCCGCGTGGACGCCAGCGCCTCCCAGGCGCCCTGGGGCAGCTTGGCCGGCAGTTCCACCAGCGAGTGGTCGGCGCGGATGTCGATGTGGCCGAAGTCGTCACGGCCGAGGCCGCCCTCGTTCGCCAGTGCGCCGACGATCTGGCGCGGCTCGACCCGGTGCCTGCGGCCGACGTTGATGCGGTAGGTCGCCAGCTCCACCTGGTTGCGGGAACGCGGTTCGCGCTGCGGCCGGTCGCCCCTGTCGCCACGGTCGCCGCGGTCCGGGCGCTCGCGGTCGTTGCGCGAGAACTGCTCGGGACGGTCCTCCAGCAGCAACGGGACGTCGCCCTGCAGCACGATCGCAAGAGCCGCGGCCACGTCGACCTCCGGCACGTCATGCTCACGGACGTAGTGGGCGACGATGTCGCGGAACGTGTCGACCGAGTCGGATTCGAGCGCTTCGGTGATGGCGCTGTCGAACTTGGTGAGCCGGTTGCTGTTGACGTCGTCGATGGTCGGCAGCGGCATCAGGGTGAGTTCCTGCCGGGTGGCCTTCTCGATCAGGCGCAGCAGGTAGAACTCCTTCGGCGTGATGAAGGAGATCGCGTCACCGGTACGTCCGGCGCGGCCGGTGCGGCCGATCCGGTGCACGTAGGACTCGGTGTCGGTGGGGATGTCGTAGTTCACGACGTGGCTGATCCGGTCGACGTCGAGGCCGCGGGCCGCCACGTCGGTTGCGACGATGATGTCGAGCTTGCCGGACTTCAGCTGGTTGACGATCCGCTCACGCTGGGCCTGGGCGATGTCGCCGTTCAGTGCCGTCGCAGCGAAGCCGCGGGCGCGCAGCCGTTCGGCCAGCTGCTCGGTCTCCTGCTTGGTGCGGGCGAAGATCAGCATCGCCTCGAAGTTCTCGACCTCGAGGATGCGGGTGAGCGCGTCCAGCTTCTGCGCCGGGGCCACCCGGAGGTAGCGCTGCGTTGTGGTCGCGACGGTGGTCGTCTTGGTCTTGATGGTGATCTCGACGGGATCGCTCAGGTACTTCTTGGCGATCTTGCGGATCTGCGTCGGCATGGTGGCGGAGAACAGGGCCACCTGCTTGTCGGCGGGGGTCCCGGTGAGGATCGTCTCCACGTCCTCCGCGAACCCCATCTTCAACATCTCGTCGGCCTCGTCGAGCACCAGGAAGCGCAGCTGGCTGAGGTCGAGGGTGCCCTTCTCCAGGTGGTCCATGATCCGGCCGGGGGTACCGACGACGACCTGGACGCCGCGGCGCAACGCGCTCAGCTGGACGCCGTAGGCCTGGCCGCCGTAGACCGGCAGTACATGCAGGCCTGCCATGTGGGAGCCGTAGCTGGCGAAGGCCTCGCAGACCTGGATCGCGAGCTCCCGCGTCGGGCACAACACCAGGGCCTCGGGCGCCTTCTGGGTGTTGTCGAGACGGGAGAGGATGGGCAGCGCGAAGGCTGCTGTCTTGCCTGTTCCGGTCTGCGCCCTGCCGACCACATCGCGGCCCTCGAGGAGGGGCGGAATGGTCGCGGCCTGGATCGCCGTCGGCAGTTCGTAGCCGAGATCCCGGGTCGCTTTCAACACACGGTCATCGAGTCCGAGTTCGCTGAAACGGGGAATCGGGAATTCTTCCTGGGGCTGCTCCACCTGCGAAGTGTAGTGAAACCAGTACTCCCCCGGCGAATGGAGCCATCTGCTCAGGCGAAGCGGCGACCCGGTTCCGTGCTGATCACCATCGTGCCGGCGAGCCGGTCATAGATCGTGCGACCGTCGCCGATGAGCAGTGAGACGACGTACGCGACGGGCACGGCGGCGGAAGCCAGCACGCCGATCACCGCGTCCACACCGAGCGATGAGCCCACGGAGATCACGGCGAGGTGCCCCAGCGTCCACGGCAGGCCGAGCTTGAGGAGGTTGCGCGCCAGCGACCTGCCCCAGCTGATCCGTTCCCCCGAGGGGTCGCGGCGCACGCGCAGGCCGTACTTCAGCTTGCCCGGCGTCGCCTCGTACCGTCCGGCCTCGAAGACGGTCAGTCCGACGGTGCTGGGCAGGACGACAACGGCGATACCGATGAGGTGGAGCGCCAGCGGACCCAGCCCGCGAGACGGCCCGGAGCTGATCAGCAGCGCAGCAACCCCTGCGACGACCAGTGCCCAGACGAGCACAATGGCGAGGTCGATCAGGCCCGCGAGCAGGCGGCTCCGCGCGGTGCTGGTCACGCGAGTCAGGATAGGCCCGCGTGAGCACGGGGCTGCGCAGGCGCGAGCCGGGGGTTATCCTGCGTCGATGTCCCTGTTCCACATCGTCGAGGCCCGACCGAGCACCGATTGGGCCTACGACAGCCTGCACGCGCTGGAGGTCGCCGTCACGACGGAACTCCTCGGCGAGGACCAGTCGGTCGGCGCGGACTGGTCGCGGGCGAACTACTCCAGCGAGGTCACGAGCATCAAGGGCCTGCTGCTCGCCCTGCCGGGTGCGGCACCATCGGACGCCGTCGCCGGCAGGTTCGGCCTTCCCGAGGCGCCGGCGTCACCGGTCGAGGTGCTGGGCGTCGTGGAGTTCGCCATGCCGACACGGGACAACCTCCACCTGATGGACGACGTGTACATACAGGTGGCAAGGAAGGCGCGGCGGACCGGCATCGGCGCGGCCCTGTGGCGGGAGGCCCGACGGATCGCAGCGCAGCACGGACGCAGCGCCACCATCGCGTGGAGCCACCACCTCGCCGGGGCGGTCAGCGCGCCCGAACGCGTCGAGCCGTCGACCGGCGTCGGCCACCTTCCGGTGGATCCCGGCTCACTCTTCGCCCAGTCGCTGGGCCTCACGCTGGCCCAGGTGGAGCGGGAGTCCCGGGTCGTGCTGCCGGTGGACCCGGAGCTGCTGGCAACCCTGCGCGCGGAGGCTGCGGCGAGGGCCCTTCCGGCCTACGAGGTGGTGTCGTGGGTCGGGCCAACGCCAGAGGAACACCTCGAACGGGTCGCGGAGATGAACCGCACGCTGTCGGTCGATGCCCCCACCGGCGACCTGGACTGGCAGGAGGAGTCCTGGGACGGCGAGCGGGTCCGCGTCTTCGACGAGATGTCCCACCGCACCGGTCATTCGGTCAACACGCTGGCGATCCATGCCGCCACCGGCGAGGTGGCCGGTTTCACGCTGATCCACGTGCACCACGCCTATCCCCACCGGCCCGAGCAGTGGAACACGGCAGTGGCAGCCGCCCACCGTGGGCACCGCCTGGGGCTGCTCATCAAGGCTGTGAACCTGCAGGAGCTGGCGGCCGACACCCCACAGGCGCGGTACGTGACCACCTGGAACGCCGGGGAGAACGACCACATGCTGGGGATCAACACCAGGATCGGGTTCCGGCTGCACTCCGTCCACGGGGCCTGGAAGGCCTAGGGTCCACGGGGCCTGGAAGGCCTAGCAGCCAGCGGCTTCTGCGCCCTTCAGCAGCCCGTACAGGGTGGTGTTCACCGGCACGGGCACCCCGGTGCGCCGTCCGAGCTCGATCACGGCGCCGCCGAAGATGTCGACCTCGGTCGGCCGTCCGGCCAGTGCATCCTGCGCCATGGACGTGTAGCTGTCGGGGCCGAGCCCGTCGAGCACGTCCAGCCACCGCTGGAGGTCGGAGGGGTCGAGCGCGACGCCGGAGGCGTTGGCGACGGCGATCACCTCGCGCTGGGCCGCGATCATCACCTGGCGTGCCGGCTGGTCGCGGTCCTGCAGCACCCGGTAGGGCGCTCGCGCCAGCGCGGAGACCTGGTTGACCCCGACGTTGATCAGGAACTTCCACCACAGCTCGTGCAGCATGTCTGCCGGCACGACGTGCGGGATGCCCGCGAGGGCGAGCAGGGCGGCGACCCGGCTGACCGCAGGGGTGGGCGGATCAGCGTTGGTGGCCTCGCCGAACATGATGCGCCCCAGCGAGCTGTAGCGCACGTCCCGCCCCTCGCGGACGGCGTCGATGCCGACGCAGATGGCATACGGCACGTGGGCGCCGGCCAGGCCGGCGCGCAGCCGGTCCTCGCTGCCGATCCCGTTCAGGAGGCTGAGCACGACGGTGTCCCTGCCGACCCCTGGCCGGAGCAGCTCGATGGCCTCCCCCAGCTGGGGGTGCTTGACGGCGACGATCACCAGGTCGGCTGCGAGGTCGTCGTCGAGGAGGGCGAAGCGGTAGGGCCGACCGTTCACGACGGTGGGCTCGGCGCGGTACCGCTGCGCCCGCTCCGGGCCGGCGACCACCCGCAGGTCGACGCCGGCCTCGACGAAGCGGCTGGCGTACGCGGCGCCCACGGCCCCGAGACCCACGACGTGGATGCGCGCCACCTAGTCCCCCAGGGGGCCGAACTTCACCCCGCGGGCGGCAAGTTCTGCCTCCCCGCCGTCCTCTGCCGTCAGCACCCAGGCTCCTGCTCCGGTGAGCGCGACGGTGTGCTCCCAGTGGGCGGCCGGCGACCCGTCCCTCGTCACGACGGTCCATTCGTCGTCGAGGGTCGCCGTGGTGGCCGACCCCGCTGTGATCATGGGTTCGATCGCAACGCACATGCCCTTGACCAGCAGCTCGCCCCGTCCGGGACGGCCGAGGTTGGGCACGTCGGGCGGCTGGTGCATCTCGCTGCCGATCCCGTGGCCGGTGTACTCGGACACGATGCCGTAGCCGGCCCTGGCGCCCCGCACCGAGGTCTCGACGGCGTGGGCGATGTCGCCGATCCGGGCGCCGACGCGGGCGGCTGCGATGCCCGCCCACAGGGACTGCCTGGTGGCCTCGCTGAGCGCAGCGGCCTCGGGCGAGAGTTCGCCGATGCCGAACGTGATGGCCGAGTCGCCGTGCCAGCCGTCCTTCGACACCCCGAAGTCGACGCTGACCAGGTCACCGTCGGTCAGCACCCGGTCGGTCGGGATCCCGTGGACGATGGTCTCGTTGACGGAGATGCACGTGACAGCGGGGAAGGGCGGCAGACCGAAACCGCCGCCGTAGCCGAGGAACGACGACGTCGCTCCTGCCGCGGCGATGTGTTCCCGGGCCACCTGGTCGAGTTCTGCCGTCGTGATGCCCGCCCGCGCGGCGTCCCGCACCGCAGCGAGCGTCCGGCCGACGATCAGCCCTGCGACCCGCATGAGACGAATCTGGTCAGCGGACTTGATCTCGATCCCCGGCCGGCGACGCATCCTCAGCCGAGCTTGGCGTCCAGCGCGGAGGTGATCCGGGCGGCCACCTCGTCGATGGCGCCGATGCCGTCCACCTCGACCAGCACACCGCGGTCGCGGTAGGTGGCCAGCAGGGGGTCGGTCGCGTCGGTGTAGATGACCATCCGGTTGCGGATGGTGTCTGCGTTGTCGTCGGCGCGACCCTCGAGCTCGGCGCGCTTCAGCAGCCGGGCGACGAGGATCTCGGTGTCGGCGACGAGGGAGATGACGGCGTCGATGCCCTGGCCGGTCGCGGCCAGCACGTCATCGAGCGCTGCGACCTGGCCGGCGGTGCGCGGGTAGCCGTCCAGCAGCCAGCCGGCTGCTGCATCGTCGTGGGTCAGTCGGTCGGCCACGATCGCGTTCGTGACCTCGTCGGGCACATAGCCGCCTTCGGCCATGATGCGCGAGACTTCCTTGCCCAGCTCGGTCTGGTTCTTGACGTTGGCCCGGAAGATGTCACCGGTGGAGATCGCCGGCACGCCGTAGTGCGCTGCGATGCCAACGGCCTGGGTTCCCTTCCCGACGCCGGGAGGGCCCATGATCAACAGTCTCATCTGAGGAATCCTTCGTAGTTTCGTTGTTGCAACTGGCTCTGGATCTGCTTCACCGTGTCAAGGCCGACACCGACGATGATCAGGATCGAGGTGCCGCCGAAGGGGAACTGCTGCTGCGTACCGAGGCTGATGAACGCGATCGCAGGGATCAGGGCGATGATGCCGAGGTACAGCGCGCCCGGTGCGGTCAGGCGCGAGAGCACGTGCGCGAGGTAGCGCTCGGTCGGGCCGCCGGCCCGGACCCCGGGAATGAAGCCGCCGTACTTCTTCATGTTGTCGCTGACCTCGACCGGGTCGAAGGTGATCGAGACGTAGAAGTAGGCGAAGAAGATGATCAGCAGGAAGAAGATCAGCTCGTAGACCCAGCTGCCGGTGGTCAGGTTCGACGCGATCCAGTTCGACACCGGGTTCGGCGCCTCGGCCGTGCCCGGCTGGAACTGGGCATAGAGCACCGGCAGGTACAGCATCGAGGAGGCGAAGATGACCGGGATGACGCCGGCCTGGTTCACCTTGATCGGGATGTAGGTGCTGGTGCCGCCGAGGAGTCGGCGTCCGACCATGCGCTTGGCGTACTGGACGGGGATCCGCCGCTGTGCCTGCTCCATGAAGATGACACCGGCCATCACAGCGAGGCCGATCGCCAGGACGACCGCGAAGACGAACCAGCCGGCTGCGCCTTCGCGGCTCTCCTTGATGCCCCACAGGGAGGCCGGGAACTGCGCGGCGATCTGGGTGAAAATCATGACCGACATGCCGTTGCCGACGCCACGATCGGTGATCAGTTCACCCAGCCACATGATGACGCCGGTACCGGCGGTCATGGTGAGGATCATGGTCAGGATCGGGAAGACACCCTTGTCGTAGACCAGGTCGAGCGAGCAGCCCTGGAACAGCTGGCCATTGATGGCCAGGGTCACGAAGGCCGTCGAGTTGAGGACGGCGAGCACGAGGGTGAGGTAGCGGGTGTACTGCGTGATCTTCGCCGTACCCGATGCGCCTTCCTTCTTCAGCGCCTCCAACCGCGGGATGACCACGGTGAGCAGCTGAAGGATGATGCTGGCTGTGATGTAGGGCATGATCCCCAGCGCGAAGATCGCCAACTGCAGCAGCGCACCGCCGGAGAACAGCTGGATCATCTGGTACAGGCCGGCGGCGTCACCAGAGGTCGCCTGGGCACGGCACTGGTTCACGTTGACGATGTTCACGTTCGGGGTCGGGATGACCGAACCGAGACGGAAGACCGCGAGGATGAAGAGCGTGAACAGGATCTTCTTGCGCAGGTCAGGCGTCCGGAGCGCATTCGCGAAGGCGGAAAGCATGAAGAGGACCTACTCCTTACTCTGCGTCAGCACTGCATGACCGCAGCACCGGGGGCCGCCGCAGCGCAGAGCGCGTGGCAACCCGGCAAACTCTATCAAGGCAAGCCCCGGATGCGCGCATCGGCGGGCAGCGGCATCGGCCACTCCCCCGCCCCGTCCGACCCTCCCGCTCCCGAAACGTCCCCCTGCTCCCGAAATTCCGGCAGCGACGGCTCAGATCGGGAGCCGGAACGGCGTGACGGGGGGTCTGAGGGCGCTAGCGTGCCGCGGATCCTTGCCGGGTGCGCCTGGTCGAATGCCGCCTCGATCCTCTGGCGCAGGGTTCGCGGGTTGGCGAGATCTGCCCAGTCCCACCGGACCACCACCCACCCCGCCTCGCGCAGCCTGGCCTCGCGCCGCTTCTCCTGCATCACCGCTTGCGCCACTTCGTCCCGGGTGCCCCGG
>JAOATP010000003.1:55494-80329 GCA_030158185.1 Propionicimonas sp.
GGGAGCGGGAGTGGCTCGGGGCCGTGGCGGGGGCGCCGGGCGTCGCCGTGGGACGCAGAAGGCCCCCGGCATCGCCGGGGGCCTTGCTTGCTCAGGAACTCAGAGCTCGGTGACGCTACCGCCAGCCTTCTCGATCTTGGCCTTCGCGGTCGCGGAAAACGCGTTCGCTGTGACCGTCACGGCCACGGCGATGTCGCCGTTGCCGAGGATCTTGACCAGTTCGCCGTCGCGGACGGCGCCCTTGGCCACGAGGTCTGCCGGGGTTACCGCACCGCCGGTGGGGTACAGCTCAGCGAGCCGTGCCACGTTGACGATCTGGTACTCGACCCGGAAGGGGTTCTTGAAGCCACGGAGCTTCGGCAGCCGCATGTGCAGCGGCATCTGCCCACCCTCGAAGTTCTCGGGAGTGTTCTTCCGTGCTCCGGTGCCCTTGGTGCCCCGGCCGGCGGTCTTGCCCTTGGAGCCCTGACCGCGACCCACACGGGTCTTGGCGGTCTTGGCGCCCGGAGCGGGACGCAGGTGATGAACTTTCAGTGCCATGTCACTCGACCTCCTCGACGGCGACCAGGTGGGGAATCGTGAGGACCATGCCCCGGATCTCCGGACGGTCCTCCTTCACCACGACGTCGCCGATGCGCTTCAGACCCAGCGAACGCAGGGTGTCGCGCTGATTCTGCTTACCACCGATGCCGGAACGCACCTGGGTGACCTTCAAACGTGCCATCAGTGCCGACCCTCCTCACGAGCCCGAAGGATCGCTGCCGGGGTGACCTGCTCGACCGTGAGGCCGCGACGCTTGGCCACATCCTCCGGGTTTTCAAGGCTCTTCAGTGCTGCCACCGTGGCGTGAACCACGTTGATCGCGTTGTCAGAACCGAGGGACTTGGCGAGCACGTCGTGAACACCGGCGCACTCCAGCACGGCGCGAGCCGAACCACCGGCGATGACGCCGGTACCCGGGGAAGCCGGACGCAGCATCACGACACCGGCAGCCTTCTCGCCCTGGACGGGGTGGGGAATGGTCCCCTGGATCCGGGGCACGCGGAAGAAGCTCTTCTTGGCCTCTTCGACACCCTTGGCGATTGCCGCGGGCACCTCCTTGGCCTTTCCGTAGCCGACACCGACCATGCCGTCGCCGTCGCCCACCACGACGAGCGCGGTGAAGCTGAACCTGCGACCACCCTTGACGACCTTCGCGACGCGGTTGATCGCGACGACCCGCTCGAGGTACTGGCTCTTTTCCTTCTCTGCGGCCGAGTCACGTCCACGACGGTCATCACGGCCGCGACGCTCACCACCGCCGGCTGCGGAACCGGTACCGGATCCGCGGCGCTGCTGGGTTGTATTCATCGCTATCTACCTTCCGCTTCCGTCAGAATCCGAGGCCGGCCTCGCGAGCGCTGTCAGCCAGCGCCGCGATCCGTCCGTGGTACTTGTTGCCGGCGCGATCGAAGACAACGTCAACGACACCGGCCTTCTTGGCACGCTCGGCCACGAGCTTGCCGACCTCCTTGGCCTTGGCCGACTTGTCGCCGGCCGCAGACCGCAGTTCCAGGGAGGACGCGGCAGCAAGGGTCACACCGGCGGTGTCGTCGACCACCTGGGCTGCGATGTGCCGGCTGGACCGGAACACAACGAGCCGAGGACGATCCGGCGTACCGGCGATCTTCTTGCGACCACGCGCCTGACGGCGCAGTCGGGCGGCAGCCTTGTCGGCCATGCCCTTGTTCGTCGAAAGTGAAATGGCCATCACTTACCCGCCTTTCCAACCTTGCGGCGAACACGCTCGCCGGCGTAGCGCACGCCCTTGCCCTTGTACGGCTCAGGCTTGCGGATCTTGCGGATGTTGGCGGCAACTTCGCCCACAGCCTGCTTGTCGATCCCGTAGACGGTGAACTTGGTGTTGCTCTCCACCGAGAAGGTGATGCCCTCCGGTGCGTTCACGATGACCGGGTGTGAGAACCCGAGCGCGAACTCCAGCTGCTCGGGGGACTTGAAGATCACCCGGTAGCCGACGCCCACGATCTCGAGCTTCTTCTCATAGCCGGTGGTGACGCCCACGACCATGTTGGACACAAGTGTCCGGGTCAGGCCGTGCAGCGAGCGGCTTTCGCGCTCGTCGTCCGGACGCGTGACCTCAAGCTGGCCCTCTTCATTGCGTGCGACCCTGATCGGTTCAGAGACGATGTGCTGCAGCGAGCCCTTGGGGCCCTTCACCGCAACCGTCTGACCGTCGAGGTTGACTTCGACTCCGGCCGGAATGGCGATCGGAAGCCTGCCAATTCGTGACATCTATATGCTCCTTTCGCTCACCAGACGAAGGCGAGGACTTCTCCGCCGACGCTTCGAGAGTTGGCCTCTTTGTCGGTCAGCAGACCTTGGGAGGTGGAAATGATCGCGATGCCCATGCCGCCCAGCACCTTGGGGAGCGCAGTGGACTTCGCGTAGACCCGCAGGCCCGGCTTCGAGATCCGGCGCACTCCGGCAAGGGAGCGTTCGCGGTTCTGGCCGTACTTGAGGGTGAGAGTGAGGGTCTTGCCGACTTCGCCGGCGGTGGGGTCGAGGACCTCGAAGCCGCTGATGTAGCCCTGCGCCTTGAGGATCTCGGCGATACCCACCTTGATCTTGCTGTGCGGCATGCTGGTCGTCTCGTGGTACGCCTGGTTGGCGTTCCGCAAGCGGGTCAGCATGTCCGCGATCGGATCGGTCATTGTCATGACGTGTGGTTCTTCTTTCTCGCCACGGTTTCCGCGCTATTGCGGACCTTCAGCGGGTTGTGATGGGTTCCGGTGATACTCACCAGGAGGACTTGGTGACGCCCGGGAGCTCGCCCTTGTGGGCCATCTCGCGGACGCAGATCCGGCACAGGCCGAACTTGCGGAACACGGCCTTCGGCCGGCCGCACCTCGTGCAGCGGGTGTAGGCGCGGACGGCGAACTTCGGCGTGCGGGCCTGCTTCACCTTCAGAGCGGTCTTAGCCATGTCAGCTCACTTCTTCTTCTTGCCGGTGAACGCCGGACGCTTCTTCGTGACCTTCGGCGGTTCGTCGGCCAGGGCCTTGAACGGGAAGCCGAGCGCCTTGAGCAGCGCGCGACCTTCGTCATCGTTGGCAGCCGTGGTCACGAACGTGATGTCCATGCCACGCAGCTTGTCGATGCGGTCCTGGTCGATCTCGTGGAACATCACCTGCTCGGTCAGGCCGAAGGTGTAGTTGCCCTTGCCGTCGAACTGGCGGGCCGAGAGGCCACGGAAGTCACGGATACGGGGCAGCGCAAGGGTGAGCAGCCGGTCGGCGAACTCCCACATGCGGTCGCCGCGCAGGGTGACGTGGCAGCCGATCGGCATGCCCTCGCGAAGCTTGAACTGCGCGATGGACTTGCGGGCCTTGGTGACCGTCGGCTTCTGGCCGGTGATCGCGGTGAGGTCGCGCACTGCTGCATCGATCACCTTCGAGTCACGCGCTGCCTCGCCGACACCCATGTTCACGACGATCTTCACGAGACCGGGGATCTGCATGGGGTTCGCGTAGCCGAACTCGGTGTTCAGGGCCGGAGCAATCTCGGAGCGGTAACGCTCCTTCAGCCGCGGCAGGGTCTTGGTAGCGGTGTCCGCCATCAGATTTCCTTCCCGGTCTTGCGGGCGATGCGGACGCTGCGCTCGGCGGTGTACTCGCTACCGTCAGCGCGGCGCTTGGTCACCTCGACGCGGTCGAAACCCACGCGGGTCACGACGTCCTTACCGTCGACCTTGACAACCAGCTGCACGTTGGACGCGTCGATGGGGGCCTCGGTCGTGATGATCCCGGAAGCGTTGTTCTGCCGGGTCTGGGTGTTCGGGGTCTCGCGGCGGTGCTTTTTGACCAGGTTCACGCCCTGGACGATCACGCGGCCGGCCTTCGGGTCGACGGAGATGATCTCCCCGATACGGCCCTTGTCCTTGCCTGCGATGACCTTGACGCGGTCACCCTTCTTGACGTGGACGCCATGCGTCTTGTCGATGGTCTTACCCATTGCTCACAACACCTCCGGCGCGAGCGAGATGATTCGCATGTACTTCTTCTCGCGCAGCTCACGGCCGACCGGGCCGAAGATGCGGGTGCCGCGGGGCTCCCCGTCGTTCTTCAGCAGCACGGCGGCATTCTCATCGAACTTGATGTAGGAGCCGTCTGCACGACGGGTCTCCTTCACCGTACGGACGATGACCGCCTTCA
This sequence comes from Propionicimonas sp., assembly GCA_030158185.1. Taxonomy (GTDB): domain Bacteria; phylum Actinomycetota; class Actinomycetes; order Propionibacteriales; family Propionibacteriaceae; genus Propionicimonas. Next base: position 59,705 of record JAOATP010000003.1, read on the forward strand.
CGACCTCGCCCTTCTTCACTGCACCACCGGGGATGGCGTCCTTGACCGTCGCGACGATCTTGTCCCCCAGGCCGGCGTAGCGACGCTTGGAGCCACCGAGAACACGGATGCAAAGGAGTTCCTTCGCGCCGGTGTTGTCGGCGACCTTCATTCGCGATTCCTGCTGAAGCATCTCAATATCTCCTGGTCACTTGGCCTTTTCGAGGACCTCGACCAGGCGCCACCGCTTGGTGGCCGAGCTGGGTCGAGTCTCCATCACCCGGACGCGGTCGCCGACGCCGGCCTCATTGGCCTCGTCGTGCGCCTTGAGCCGCTCGGACTTCGTCATGACCTTGCCGTAGAGCGGGTGCTTGACCCGCTGCTCGACCATCACGACGACGGTCTTGTCCATCTTGTCCGACACCACAACGCCCTCACGGACCTTGCGGGCGGAACGCGTCGCGTCGTTTCGCTCACTCATCGAACTCACTTGTCCTCATCGGGATCGGGGATGATGCCGAGCTTGCGCTCCTGCAGCACGGTGTAGATGCGGGCGATGTCCTTGCGGGCCTCGCGCAACCGACCATGGGTCTCCAGCTGGCCAGTGGCCGCGGCGAACCGCAGGTTGAACAGCTCTTCCTTGTACTCGACGACCTTGGCGTTGAGCTCAGCGCGGCTGAGCCCCCGAAGATCGGTGGCGGCGGTGTGCTTTGCCATCAGATGTCACCTGCTTCCCGCTTGATGAAGCGAGCCTTGAACGGCAGCTTGTGGATGGCCAGACGCATGGCCTCGCGGGCCACGTCCTCGCCGACGCCGGACAGCTCGAAGAGCACGCGTCCGGGCTTGATGTTCGCGATCCACCACTCGGGGGAACCCTTGCCGGAACCCATGCGGGTTTCGGCCGGCTTCTTGGTCAGCGGGCGGTCGGGGTAGACGTTGATCCACACCTTTCCACCACGCTTGATGTGACGGGTCATGGCGATACGGGCGCTCTCGATCTGACGGTTGGTCAGGTACGAGGACTCCAGGGCCTGGATGCCGTAGTCGCCGAAGGCCAGCTTGGTGCCACCCTTGGCAGCGCCCCGACGGGTCGGGTGGTGCTGCTTGCGGTGCTTGACACGACGCGGAATCAACATGGTCAGGCTCCTGCACTCTCGGTCGCGGGCGCCGCGACCGGCGCCGACTCGGCGACACCCTCGGCGCGACGGCGGCCGCCCCGCTCGTTCCGGCCGGCCGGACGGTCATCGCGACGCGGCCCGCGGGCCGGGCGACGCTGACCACCGGCGGCCGCACGGGCGGCCTTCTGCGCGGCGCGCTCGGCACGGTTGCCGGACACGTCGCCCTTGTAGATCCAGACCTTCACGCCGATGCGGCCGAAGGTGGTCTTGGCCTCGTAGAGGCCGTAGTCGATGTCGGCACGCAGCGTGTGCAGCGGCACCCGACCCTCGCGGTAGAACTCCGAGCGGCTCATCTCGGCGCCACCCAGACGACCGGAGCACTGGATCCGGATCCCCAGGGCACCAGCGCGCATGGCCGACTGCTGCGCCTTGCGCATCGCGCGGCGGAACGCCACCCGGGCGCCCAACTGCTCGGCGACACCCTGGGCCACCAGTTGGGCATCGATCTCGGGGTTCTTGACCTCGAGGATGTTCAACTGGACCTGCTTGCCGGTCAGCTTCTCCAACTCGGCACGGACGCGCTCCGCCTCGGCCCCGTTGCGGCCGATGACAATGCCCGGGCGTGCGGCGTACAGGAAGATGGTCACCCGCTCGCTGCGACGCTCGATCTCGACCGAGGAGATCCCCGCCCGCTCCAGCGTCTTGGACAGGAACCGACGGATCTTGACATCCTCGGCGACGAGGTCTGCGTAGTTCTTGTCCGCGTACCAACGGGTCTTGTGATCCGTGGTGATCCCGAGGCGGAAGCCATGGGGGTTGATCTTCTGGCCCATACTCAGGCTCCCTTCTCGCTCTTGGGTTCGACAACGACGGTGATGTGGCTGGCTCGCTTGAGGATCCGGCTGGCCGAACCCTTCGCCCGCGGCCGGATCCGACGCAGCGTCATGCCCTCGTCGACGAACGCGGCGGAGACGAACAGGTCCTCACCACGCAGTCCCTCGGTTGACTCAGCGTTGGCCTTCGCACTCGCGACCACCTTGTAGACCGGCTCGGAGGCGGCCTGCGGGGCGAACTTGAGCACATTCAGGGCGTCGGTGACGTCCATCCCTCGCACCAGATCGACCACGCGACGCACCTTCAGTGGCGACATCCTGACGTGACGCGCGATCGCGTACGAGCCAGGACGATCCCCGAGCAGGGCAGCGCGACGGCTGGGTCGCTCCTCTTTTTTGCTCATGTGTAGATCAATTCCTCTTCTCGCCCACTCAGCGGCGGCGCGACTTCTTGTCTTCCTTGATGTGCCCGCGGTAGGTGCGGGTGGGGGCGAACTCGCCCAGCTTGTGGCCGATCATCGACTCGGTGACGAAGACCGGCACATGCTTGCGGCCGTCGTGCACCGCGATGGTGTGGCCGATCATGTCGGGAATGATCATCGACCGGCGCGACCAGGTCTTGATCACCTGCTTGGTGCCCTTGGCGTTCTGCGCGTCCACCTTCTTGGCGAGGTGGTCGTCGACGAAGGGACCCTTTTTGAGACTGCGTGGCATTTGTCTAGCTCACCTGTTCCAATCAGCGCTTCTTGCCGGACTTGCGGCGACGGATGATCAGGCGAGAACTCGCCTTGTTCTTGTCCCGGGTGCGGCCTTCCGGCTTGCCCCAGGGGGTGACCGGGTGACGACCACCGGAGGTCTTGCCCTCGCCACCACCGTGCGGGTGGTCGATCGGGTTCATTGCCACACCGCGGACGGTCGGGCGGATGCCCTTCCAGCGGTTGCGGCCGGCCTTGCCCCAGTTGATGTTCGACTGCTCTGCGTTGCCGACCTCGCCGACGGTCGCGCGGCAACGCACGTCCACAAGGCGCATTTCGCCGGACGGCAGGCGGAGCGTTGCCATCTTGCCCTCGCGGGCGACCAGCTGGATCTTGGCGCCGGCCGAGCGGCCCATCTTCGCGCCGCCACCGGGCCGCAGCTCGACGGCGTGAACCGTCGTGCCAACGGGGATGAAGCGGAGCGGCAGGTTGTTGCCGGGCTTGATGTCGGCAGCCTCGCCGGCCTCGACGACCGCGCCCTGCGTCAGGCCGTTCGGCGCGATGATGTAGCGCTTCTCGCCATCGGCGTAGTGCAGCAGCGCGATGCGGGCTGTGCGGTTCGGGTCGTACTCGATGTGCGCGACCTTGGCCGGCACGCCGTCCTTGTCGTAGCGACGGAAGTCGACCAGGCGGTAGGCCTGCTTGTGGCCGCCGCCGATGTGCCGGGTGGTGATACGGCCGGAGCTGTTACGGCCACCGGTCTTCGGCTTCGGTGCGAGCAGGGACTTCTCCGGAGTGGAGCGAGTCAGTTCGACGAAGTCGGCCACGGACGAGCCACGACGGCCCGGTGTGGTCGGCTTGTACTTACGGATACCCATGAGTTCGTTTTCCTATCTCGGCTCAGGCTCAGGCGAGGGGGCCGGAGAAGATGTCGATGCGCTGGCCCTCGGCAATGCTCACCACGGCCCGCTTGGTGTCGGGACGCTTGCCCCAGCCGGCCTTGGTGCGCTTGCGCTTGCCGTTCCGGTTGATGGTGTTCACGCCGGTCACCTTGACGCCGAAGACGGCCTCGACAGCGATCTTGATTTCGGTCTTGTTGGCCCCGGGCGAGACGAGGAACGTGTACTTGTTCTCGTCCAGCAGTCCGTAGCTCTTCTCGCTGACCACGGGGGCCAGCAGGATGTCGCGGTGATCGCGGATCTTGAGATCGCTCACTTCCCAGCCTCCTTGGACTCAGTCTCATCGGTCTCGGTCACGGTCGCTTCGGCGTCGGTCAGCGTGACCTTGCCCTTGAGCGGGCCACCGACGAAGCCGGCAAGCGCGGCCTTGGTGAACACCACGTCGTCGTTGACCAGCACGTCGTACGCGTTCAGCTGGTCGTAGGCGAGCGCGTGGACGCCGGCGACGTTGCGCAGGCTGAGCCAGGCCACGTCCTCGTCGCGATCCAGCACGACGAGCAGCTTGGCGCTGCCGATGGCTGCGATCGACAGCAGCGCTGCCTTCGTGTTCGGGGTCTCACCCTTGACGATGGCCTCGAGCACATGCACGCGGCCGTCGCGGGCCCGGTCGGAGAGCGCTCCGCGCAAGGCTGCGGCGATCATCTTCTTGGGCGTCCGCTGCGCGTAGCTGCGGGGGTGCGGGCCGTGGGCGATACCGCCACCTGCCCACTGCGGGCTGCGGCGCGAACCCTGACGGGCGCGGCCGGTGCCCTTCTGGCGCCACGGCTTCGCGCCACCACCGGAGACATCGCCCCGGGTCTTGGTGGAGTGCGTGCCCTGGCGGGCTGCAGCCAGCTGGGCCACGACGACCTGGTGGATCAGCGGGATGTTGGCCTGCACGTCGAACAGCTCTGCGGGCAGCTCTGCGGTGTCGGACTTCGTGTCGAGCACCTTGACGGTCCGGGTCTCGCTCATGCCTGGACTCCCTTCTTGGCAGCCGAGCGCACGACGATCAGGGTGCCCTTGGGGCCGGGCACGGAGCCCTTGACCAGGATCAGCCCGCGCTCCGCGTCAACGGCATGGATGGTGAGGTTCTGCACGGTCACCTTCTCGACGCCCATGCGGCCGGCCATCTTGGTGCCCTTGAACACGTGCCCGGGAGTGGCGCAGGCGCCGATCGAACCCGGGGAACGGTGCTTGCGGTGCACACCGTGGCTGGCGCGCAGGCCGTGGAAGCCGTGGCGCTTCATGACGCCCGCGGTGCCCTTGCCCTTGGTGACGCCGGTCACGTCGACGATGTCGGCAGCTGCGAACACCTCTGCGGTCAGTTCCTGACCGAGGGTGTAGGTGCTGGCGTCACCGGTGCGCAGCTCGACGAGGTGCTTGCGCGGGGTGACCCCCGCGCGCTCGAAGTGGCCGGCATCCGGCTTGGTGACGTTCTTCGCCTTGACCGCGCCGAAGCCCAGCTGCACGGCGGAGTAGCCGTCGGCATCCGGGGTCCGGACCTGGGTGACCACACACGGGCCGGCCAGGATCACGGTAACGGGGACGACCTTGTTGGCCTCGTCCCAGACCTGGGTCATGCCGAGCTTGGTGCCCAGCAGGCCCTTCACGTTTCGTTCGCTCTTCACGGGTGACCTCACGGAAGCTTGATCTCGATGTCGACACCGGCCGGAAGGTCAAGTCGCATGAGCGAGTCGACGGTCTTCGGCGTCGGGTCGAGGATGTCGATCAGCCGCTTGTGCGTGCGCATCTCGAAGTGCTCGCGGCTGTCCTTGTACTTGTGCGGAGAACGGATCACGCAGAACACGTTCTTCTCGGTGGGCAGCGGCACGGGGCCGGCCACCTTCGCACCGGTGCGGGTCACCGTGTCGACGATCTTCTTCGCCGAGGAATCAATGACCTCGTGGTCGTAGGCCCGGAGTCGGATCCGGATCTTCTGTCCCGCCACTGGTTCGTCCTTCTTCTCGTCGGGCTCCTCCGGTGCATCTCCGGTGGAGCTGTTACTCCGACCCCCGGGGTCGGGCGTGTCGGGCCGTTCTGGGCCGCGCATGACCAATCATTTGACGGATCGTGGTAGGGCCCGGCTTCGATCACCAGACTTGCCGGGGGGCCGCCTAGGTGGCGTCCCCGTCGGAGCAACCTGTCGATTCTTTCATGGTGGGCGCCGGGTTGCCAAATCACCGACCTGGGGCAGCATTGCCCGGGTGACCACATCCTCCGAGGGCCCCGCCCAACACGTCCAGCCTAGCCGCGCAGGGCTCGGCGTGTTGCTCGGGCTCGCCGCCTCACTGGCCTTCGCGACCTCGGGAACCTTCGTGCGTCCGCTGTTCGACGCGGGCTGGACGCCGGGGGCAGCTGTGCTGTGGCGGGTGACCTGCGCGGCCGTCCTGCTGCTGCCGGTAGGACTGTGGGTGATGCGCGGGCGCCTGCGTGTCGTGCTGGAGGAATGGCGCATCATCACGGCCTTCGGCGCACTGGCCGTAGCCACGGCCCAGCTGATGTATTTCGCAGCCGTCTCCCGGATGAGCGTGAGCATCGCGCTGCTCATCGAGTACATGGCGCCGGTGCTGCTGGTGCTGCTCGCCTGGGTGCGGACGCGGCACGCGCCGTCCCGCCTCGTGATCGCCGGGACCCTCGCCAGCGTGCTCGGGCTGCTCTGCGTGCTCGACCTCACCGGTGCACGGCCGGACACCCTCGGCGTGATGTTCGGCTTCGGCGCGATGATCGGCGCAGCCGCCTACTTCGTCCTCGGAGCCCGTCCGACGCAGCTGCACCCGCTGGTGCTGCCGGCCTTCGGGTTGCCGGTGGGCGCCGTGGTGCTGGGCCTTGCGACGCTGGTGGGGGCACTCCCCTACACCGCGCCGCTCGTCGACGTGCAACTGATGGGTGCGGCCGTGCCGTGGTGGGTTCCACTGGGGGTCGTCGTGCTCGCTGCGACAGCGCTCGCCTATGCGCTCGGCGTGGCGGGGATCGGACTGATGGGCGAGCGGCTCTCCTCGTTCGTGAGCCTCTCAGAAGTGCTGTTCGCTGCGCTCATCGCCGCGGCGGTGCTGGGAGAGATCCCGAGCCCGATCCAGGTCCTCGGTGGAGCGATGATCGTCGCGGGCGTCGTGCTGATCCGGTTCGCCAGCGGCAACTCGCCCGCGGGCCTTCCTACCCTTCCCGACGAACTGGAAGCCGCTGCAGGCGCAGCGCAAGACGGGGGCAGCCCGCCACGGTACGCCTGGCAGCGGGCAACAGCCCGGCGGGGACATCACCAGCGATGATCGGATAACCCCACTCGTCGAGCGAGATCAGCTCGGGGAGCAATTCGTGACACAGTCCCCGACCCTGGCAGGCGGGCCAGTCAACCCGCAGCCGCGAGGTCGCCATAGCCACACTCCCTTCGTTGGTGGAGCAGAAACTCGTCGCCGAACCAGCGCTGCAGCGATGCGACCAGCCGCACCGTGCCATCGGGATGCGCACAGGCGCCACGCCGGTTCACGACTGCTGCGAGTTCGTGGATGCGTTCGAGGGGGCCTTCGCCGCGCGCCGCGTCATCGACGGCAAGAGCCAGCGCGGGCAGCCCGAACCGGCAGGGACCGCACCGGCCGGCCGACTGGCCAGCCAGGTACGACACGATCTGGGCCGTCTCGTTGACCGGGCACGACCCGGACGGCAGTGGCAGCACCACCCCGGCACCCAGGCGGGCACCCAGACCTGCCAGGTCCTCGTCAGCGATGCGGCGACCCTTGAGGGCCCCACCCGGGACCCAGGCTCCGTGGTACCCGCCCAGCAGCACCGGGCGGTCGAGCTCGAAAGGACTCAGCACTGCGCTCCACGGCGCCCCGATACCCACCTCGAGGACCTTCGCAGCAGGAGTGTCCCCGGCGCGCGTGATGAGCATCGTCGAGGGGTCAGGACCGTGGACCCAGATGCTGGCGAGCTGGGCATAGGTCTCCGCATTCGACAGCAGGGTGGGACGTCCACGATGGCCCGACACAGCCTCCGGCGCCCAGGCGGTCACGGGAAGGTTCGCACGTCCCGACATCAGTTCGAGCACCGCGCGGGACTGGCCGCTGACGAACCCGGCGTCGGCGGTGTTGATCCGCCACTCGACCCCGTCGGAGCTCTCGCGCTCGGCGAGCGCCGCGGTCATGCGGGTGGTGACGAGCGGCTTGTCGCCGGGCAGGACCAGGTGGACCCGGCGCGCACCGAGCGCCCTGGCCGCAAGGACGGCACCGTCGAGGATCAGGTGCGGACGGCGCATCGCCAGCACCTCGTCCTTCTGGCTCGCCGGCTCACCTTCGCTGAGGTTCACCACCACGACGGCGCCGCGACGGGCTGCGGTGCGGAGCTTGGTCGCGAAGGGGAAGCCGGCGCCACCACGTCCACGCAGGTCCGCGGCTTCGGCTGCCCTGGCCAGGTGCTCCACCCCCACGCGGACGGGGGCGGGGTGGCGGAGCCGGTGCCGGGTGAGCCCCGGGCCGTCAGCAAGGTGCGCAAGGAGGCGCGGGCCCTCATCGACCGAAGCCCTCATGCGCGAACCGCCTTCCGGACGGTCCCACCGATCCGCACGGCGACTGCAAGGCCGACGGCGACGCCGCAGGCGACGGTGATCACCACCGACCAGGTGGCGTCACTGTCCGTGCCGATCCCGATCCCGTGGACAAGGGCGATCCCCCAGGCGAGGTAGCTGGCCCAGTGCACAAGCCGCCACGCTGCATGGGGCAGGCGGGTGCGCAGCAGGCTCGTCACCGTGATGGCAACCAGCAGGTCGAGGGACAGGGCACCGAGTCCCAGCCAGAGCGGCTGGTAGAGCCCTCCCCAGGGAACCACGGCGTCCCACCACCGGATGTCGACGTAGGAGTCGACAACGGCGGAGACGACATGGACGGCCAGCAGGGTTACGGCGAGAAGGGCGACGTTGCGGTGCACAACGGTGCGCACGAAGCCCGGGGTCCCGCGGCCGGCCCTCGACCGTGCACTGAGGACGCCGAGCACAACCGAGAGGGTCATCAGCACGAGCAGGACAATGCCGGTTCCCCGGTTGAGGAACCACAACAGGGGCCCGTTCATCGGTCAGCTCCCTTCTCCGGCCAGCCAGGTGTCAGCGTGACGGTGCCGTCCTCCGACACCAGCCGGGCCGCCACCTCACGCTCGGTGAGCCAACCCAGCGCATCGTCACCGAGCACGATCGCTGCCGTTGTGGCGATGTTCGCTGCCGTGGCCGAGGGCCCGGTGGCACTGACCGTCCGCCAGCGGGTCCGTGCCGAGGCCCCGGTCCGGGGGTCGACGAGGTGATGGTGGGTGACGCCGGCCACCGTCCAGCGCCGCAGGCGGGTCGAGGATGTCGCCAGCCCGCCGCGCCTCAGTGCGACTTCTTCGCTCGCCTCACCATCGGGGTGCTCACGGATCGCGATCGGCCACCACGTGGGGCGACGGGCGCCACGGGCGATCGCCACATCGCCGCCGAGGCTGAGCACGACGTTGGCACGCTCCTCCTCTGCGATCGTCCGGCTGATCATGTCGCCGGCCCACGCCTTGGCCGTCGCACCCAGGTCGAGGGCTGTGCCCGCCGGGATCCTGATCGCCCCCGCTTCCCACTCGATGGACCGCCAGGAGCCCAACGGTGGCTGCTCGATGCGTGCTTCGACGGACCTGCCGGGCTGCAACCCGGTGAACGTGCGGTCGTAGCCGAGTCCGACCATCACCTTCCCCAGCAGGGGGTGCACGATGCCATCGGTGTGCCCGGCGGCCTCGACGGCTGCCTGGGTTGCGGCAACCAGCAGCGGGTCCACCCGGACCCAGGTTCCCGCACCGGTGTTGACGCGGTGCAGTTCCGAATCCTCGCGGAAGCGACTGCAGGCCCAGTCGACGGCGTCCAGCAGGGCGCGAGCCCTGCGTTCAGCCGCAGCAACCTTGTCCGGATCGGAGACGCTGAGCTGCACGTAGGTACCCAGCGACTGCCAACGCACCTGTTCGACGCGCGCGCCCTTCACGATCCGGAGGACGTGGCCGGCGGCTTCGGCTTGGGCTTGGACGGACTGGACGCCGTGCCCTTGCGGCTGCCGGAGCTGACCACCCGGATCCTCGGGCCCTTGCCGGGCTTGGTCACGGTCTTGATCTTCGTGACCTTGGCCGTGGGCCGGGCGATGTCGATGATCATGGGCTGGGCGTTCAGTTCCCGGTCCCGTGCCACGGCCCTGTCATGCTCGCTCTGGGCGTTCGCTGCCGCGGCCGTCCCCATCACGGCGCCGGTACCCGCAAGACACACGGCGGCCACCGCCCCTGTGGTGGCTGAAGCCACGACACGGTAGCGATCCCGGTTGCGGGCGGAGTAGGTCATGGTGGTCCCTTCTTCGGCTCATTCCCACCATCCACCACGCAAAGATAAGGAATCCTCATGCTCTCCTTAAGTTTGCCTTGACTGGCGTGACGCGACCCACGGGTGCCCCGAAGATGGTGATGACTCAAGGAGATCCTCATGCACTTGTTGAACGCAGCCGTTGCCCTCGCCTCTGCGGTGGCCGGCACTGTCGGCGCCACCGCGGCCTACGGCGCCCTGAACACGGCCCCCGTCGGCCACACGGAGCCGATGGTGGAGCCGGTGACGCTCACCCACTACCTTCCCTGCGATCCGCCGGCGACGCTCAAGGACGGCGTCTGCGTGACAACCGTGGTGAAGACGGTCGTGAAGACGGCAGAACCCATCGTTGTCACGACCGTGCAGAAGAGCCGGTCGACGAAGGGCAAGGCAAACACCACTGCCAAGGCCCCTGTCCGCGAGGATGACGACCACGAGGACGAGGACGAGGACGAGGACGAGGGTGGGGACGACCACGAGGACGGCGAGGACTGATCGGCTCCCCCGCGCTCGGCGGCCCGTGCGGCTGAGCGGGCAGCCCTCACCGGGCAGCTGATCGCCGCTCCCGCGGGAGCACCACCTCGACGCTCGCCCCCGGTTGCCCGATGGGGGATGTGACGAGCCGACCACCCCAGGTGGCCACGGTTCGCCGGACGATGTCGAGCCCGAGGCCGGTCGACCCCGTGCGCCGGGCAGCGGTCGCGGCGAATCCTGGTCCGGCGTCGTGGACCAGCAGGTGCACCTCGCGCTCACCCAGCCGGACGGACACCCCGAAATCAACCGCTTCGCCCGTGTGTGCGAAGACGTTGTCGATGAGGATGTCGACCACGTCGTCGGCATCCAGCCGGCTCAGCTCGACCGGCACGGCTCCCGATGGCAGCTCCACCGTCACGGTGCGATCCTGATCCTCTGCGAGCGCCCGCCAGTACTCGACCCGCTCACGGACCACCTCAGCGAGGTCGCAGCCCTCTGGCAGGTCCTCCCTGACCTCCCGGCGCGCCTCCTTCACGATCACGTCGATGGCCCGCTGCAGTGCGGTCACCCTTTCCTGGAGCCTGCCTGCCAATTCGGGTTCGCGCACCGCGTCGAGGTCGAGCTTCAGGGCCGTGACCGGCGTGCGGAGGCGGTGCGCCAGTTCGCCGACGTCCGCCCTTGCCTCGACGAGGAGCCCGCTGATCCGGTCCGCCAGCCCGTTGAGGGCTGCGGCCACCTCCCTGGTCTCGGAAGGACCGGACTCCTCCGCCCGCGCGGCGAGGTCTCCGTCGCGGAGCCGGTGCGCCGTGGTTGCGACCTCGAGCAGGGGCTCACTGATGCGACGGGAGGCCTGGCCCGCGATCAGCAGCGACGCTGCGAGGAGACCCGTTCCGGCGGCGCCGATGGTCCACCAGGCATCGGCGACACCGGCGTACAGGTCCTCGACGGGGATGCTGGCCACGACGACGCTGGTACCGGCGTCCAGGGCGATCGGCACGTAGACCCGGCCACCCTCGGCATCGATGATCGAGAAGGCCTCGCCGGAGCGCCCGCGGCCGACTTCGCCCTCATTGAGGCGGCCGGTCGTCCCCAGGAGCTCACCGGAGGGGGAGATCACGCCCACGTCCACGCCGGAGGCTTCGACAGCGACGTCGACAAGCGAAGCGAGCTGGGAAGGGTCGGTGATGCCCGACACCAGGATCCCGACGTTGCGGGCCGTCTGGTCGATCATCGCCATCCCCCGGTCCTCGGCGAGTGTCCTGACGAGGAGCGCCAGCGGGACGAGGAACGAGACGAGGAACCCCGTCGAGATCAGCGCGACGAGGACAGTGATGCGTCGCCTCAAGGGGCACCCTCCAGCGGGTTCACCAGCCGGACCCCGACGCCGCGGACGCTCTGCAGGTAGCGCGGCTCTGCTGCTGTCTCGCCGAGCTTCCGGCGGAGCCAGCTGAGGTGGACATCGACCGTCCGGTCGGCGCCACCATAGGGCTGCCGCCACACCTCCGTCAGCAACTCGCGCTTGGTGACGACGGCACCGACCCGGTTCGCGAGCACGAGCAGGACGTCGAACTCCTTGCGCGATAGCCCCACCAGGGCCCCGGCAAGCGTGACCTCACGACGACGCGGGTCGATGACGAGGTCGCCGATCACCACCGCGGGGTCCTCCTCGTCCGGCTCGCGCCGGGAACGTCGAAGGACCGCGCGCATCCTTGCAGCCACCTGATCGGCGCCGAACGGCTTGGTCACGTAGTCGTCCGCGCCTGCGTCGAGGGCCCGGATGATGGAGCGGTCGTCGTCCTGCGCCGTGATCACGATCACCGGGACCTGGCTGACCGTGCGGAGCATCCCGAGGACCCCGAAGCCGTCCAGGTCGGGAAGCCCGAGATCGAGCAGGACGATGTCGGGCGGCTCCCGCATCAGGATCGTCATCCCCTCCATTCCGGTCCCGGCAACGGCCACGACATCCCCGCGCTCCGTGAGGACGCGCTTGAGTGCAGAACGGATGGCCAGGTCATCCTCGATGATCAGGACGCTCGCCATGCGCATGACCCTACGCCACCGGATTCCCGGGGACGTGCGGCATGATGGCCCGATGAGGCGGGGTCTTCCCATCGTGGTCTTGGCTGTGGCCTGGACCGCCGTTGTCGCGCTGGCAACCTTGGGTGTGTGGACGGCGATCTCGCGGGCAGGCGCCCACGGGACCAGCCAGGCAGCCCTGAAGGTGCCCGCCAGCACCATCACGCCGACGCCGCCCGCGACCACACCCGGAGCAACTCCTCAGGCAACGCCACGACCCACTCCCCGACCCAGTTCCCGACCCACCACCCGTCCCACTACCCGTCCGACCTCCCGGCCCTCGGCGAGCGGCACCAGGACAGCGGGTCCCGCGCCCGTTGCGGTGCAGGGGTCATGGAGTGGACCGGCCGGTCGGGTCACTGCGACGTGCCGGGCGCAGAGGATCAGGCTGGACGCAGCCGTCCCGGCCGACGGGTTCACCGTCGAGATCGGGGACCGGGGCCCGGAGACCCTCGAGGTCGAGTTCAAGCAGAACCAGGGCGACCGCGAGGTCTCGGTCAAGGGCTCGTGCCGCAGCGACGGGCCGAGATTCACCGTTGAACAGGATTGAGCGCGACCAGGATTGAGCGCCTGACCTAGCGCGGCAGGCGCCGCCAGAGGGAGCGCGGCACGAACCGGGCGAAGAAGAACAGGATGCGCAGCTGCCACGGGATCCACAGCTCGACGCCGCCGCCGGCGCGGATGCGCTGCACGACTGCTTCGGCGACCTGATCCGGCGTCGACGAGAACGGTGCAGGGCTCATCCCGGCGGTCATCCTTCCGATGACGAAGCCGGGACGGGCGATGACGAGGTGCACACCGCTGCCGTGCAGCGCGTCCGCGAGCCCTGAGGCGAACCCGTCGAGACCGGCCTTCGCCGAGCCGTACACGAAGTTGGCGCGGCGCACCCGCTGCCCGGCGACCGACGAGAAGGCCACCAGCGTTCCTGCGCCCCTCGCGCGCATGCGTTCTGCGAAGACCGTCAGGAGCGCGGCCTGTGCGATGAAGTCGGTGTGCAGCAGGGCTGCGGCTGCCTGCGGGTCGTGCTCTGCCACCGACTGGTCGCCCAGCACCCCGAATGCGAGCACTGCGACGTCGATCGGCCCGACCTGCTGCTCGATCCCGTCGACGATGCCGGCGTGCGCCGCGATGTCGTCCGCGTCGAACTCGACCACCTCTACCCGGGCTGCACCGGCGGCGCGGCAGGCTGCGACGGCCTCATCCATCGGCCCGGGGCGGGCGGCGAGCACGATGGTCGCGCCGGCGGCGAGCCGGGTGGCGACGGCGAGCCCGATCTCGCTGCGTCCGCCGAAGACCGCGACGACCCGGCTCACAGCACAGCCCTCAGCTGCTCCAGCCTCGCGAGGCTGGACTCGCGACCCAGCAGTTCCATCGACTCGAACAGCGGCGGGGACACCCTGGAGCCGGTGATCCCCAGCCGCACCGGCCCGAAGGCGAACTTGGGCTTGATGCCAAGCCCGTCGACCAGTGCTCCCCGGAGCGCATCCTGGATGGCGTCCGTCGTCCACTCCCCCAGCCCGGAAAGGGCATCGACCGCCGTGGAGACCACCTTCAGCGCGTCGTCGCCCGCCTGGGCGAGCATGTCGGCGTCGATCGTCAGTTCCGCGTCCGGCGTGAACAGGTAGGCCAGCTTCGGCAGTGCCTCGGACAGCAGGACGAGCCGCTCCTGGATCAGCGGCACGGCGCGGCTGAGGAGGTCGACGTCCGCCGGCGAAGGAATCTCCGGCCACTGGCCCTCGCGGACGGCGAAGCCGACGATGCGGTCGGCCAGTTCCTCCGGGGCGAGCGAGCGGATGTAGTGCCCGTTCAGCCAGTCGAGCTTCTTCAGGTCGAAGATCGGGCCGACCGTGTTGACCTTCGCCCAGTCGAAGTTGGCGACGAAGTCGTCGAAGGTCGACACCTCGTGCTCCTCGTCGACCGGCGGGTAGGCCAGCAGCTGCAGGAAGTTGCGCAGGGCCTCGGGCAGGTAGCCCTGCTCGAGGAACCAGGTGAGCCGTGCTGCAGGGTTCTTGCGCTTGGAGATCTTGGACTTGTCCGTGTTCCGCAGCAGCGGCATGTGCGCGAAGGCCGGCGTCTCCCACCCCAGCCAGCTGTAGAGAAGCAGGTGCTTGGGCGTGGAGGAGATCCACTCCTCGCCGCGGACGACGTGGGTGATGTCCATCAGGTGGTCGTCGACGACGACGGCAAGGTGGTAGGTCGGGAAGCCGTCGGCCTTGAGGATCACCTGGTCGTCGGGGCGCGGCGCGTTCACCTCGCCACGGATCAGGTCGGTGAAGGTCAGCGGTGCGTCGTCGGGGATCAGCATCCGCACGACGGGCGTCTCGCTGAAGCCGGGCAGCGCCGACCGCTCCTCCCGGGTCTTGCCGACGCACAGCCGGTCATAGCCGGTCACCGAGGCCTTGGACGCCTGCTGCTCCGCGCGGACCTCGGCCAGGCGCTCGCTGCTGCACCAGCAGTAGTAGGCGTGGCCGGAAGCGATCAGCTGCTCGACGTAGGGACGATAGGTGTCCAGGCGCTCCGACTGCCGGTACGGCGCATACGGGCCGCCGATGTCCGGGCCCTCGCTCCAGTCGAGCCCCAGCCAGTGCAGCGTGTCGTAGATCTGCTGCTCGGAGCTCTCCACGTAGCGGGCCTGGTCGGTGTCCTCGATCCGCAGGACGAAGGCACCCCCGGTCGCGCGGGCATAGGCGAGGTTGAACAAGGACATGTACGCGGTTCCGACGTGCGGGTCGCCGGTCGGCGACGGCGCTACGCGGAGGCGGGCTGGGGCATCGGTCATGGCAGCGAACAGACTACCGAACACACTCGGGGCGATCCGCTCCCCCTCATCCCCCAGCGAAGAAGCCCACTCCCGGAGTGATAACTTTTCGGCCATGACCCAGCCCGTTGCCAACGACTTCATCCGCGACATCATTCGCAGGGACAACGAGCAGCAGACCTACGGCGGACGGGTCCAGACCCGGTTCCCGCCGGAGCCCAACGGCTACCTGCACATCGGTCACGCCAAGGCCATCACGGTCGACTTCGGGACGGCGGAGGAGTTCGGCGGCATCTGCAACCTGCGCCTCGACGACACGAACCCCGACACCGAGGAGTCCGAGTACGTCGAATCCATCGTCGCGGACATCGAATGGCTGGGGTTTCACCCTGCGAGGCTCCTGCACGCCTCGGACTACTTCGGCCAGCTGTACGCCTGGGCCGAGTACCTGATCGGCCAGGGGCTCGCCTACGTCGACGACTCCGACATCGAGACGATCTCCGCCGAGCGCGGCGGCTTCGGCAAGCCGGGCGTCGAGAGCGCCTACCGCGGCCGCAGTGCCGAGGAGAACCTCGACCTGTTCCGGCGCATGAAGGCGGGCGAGTTCCCCGACGGCACGCGGGTGCTCCGGGCGAAGATCGACATGCAGAGCGAGAACATGGCCCTGCGCGACCCGGTCATGTACCGCATCCGCCACAGCCACCACTTCCGCACCGGGGACGACTGGTGCGTCTACCCCACCTACGACTGGGCGCACGGCCAGAGCGACGCGATCGAGGGGGTCACCCACTCGATCTGCACGCTGGAGTTCGACACGCACCGTCCGCTGTACGACTGGTACCTCGAGCACCTCCCGCTGCCGGGCGACAAGCCGAAGCAGATCGAGTTCGCCCGTCTCGAGTTCACCCACATCATCACCAGCAAGCGCCGCCTCGCGAAGCTCGTCAACGACGGGACCGTCGACGGCTGGGACGACCCGCGCATGCCCACCCTGCGCGGCCTGCGGCGCCGTGGCTACCCGGCTGCGGCGATCCGCGCGTTCTGCACCGAGATCGGCACGACGCGCACCAACAGCCGCCAGTCGATCGAGGCGCTGGAGTCTTACGTCCGCCGCGAGCTCAACACCATCGCCCAGCGTCGCATGGCCGTGCTGCACCCGCTGCGCCTGGTCATCGACAACTGGCCGACCGACGCTGCCGGGGGCCCGGTCGTCGAGCACTTCGACGTGGCCAACAACCCGGAGAACCCGGCGGACGGTACCCGCGGAGTCGCCTTCAGCGGTGAGTTGTGGATCGAGGCCGAGGACTTCGCCGAGGTCCCGCCCCCGAAGTTCTTCCGGCTCACGGTGGGACGCGAGGTGCGTCTCCGCGGCGCCTACCTCGTCACAGCCACCGGGATCGAGAAGGACGAGGCGGGCGAGGTCGTTGCCGTGCACGCCACCTACGACCCGGCCACCCGCGGCGGCGACGCCCCCGACGGCCGCAAGGTGAAGTCCACCATGCACTGGGTCTCCGCACCGCACGCCACCGACATCACCGTCGGGCTGTACGGACGGCTGTTCACCACCCAGGTGCCCGGCGAGGCCACCGGCGAGGCACTGGACGACCTGAACCCCGACTCCCGCGAAATGGTGACCGGGAAGGCAGAGGCTGCGATCGCAGGGGCAGGCCCGGGACAGGTCCTTCAGTTCGAGCGGCTCGGCTACTTCGCAGCAGACCTGGACACCCCGGCCCTTTTCCACCGCACGGTGGGCCTGCGGGACGAGTGGGCAGCCATCCAGAAGCGTCAGGGCTGAGCAGGTGGCTGCGCAGCGGCGGATGGTTGCAGACCGGCTACCGCCCCTGCAGTTGCCGGACCAGACCGGACGCCGGGCCGTCGTCACCGGTGCCAGCAGCGGGATAGGCCTCGCGACGGCACTGGGCCTTGCAGCAGCCGGCGCCGCCGTCGTCCTCGCCGTCCGCGACGAGTCACGCGGCGCCCTTGCTGCCGCAACGATCCGCGCGTCGTGTCCCGGCGCGATCGTCTCCGTCGAGCTGGTCGAGCTGGGCTCGCTGCTCAGCGTCGCTGCCTTCGCCCGCCGGGTGGGCACGGAACCGGTACACCTGCTGGTCAACAACGCCGGCGTGAACGCCGCGCCGGACGCGCGAAGTGCAGAGGGTTTCGACCTCACGATCGCCGTGAACCACCTCGGCGCCTGGGCCCTCACCGCAGGGCTCTGGCCGGCGCTGGTCGCCGGCACGGCACGGGTGGTGAACCTCGGCTCGCTGGTCGCAGGCAGGGGCAGGATCGGGCCGGGGTTCGGCACGCCCACCGGGTCGACGTCGCGCTCCTACGCCAACTCCAAGCTCGCCCAGGTCGTCTTCGCCGGCGAACTCCGGCGCCGCAGCGCTGCTGCCGGTGCCGGCGTCCACGCCCTTGCAGCGCATCCGGGATGGTCACAGACACGGATCGTCGATCCCCCACCGCCGGCGCTGGGTGAGCTCGCCGGCGAACTCATCGGCGCCCTGCAGTCGCCGGCCGACGGCGCCCAGCCCGTCCTGCTGGCAGCCACCGACCCGCGTCCGGGCGCCTACTACGGCCCCACCGGACGGGGCGGCGCAGCCGGCTCGCCGGGCCCGGCCCCGCTGCCGAGGGCAGCACTGGTCCCCGGCGTCGGCTCCCGGCTGTGGGAGATGTCGACCGAGCTCACCGGGGTAGCGCTCGAGCCCTAGAGTGTGGCCATGCAGAGCCCTGTCACCGTCGTCGGCGAAGCCCTGATCGACATCGTCATCGCCCGCTCGGGCCCGGCCATGGAGCACGTCGGCGGCAGCCCGGCGAACGTCGCGATCGGGCTGTCACGCCTCGGCCACCGCACGACCCTCGCCACCCACATCGGCACGGACGCCCGCGGCCTGCGGATCGCGGACCTGATGGCAACGGAAGGCGTCACCCTCACCCCCGGCAGCACCGACGCCGACCGCACGCCGACCGCTGCGGCCCACCTCGACGATGCCGGTGTCGCCACCTACGAGTTCGACCTGGAGTGGACGCTCGACCCGGCAGATGTCGCCGTTCCCCCGGGCACCCACCTGCACACCGGCTCGATCGCAGCAACCCTCGCCCCGGGCGGGGCCGCAGTCCTGCAGGTCGTCCAGGCCGCTCGCGAGCACGCCACCATCTCCTACGACCCGAACGCCCGCCCCACCCTGATGGGCTCCCCGGAGGAGGCCCGGCCGGTGATCGAGGCGCTGATCAGGCTCGCCGATGTCGTGAAGGCCTCCGAGGAGGACGTCCGCTGGCTGTACGGCACGGCACCGCTGACGCACGTGCTGGCCGAGTGGGCTGCGATGGGCCCTTCGATCTGCGCCGTCACCCAGGGCGGCTCCGAGGTGGTCGTACTGGCAGCAGGAACGATCGAGCACTTCCCCACGCTGCCGACCAGCGTCGTCGACACCGTCGGAGCCGGCGACTCCTTCATGGCCGGCCTGATCTCCGGCCTGATCGACCTCGGCCTGCTGGGGGACGCGGCAGCGCGTGAGCGCCTGCGCTTCGCGCACTGGCCGGCCATCCGCACGGCCGTCGACCGGGCCCTCGCCTGCGCCGCCGTCACCGTGTCACGGTCGGGTTCGAACCCGCCCACGCGCGGCGACCTGCAGATCCAGGTGTGATCCTCCTGCGGCCTCAGCCCAGCTTCGGGTAGCGACCCCTGTGGTGCACCAGGGGGTCCTCGACGCCGTCGGCTGCGAACAGCTCCTCAAGGACGCAGGTCACGAGGAGCGACCAGCCGACCTGGCGCGAGTCCTCCACCCGCACCCCGGCCCAGGTCGTCGCACCGGCTGGGACCGGCCCCCAGGCCGTGTCGTCGAACGCTGCCTGCCGGAACGGGCCCCCCGGCGCAGGGGCCTGTCCGGCGAAGATCTCCGCCAGCCGCAGCTGGTCGCGGTGGAGCACGCTCACCGCTGCGGCCTGTGATGCCAGCAGTGCCTCGCAGAGGTCCGACAACGGGTCGAGCAGCGCAAGGATCCGCGGCGGGACGCCATGGGCGACCATCAGGGACGACACGGTCAGCCCTGCGGGCCGGCGCTCCCCCACCGACGTCCAGAGGGTGACCCCGGAGGCGAGCCGGCCACGGAAGGCCCGGACGGCATCACGCGCAGACGGCGGGTCGGCGAACGGGTGGGTGTCGTGGATGGTCACGCCCGGAGGATACCCCCGCACGGTGATGACCCACCCGGGAATGCAGAACGGCCCCAGCGATTGCTCGCTGGGGCCGTTCGGCGATCTGTCAGTGAATCAGGTTCACTTGATGATCTTGGTCACACGACCCGCGCCGACGGTCCGGCCACCCTCACGGATGGCGAACTTGAGGCCCTCTTCCATGGCGATCGGCTTGTTCAGGTGCACGGTCATGTCGGTGTTGTCACCGGGCATCACCATGTCGGTGCCCTCAGGCAGCTGAACGACGCCGGTCACGTCCGTGGTGCGGAAGTAGAACTGCGGGCTGTAGTTGGAGAAGAACGGCTTGTGACGGCCACCCTCTTCCTTGGTCAGCACGTAGACGTTGGCGTCGAAGTCGGTGTGCGGCGTCGCCGAACCCGGCTTGATGACGACCATGCCGCGCTCGACATCGTCCTTCTTGGTGCCGCGGAGCAGCAGGCCGACGTTCTCGCCCGCGCGACCCTCGTCGAGGATCTTGCGGAACATCTCCACACCGGTGATGGTGGAGGTCTGCTTCTTGTCCGCGATACCGATGATGTCGACGGTCTCGCCGGTCTTGACGATGCCGCGCTCGATACGGCCGGTGACGACGGTGCCACGACCGGTGATCGTGAACACATCCTCGATCGGCATCAGGAACGGCTTCTCGGTCTCACGCTCGGGCTGCGGGATGTACTCGTCCACAGCGTCCATGAGCTCGAGGATGCTTGCGCTCCACTTCTCGTCACCGTTCATGGCCGGGAAGGCCGCGACGCGCACGATCGGGCAGTTGTCGCCGTCGAACTCCTGAGCGCTCAGCAGCTCACGGACCTCGAGCTCGACGAGCTCGATGAGCTCCTCGTCGTCGACCATGTCGCACTTGTTGAGCGCGACGACCATCGCCGGCACACCCACCTGGCGGGCAAGGAGGACGTGCTCGCGGGTCTGCGGCATCGGGCCGTCGGTGGCGGCGACGACCAGGATCGCACCGTCCATCTGGGCAGCACCGGTGATCATGTTCTTGACGTAGTCAGCGTGCCCCGGGCAGTCGACGTGGGCGTAGTGACGCTTCTCGGTCTGGTACTCGACGTGCGCGATGGAGATCGTGATACCGCGCTGGCGCTCTTCCGGCGCCTTGTCGATCTGATCGAACGCCGACACCGCATTGAGCAGGGGGTACTTGTCGTGGAGCACCTTCGTAATCGCCGCGGTGAGCGTGGTCTTGCCGT
>JAOATP010000004.1 GCA_030158185.1 Propionicimonas sp.
GACGGGCTCCTTGACCTTCAGGACCATCTCGCCGATCGCCCAGGTCTCCGCAGCCGTCGCCACGATCTGCGCGCCCTGTGCCACGTACTCCTCGTCGCTGATCCCGGAGCCGGTGCCGGCCCCCGCCTGCACGTAGATCTCGTGGCCGTGCGCCACCAGTTCCGCAACGCCCACAGGGGTGATCGCCACCCGGTACTCGTGGTTCTTGACCTCGGAAGGAACGGCGACCCGCATGGCGGTCCTCTCTACTCTGACCAGCCACCATTGGCCGGACGCGGATAGTGTCCTACGTTCTGCCCCCACACGCTGTCAGCCGCCCCACGATGGACCCCCCCAACTCCCGACTTGTCAGAATCCTGTTCGCCCCTGACCGCACCAGATTCTGACAAGTCGGGCGGGGGGCTAGACTTTGCGCTGTACGTGCTCCGGGGTCGGTGTAATTCCGAGCCGGCGGTGACAGTCCGCGACCCGGCCTGCGAAAGCAGGACGGTTGACCTGGTGGAATTCCGGGACCGACGGTGAAAGTCCGGATGGGAGGCAGCACGCGGTGTTTTGGCGCACGCCCTGAAGGGCAGGCGTCCGGACACCCGTTCGCGCATCCCCAATTCCGCCCCGGCGCCTGAGTCGGAGGTGTGATGAAACGCGAGGTGCTGGCCCCGGTGCTGCTGGGAGTCGTGCTGCTCACCGGATGGGTGGTGACGGCCGGGCAGGGCTCTGCGCTGCTGCCGACTCCCGGGGCTGTTGTCGTCCGCCTCGTTGCCGACCTCACCGATCCCGCCTACTGGGCCTACCTCGGCTTCACCCTTGCAGAAGCCTTCGGTGGTGCCGTGCTGGGGACGGCCGTCGCCATCCCGCTCGCCGTACTGATCCACCGCTCGCCGTGGGCTGCCGCTGCGGTCCACCCGTTCCTCGGTGCCACCCAGGCCATTCCCGCCATCGCTATCGCTCCACTGCTCGTGCTCTGGCTCAACTACGGGCTCTTCCCGGTGATGGTGCTCTGCGCTCTGATCGTGTTCTTCCCGATCCTCGTCTCCGCCGTCGTCGGTCTCAAGCACGTCGATCCGGACGTGGTGGACGCCGGACGCATCGACGGCGCGACGTCCTGGTCGCTCCTCACCCAGGTGGAGATGCCGATGGCGCTGCCGACGATCCTCGCCGGCGTTCGCAACGGCGTCACCCTCGCCATCACCGGCGCGATCGTCGGCGAGATGGTGATGGGCGGATCGGGCCTCGGCACCGTCCTCGTCGTGCAGCGGGCGGCCGTCGACACCGCCGGCATGTTCGCAACGATCATCGTGCTCTGCGTCGTCGCCTCCGGCGCGTACGCCCTCATCCAGCTCTGGGAGCGCCGCTCCCGGATCATCGACTCACTCAACTGAAGGACGACATCCAGTGATCAACCGACGCACCTTCCTCGCAGGGGCCACAACGGCCCTCGCGCTGGCCGCCACGGGCTGCGCCACGTCAACGGCGACGACCCCGTCCCAGAGCCCGACGGCTGCAGCGAGCCTCGCTACGCCGACGATAGGTCTCACCTACATCCCCAACGTCCAGTTCAGCCCGTTCTACGTGGCAGAGACCGACGGGAAGTTCACCGCGGCGGGCGTGAAGCCGACCCTGCGGCACCACGGGGCCTCCGAGGGGCTCTTCACGGCCCTCGCAGCGGGGGAGGAGCAGTTCGTGATCGCCGGCGGCGACGAGCTGCTGCAGGCCCGCTCCACCGACCTCGAGCTGGTCGCCGTGTCCGCGTACTACCGGAGCTACCCGGTGGTCATCATCGTGCCGGCCGACTCGGGCATCACAACGCTCGCCGGCCTCAAGGGGCGCTCGATCGGCGTGCCCGGCAAGTACGGCGAGAGCTGGTTCGGGCTGCAGGTCGCCCTGCAGACAGCCGGGCTGACCGCCGCCGATGTGACCATTCAGGAGATCGGCTACACCCAGCAGGCTGCCCTGTCGACAAGGAAGGTGGACGCCATCGTCGGCTTCAGCAACAACGATTCCGTCCAGTTCGCCCAGGCCGGCTTCGCGACCCGCGACCTGCCGATCGCCGACGGTGAGGTCCCGCTGGTCGGCATCTGCCTGATCACGACGGCCACGTACGCCAAGGAGAACCCCACTGCGGTGAAGGCGGTCGCGGCCGGAATGCTGGCCGGCATCGGGGCCGTCGTCGCCGACCCCGACCGGGCGCTGTCGGTGTCCGCGGACTACGTCCCCGGGCTCTCCGCTGCCGCTGCGCAGGCCTCGGCGAAGGCGACGCTGACCGCGACCTTGCCGTTGTGGACGGGGCCGGACGGCACCGTGGACGGCCACCTCGACGCCGCGCAGTGGTCATCGATGGCTGAATTCATGGCAGCGAAGGGCCTCACGGCGGCGAAGGTGGATCCGACACCGGCGTTCTCGAATGCCTTCCTGGGCTAGAACGCCTGTGACAGGAGATAACCTCTGGACATTCCTGAGACAATGCTCGAGGAAAACGGAGGGTGTCGATGAGCCAGCACGTGGTGCCGGGATGGGATGACTACTTCCTCACCATCGCCGGCGCCGTTGCCCGACGCGCGAAGTGCACCCGTCGCAGGGTGGGCGCGGTCCTCGTGCTGGACAAGCGCATCATCGCGACCGGTTACAACGGGGCGGCCTCCGGGCGTCCCGACTGCCTCGAGGGCGCGTGCCCGCGCGGGCAGCTGGACTATGACGCCGTCCCCGGCCTGGGCGACTACGACCGTCCCGGCACGCCGGGGTTCTGCATCGCGATCCACGCAGAGGTGAACGCCCTGCTGTACGCGACGAGGGACACCAAGGGCACCACCGCCTACATCACCGACCCGCCGTGCCCCGGCTGCCGCAAGGCGCTGGCGGCAGCGGGCATCATCCGGGCCGTGTGGCCCGAGGGTGAGTACGACATGGACGGCCTCGTTGACTGGAGCACCCAGGCGTGAACTCCAAACCCAAGACTTCGCAGTTGTCGGCCTGGGTCGACCGTGGCGTCGCCCTGTTCTGCCTGGGCACGCTGATTCCGGCGTCGCTGGCAGCCAGCGACCAGATCGCCTACCTCGCGCCGTGGTGGATGCTGGTCGTCGGCGGCGGGATCGTGCTGTCGAGCGTCGGCATGATGATCGCCAGCTTCGTCGGGTGGCCCCTGCGTTCCTTCTCCCTGTCCTACGTGACGGCCGTGACGTTCGGCCTGATCACCTGGCCGGCGGCCTGGCCCGCCGACACCGTCGCCACCGGCAGCCCCTGGCTGTGGATGTGCCTCGGCGTCGCGTCCATCTGCCTTGCCGTCACCACCGGCACCGGCTGGGGCTTCGCCTACGCCATCGCCTCCGGCCTGCTGTTCGCTGCCGTCCGCATGACCCCGTCCGGCCAGAACGCGTCCCTGCTTGGTGCCTTCCAGGACATGATCGTCCTTGTCATGAACGCCTCGGTCGTGATCGTCGCGCTCGGCGTTGTGAGCAACGCCTTCAAGCAACTGGACGATGCAGAGGCCGCCTCCCGCAAGGAGGCGACGGACGCAGCCATCGAGGAGGCGCTTCTCGACGAGCGCCACCGGCTCGACGGCATCGTCCACGACGAGGTGATGACCACCCTCGTCTCCGCAGCGCACCAGAACAACGACCCCCACGTCGCGCAGCAGGCACAGCGTGCCGTCGAACGCCTCGCCGAGGCAGAGCAACCCACGGAGGCGCGCCTGCCTGTGACCGGTGACCAGCTCACCTGGCTGGTCACCGATGTGGTGAGTGCCCTTGTCCCGCAGGCGAAGTTCACCTCGCAACTGCACAACCTCGCCGTGCCGCAGCCGGTGGCAAGCACGCTGGGCATGGTGGTGCGCGAGGTCGCGCTCAACGTGGCCAAGCATTCCGGCGCAGAGAACGTGGACATCACCCTGACCAGCCCGGAGCCCGGGGGGGTGCTCATCGCGATCTCCGACGACGGCGTGGGCTTCGTGCCGGAGCAGGTGCCCAAGCGACGTCTCGGGCTCCAGGTCTCCGTGGTCTACCGGATGTGGGCGATCGGCGGCAAGGCCGAGATCCTTTCCTCCCCCGGGCAGGGCACCGTCGTGAACCTGAGCTGGGTGCCGAGCGAGCAACCCGCAGCTGAGGCCGAGCAGCAGCCGCGCCGCCGCCGCTCCGGCCGCATGATGCTCGACATTCCCGACCTGTCCCGACCGCTGCTCGCCCGGCTCGTCTGGGTGCTGGTCGGGCTTCAGTTCCTGCTGGGCTGGACGAGCCTCGACCAGGTCACCAGCATCTGGCCGGTCTTCGTCGCCCAGGCGCTGGCTGCCGTCGCCACCTGGCTGACGCTGCGGCACCTCGAACGTCCGATGGACTTCCGGTCGGCCGTCGCCGTCATCGTGCTGCTGCTGGCAGTCACCGTGATCGTGCAGTCCGTCCTGCCCTCGGGGCACTGGCCGGGGTACGCCACCTGGCACAGCAACGTCGTGATGGTCCTCCTCGTCGCGGTGCTCGTGCGCGGCCAGGAGCGCGTCTCCTGGACGGGCGTCGGGCTGTTCGCCGTGATCTCCGCCGTGTGGGCTGTCACCCACGGGATGGGCGTCGGCGACACCCTTCGGGCCGGCTTCGGGCCGTTCTCCTGGATGCTGGTCGCGCAGCTGCTGCAGAGCTGGCTGATCGACATGGGCGACCGGCTGAACGCCTCCCGCCGGTCGTCGGCGGCTGCCAACAAGGCCATCGCAGAGAGCTTCTCGAAACTCGTCCTGCGCGACGTCTGGCTGACCCAGCTGCGTGCCCAGGTCGGGCCGCTGCTGCAACGGATCGCCGACCCGGCACATGAGCTCACGGAGGACGAGCGGGCGGCCTGCCTCGCCCAGGAGAGCCGGCTTCGCGATGCCATGCGGGCTGGCAACCTTGTCACGGAACTCACCTCCGACGCGATCGATGTCGCCCGAAGCCGTGGCGTGGACGTCCGGCTCGTCGACAGCCGGGGTACGCGGCTGCCCGAGGACGTGCGCACGGCGCTGACGCGGCACCTCGGACGACTGCTCACCGAGCCCGGGACCAAGAGGGTGGTTGCCCGCGCGGCCCCGGAGGGTTACGAGGACGTGGTCACCGTGCTTACTGTGCGTGACGACGGCAGCAGTGAATTGGTCGGCCTTGACGCCAGTGGACGGGTCAGCACGCGATAGGGTTGGGCAATCATGATCACCACCGCCGTAATCGATGACCACGAGGCCATTCGCCTCGGTATGTCAGCCGCCCTCCAGAACCACCCCGGTCACCAGGTCACCCTGGTCGACGGAGCCGGCACCGTGCCCGAATTCCTCGAGCGTGGCGTACAGGCCGATGTCGTGCTCCTCGACCTGCAGCTCGACGACGGCTCCGACCCGCTCGACAACGCGGAGAGCCTGATCGATGCCGGCTACAAGGTGCTCGTCTACTCCATCGCCGACAACGTACGGCTGCTGCGTCGCGCGCTCGCCGGTGGCGCTGCCGGTGTCTGCCGCAAGGCCGAGCCGATCGCCGTCACGATCTCCTCGATCGAGGCAGTTGCCGAGGGCCAGGTCGTGATCAGCCAGGAGATCCTTGCCGCCATCGAGGGCGACTCGTCCTACGTTGCGGCCAACCTCGGACCGCGCGAGCGCGAGGTGCTGGCGCTGTACGCCGCAGGCTTCGAGGTTCCTGAGGTGGCCGGGCGCCTGACGATCACCGAGAACAGCGTGAAGGAATACCTCAAGCGCATCCGGGTGAAGTACACGAACGTGAACCGTCCGGCTGCCAGCAAGCTCGACCTGTTCCGCCGCGCCATCGAGGACGGCATCGTTCCGCCGGTCGAACCTCACCAGTGAGGCAGTGCCGCTGATCCAGCGGTAGCGGGCCGGTCGGTCTCAGTACCAGCCGTGCCCGCGCTTGAACGACCAGGCCCCGCACGGGGTGCCGTAGCGGTCGTGGACATAGTCCAGGCCCCAGCGGATCTGCGTTGCGGGGTTGGTGCGCCAGTCGGCGCCGAACGACGCCATCTTCCTGCCGGGCAGGGCCTGCGGGATCCCGTAGGCGGACGAGTGCGGATTGTCGGCGCTGACGATCCACCTGCTCTCGCGCATGATGATGTTGTCGTAGCAGGTGAACTGGTCGGCGCCCCAGCTGTACTTGTTCTCCATGATCTGACGGGCGATTTCACGGGGGTCGGTGGTGGCGGGCTCGTACCCCAACTCCTGGACGCGCTGATCGTGGAGCGCCTTGATGGTGGCGTTGGTGACCTCGATGGCCACGGTCTGCTTGCTCAGCAGCGCCTGCCGGTAGGCGGCCAGGTACTCGGTGCTGCCGGTGACCGTGTAGCTCGAAAGGGGAGCGGCAACCGCGATGTCACCGGCCGGGATCACCGGGCTGAGGGCGAGGAGCGAGCCGAAGACGGCAAGTCCTGTCCGCAGCGATCGAGTCAGCATTGTTGCAGCATACCTAAGAAAGCTCTCAGGGAACACTCAGATTCTGGACGTGGTCATCGGCGGGCCGCCGTGCGGGACGGCGTGCCTGCAGGCCGGCCATTGCGCACCGGACCAAGGCGCTCCTGGTCATCAAAGTTGGTGCCAATGGAGACGCATTGTCGGGCGCGTCTCCAAGGCACTGAACACACGTTTCCAATCAGAATTCCGACTGGAATCAGACCGCGGAGCCGACCGTGCCGAAGAGGTTCGTGAGGTTTCCGCCGAGGGTGGTGACTACGGTGATGATCACGGCGGCGATCAGAGCCACCATGATTCCGTATTCCACTGCCGTCGCGCCGCGCTCCTTGACGGAGACGATGGCACCGAGGACCTTGGCTGGCAAGCTGTTCATAGCGTTGGACCTTCCAGTACTTCGCGCGTCGCGGCCTTCCGCGACACTGCAGATGAACATGCTTGCGCAACTTCGGCCAGAAGTCATCAATTTGCTGAGAAATTGGTGCAGTTATGGGCCATTTGTCACCCGTTCGGGGACGTCGGAAAGCGGGTCAATCGCGACAGTTGTCCCCCTTCTGGGGGACATTAGGTATGGCGAGGTCCTCGACGCCCATTGTGTGAGGTTGTGGCGACGACGCTGGTCACACGGCCTCATCGCCAGCGGGAATGGCCACCGAATCGTTGAGTACCCGAATGCAGTTCCGCGGGCCGAAATGCGGTCAGAGTTTCGAGCCGACCCTGCCGAAAAGGCTGGTCAGGTTACCGCCGAGTGTGGTGACGACGGTGATGATGACGGCGGCGATCAAGGCGACCATGATGCCGTATTCCACGGCTGTTGCACCGCGCTCCTTGAGGGAGACGACGGCACCGATTGTCTTTGCGAGCAGGCTCTTCATGGGTTGGGTCCTTCCGGCTTCAGGCGGTGGGCGTGAACCCGGTTCCCCCCAGGTGCCCTTCTATTCGCAATGATTCCGCACGGGATGCCTATTGTCAAAATGCCTGCCAAGATTCTTCACTAATGGATGGAAATGCCCGATATTGTCACCCATTGGAGGACTTCGCCGCCCGAACGGATGTCCAATGGCGTCCCCCTTTCGGAGGACGCGCCCGTTCCGGAACGCTTTTCCTGTCACCCATTCGGGTGTCCCCCGACACGCGCCGGTCGTCGGACCACTCCCCAAAGCCACGAAGGCGCCTGCCGCACCGGTGTTCGCCGTGCCGCCGACGTACCCCGCGTCGGCCCGTAGTTCCTGAGAAGGCCGATTGTTCGGCCAGTTGTTTCGCGCACGACGATGTCGCAGCCTCGCCGCCGGTTGCGGGGAGTCCGGGCACATCGGCTGGTTAGGGTGGGGGAATGCGATTGCGGCTGGTGGACGGTGGGGACCTGGCA
>JAOATP010000005.1 GCA_030158185.1 Propionicimonas sp.
GCCGCCGTGCTGACTGCTGACGGCAACAAGTTCGACCGCAACTGGAACGACTACGACATCGTCACCGAGGCCGTGCTCGCCGTGCTCGCGGCCAAACCGTCGAGTGCTGTCGGGGTTCTCGCCGACGGCAGCGTGGCGCTCACAGCGTTCGTGCCCACCGACCGGGCCTTCCGGTCGCTGGTCGGCGACCTGACCGGCAAGTGGTATCGGAGCGAGTCAAAGGTCTTCAGCGCTCTCGTTGCCGCGGTCGGCGTCGACACTGTCGAGGCGGTGCTGCTCTACCACGTCGTGCCCGGCGCGACGATCACGAAGAAGGCAGCTGCCAAGGCCGACGGGGCGGTGCTGACCACGGCTCTGGCGGGAGCCACGTTCACCGTTGACGTGAAGTACCGGTGGCTGCCGCTGATCGTCCTTGTCGACAACGACCCCGACGATCGCAACCCCTGGATCGGCAAGTTCGACATCAACAAGGGCAACCTGCAGATCGCCCATGGCATCAGCCAGGTGCTGCGACCTGCCAACCTGTGACGCCGTGCCTCCCGGGGACTACTGCCCAGCAGTGGCCCCCGGGGGGTCGTCTCCGGGCGGGACACCGGCTAACCTCCGATCATGGAGCCCGACGAGGAAGCCGAGGCGAGACGCGTGCTCGCTGAAGACCTCCATTCCGGCTCCGCCGACGCACTCGCGGAGGCCTACCGCCGCTGGTCGCGACTGATCTACACCATTGCCGTCCGGTCGCTGCAAAGTGCAGCCGACGCAGAGGACGTCACGCAGCAGGTCTTCCTCGCCGCCTGGACGGGGCGCCACACGCTCCGACCCTCGGCGGAGGCGCTGCCGCGCTGGCTGGTCGGGATCGCACGCCACCGGATCGCAGACGCCATCGCCCAGCGCTACCGTGGGCGCCGCACGCTCGCCGCCGTCGCCGACCAGCCCGAGCCGGCCGTCGCGGAGACCAGCGAGCGCCTGCTGCTGTCCCACGAACTGGCTGCGCTGCCCGAGCCAAGGCGTAGTGTCCTCACCCTGGCCTACCTGCACGACTGCACGCACGAGGAGATCGCCCGCCGCCTCGACCTGCCGGTGGGCACGGTGAAGAGCCACATCGCGAGAGGATTGCTGCAGCTACGCCGCCGCCTGGAGGGAGGAGAATGAGCACGCACCCCGATCCGGAGCGCCTGGCCGCCCTTGCCACCGGCGAGTCACCCGACGCGGAGCTGGCCGCTCACCTGGCGACCTGCGCCCAGTGCACTGCCGAGCTCGAAGCCCTGCGCGCGCTCGCCGGGCGCCTGTCCGACCTCGAGTCGGTCGACTGGGTCGAGCCGCCGGCAATGGTGGGGGACACCGTGCTGGCGGCCGCGCGCGCCGATGCTCGAGCCGGTGAAGCACCAGAAACGCAAGCACGGCCCGCCCTGCGTCCACGGCGGTGGTTGCTGGTTGCGGCTGCAGCCGTGGTCGGCGTCATCGTCGGTGTGCTCGGTGGGCGGACACTGTGGCCGGCAAGCGTGCAGCCCGCGCCGGAGGTGGTGCTGGCCGCGGCCCGGCTGGACACCCTGGACACCGGAGTCCAGCAAGGCACGGCCACTCTCGTAGAGACGGCGACCGGGATCGAACTTCGTGTCACCACCTCCCCGGTGTCGCCGGGCTCCGGCTACGTCGAGGTGTGGCTGATCAACACCGATGGCGTGCGGATGGTCTCGGTGGGCGTGCTGTCGAACGGGACGTCAGGGGTGTTTCCCGTGGCCCGGGGACTGATCGACGCCGGCTACCTGATCGTGGACATCTCCCGCGAGGGCCTCGACGACAAGCCCCAGCACTCTGGCGACAGCGTGGTGCGCGGGCAGTTGTCCCTGTAGGGAGTTAGGGTGGTTGCTCGCTGACTTCCCCCAGCGCTTTCCCATCCGCAGCCATCCTTGCCCGGAGGTCGT
>JAOATP010000006.1 GCA_030158185.1 Propionicimonas sp.
GTCGGTTCAACTGCCATGGAACAAGTCAAACACCCACCACCGACAGTTATCGAACAGACGAGCGAATCCAGTGCAGGCAGCGTCGCCGAGTGCTGTCAGGTGTGCGTCAGGGGTTCGCAAGAGGAGTCTTCCCGCTAAAGTCTCGATATCGAGATACCGGGGGTGGGCATGGCTGACGAGGTGGACCTGATCCTCGCCGCCTGGGCGCGCGAACTCCCCGACATCGACGTCACCCCGCTCGGCAGCCTCTCCCGCATCAGCCGGCTCGCCAAGCACCTCGACCGGGCACGCAGGGACGCCTTCGCCGCCCACGAGCTCGAAGTGTGGGAGTTCGACGTGCTCGCTGCCCTGCGCCGGCAGGGACGGCCGTACGTACTGTCGCCGGGGGAGCTGATCCGCGCCACCCTTTCCACCTCAGGGACCATGACCAACCGGATCAACCGGCTCGAGGCGCGGGGTCTGGTCATCCGCCAGCCCAACAACGACGACCGCCGCGGCGTGCTGGTCAAGCTCACCGACGTCGGCCGCGACCGGGTGCAGCAGGCGCTCGCCGACCTGCTCGCCTACGAGCGGAAGGTGCTGTCCGCCATCGAGCCAACCGAACGCGAAGAACTGGCGGTGGTACTGCGCCGTCTGCTGGCGCCGTTCGAGCGGGCGTGAGCGCGCCGTACCGGTATCGTTAACCAACCCGTCCGCTGCTGAAGAAGGCGTCCCTGGAATGGCCTTGTCCAATCAGTTCCTGAGTGAGCTCGCTTCGGCTTTCGGGATCGCCACCGAGTTCTGGGACTGGAAGGGCCGCCTCACGGAGGTGACCGACGAGACCGTGATCGCCATTCTCGCGGGAATGGACGTCGACGCAGCCGACCCCGACAAGGCACAGGCCGCGCTGGAAGCCCACCTGCAACGGCCGTGGACCCGCCTGCTGCAACCCTGCGTCGTGATGGAGCAGGGCACCCCGCGCCGGGTGCACGTGCACCTGCCCGATGGTGAGTGGGTGCGCCTCGCCGTCCGGCTCGAGGAGGGCGGCTGGCAGGACGTGCCGCAGATCGACGACGAGGAGCCGTCCCGCTGGATCGACGGCGTCCTCACCGGTCAGGCAGCGTTCCAGCTGCCCGCGGACCTGCCGCTGGGCTACCACCGGCTGCAGGCGACCACCGAAGCCGGGCAGGCCGAGTCGACGCTGGTGGTGAGCCCGGCGTTCCTCGGCTTCCCCGCGTCGATGGGGGACAAGCGGGCCTGGGGCTATGCGGCCCAGCTGTACAGCGT
Organism: Propionicimonas sp.; assembly: GCA_030158185.1. Classification (GTDB taxonomy): domain Bacteria; phylum Actinomycetota; class Actinomycetes; order Propionibacteriales; family Propionibacteriaceae; genus Propionicimonas. The sequence continues at coordinate 1,267 of JAOATP010000006.1, forward strand.
CGCGTCCGCCGACTCCTGGGGCATCGGCGACCTGCTCGACCTCGCCGACCTCGCCACCTGGTCCTCGACCCAGCAGTTCGCCAGCTTCGTGCTGGTCAACCCGCTGCACGCTGCCGAGCCGGCACCGCCGCTGGAGCCGTCCCCGTACCTGCCGAACTCGCGCCGCTACGTGAACCCGCTCTACATCCGGCCGGAACTTGTGCCCGAGTACGCCGACCTCGACGACCGCGCCCGTGCCCGGATCGCGCAGCTGAAGTCAAGGCTGAAGAAGGAGCTCTCCGGCGAGCAGCTGATCAAGCGTGACCCGGTCTGGACGGCCAAGGTCGGGGCGCTGCGGGCCATCTACGAGCACGGGCTGCGCCCTGCCCGCCGGATGGCGTTCAACGACTTCCTGCGTCGCGAGGGACGCGGCCTCACCCAGTTCGCCACGTGGTCGGCGCTGGTGAACCGGTTCGGCTACAACTGGCGGGAGTGGCCGGCGGAGCTGCGGCGTCCGTCCTCGCCGACGGTCGCCCTGTTCGCAGAGCAGCACGTCGACGAGATCATCTTCTACACCTGGCTGCAGTGGATCGCGGACGACCAGCTGCGCGCTGCCCAGTCGGCCGCGAAGGACGCCGGCATGCGGATCGGCATCATGAGCGACCTCGCCGTCGGCGTCGGTGCCCAGAGCGCGGAGGCCTGGACCTACGGCAACCTTTTCGCGGAGGGCGTCAGCGTTGGCGCACCGCCGGACCACTTCAACCAGACGGGCCAGGACTGGGGCCAGGCTCCCTGGCGTCCCGACCGGATGGACGAACTCTCCTACGCGCCGTTCCGCAGCATGGTGGCCGGCATCCTGCGGCACTCCGGCGGCGTCCGCGTCGACCACATCATGGGCCTGTTCCGGCTGTGGTGGATCCCGGCGGGCATGGCTGCCAACGCGGGCTCCTACGTCCGGTACAACCACGAGGCGATGGTCGGCATCCTCGCCCTCGAGGCGCACCGGGCCGGTGCGCTGGTCGTGGGGGAGGACCTCGGCGTCGTCGAGCCCTGGGTGCGCGACTACCTGCGCGAGCGCGGCATCCTCGGCACCTCCATCGCCTGGTTCGAGCGCGACGACCAGGGCCGTCCGCTGGCACCGGAGGCGTGGCGGGAGTACTGCCTCGCCTCGGTCACCACCCACGACCTGCCGCCGACGGCCGGCTACCTCGCCAGCGAGCACATCAAGCTGCAGCACGAGCTGGGCCTGCTCACCGAGTCGCTCGCAACCGAGCTCGGCAACGCGGAGCGCGAGCGCAACGCCTTCATCGACGCACTGCGGGAGCGCGGGTTCCTGACGGCCTACCCAGCGACGACGGAGGACATCGTCGAGGCGATGCACCGCTACCTCGTCGCCACCCCGGCGCGGGTGCTGTGCGCGGCACTCACCGACGCCGTCGGCGACCGGCGGACGCAGAACCAGCCCGGCACCAGCACCGAGTACCCGAACTGGCAGATCCCGCTTTCCGGGCCGGACGGCAAGCCGCTGGGCCTCGAGGACCTGTACCACAACGAGCAGGCGTTCCGGCTCGCCGGAATCATGAACGGCTTCTCCGGGCCCCTGCGGCTGCCGCGCTCCGAGATCGAGCTGATCGTCCAGAGCTGATCGGGTTGCCCCGGATCAGACCAGCATCAGCAGGGTGCCGGCGACGATCAGCGCCAGCCCTGCCCAGCCCCGCCTGCTGAGCCGCTCGCCCAGCAGCCACCCGGCAAGGAGCACGGTGACGACGATGCTGAGCTTGTCGATCGGCACGACGACACTGGCCGGACCGTCCTGCAGGGCCTTGAAGTAGCACAGCCAGGACGCCCCGGTGGCGAGCCCGGAGAGCAGGATGAAGGTGAGGTCGCGCCGCGGTATGGGCGCGCGTGGTCGCTTCCTCCCGGTGGCGATGACGATGCCCCACGCGAGGACGAGGACGACGCTGGTGCGGATCGCCGTGCCGAGGTTGGATTCCACCCCACTGATGCCGACCTTGCCCAGCAGCGCAGTGAGCGAGGCGAACACCGCAGCGCCGAGCGCGTACAGGAACCAGCCACCGCGAGCTGTCGGGGCGGGCGTAGCGGAGGCCACGGCCGCCGGTGGGCGCACCATCAGCCAGGTGCCGACCCCGATCAGCGCGATACCGGGAAGTCGGGTGGCCAGGTGGTCGGCCTCGCCGAGGAAGATCATCGCCAGCACGACGGTGAGCACGATGCTGAGCCGGTCGATCGGGGCAACCTTGTTCAGGTCGCCCAGTTGGAGTGCCTTGAAGTAGCACAGCCACGACCCGCCGGTGGCAAGGCCGGACGCGACGAGGAAGCCGATGGTCGAGCCGCTCAGCGTGCCCAGCTGGGAAGCGGAACCCACCAGCAGCACCATCAGCCAGGCCGCGGCCAGCACCACGGTCGTCCGGATGGCTGTGGCGAGGTTGGAGTCCGTGTGCCGCACGCCCACCTTGGCGAGGATGGCCGTGAGACCGGCGAACAATGCCGAGGCGAAGGCGAACGCGACCCACACGGTTCTGCCCTCCTTCGGCCCGACCCGAAGGTTACTGCCGGGACGGAGGAGGCGCCGTGCGGGTTCGTCTGGCAACCTTGGGGAATGAGCGGTTTCTTCGGGCCACGCGACGACCACAGCGAGCCGTGGTTCAGGATCGGACGCCTCGAGGTGACCACGGTCGTCCTTGTGGTGCTGGTGGCCGTGGGGTTCGGGCTGGCGTGGGTGGCCATGCCCTCACTGCCGGCGACGCTGCTGTACACCCCGGAGGCGGTGGCTGCCGGCGAGGTCTGGCGCCTCGTCACCTGGCCCTTCGCCAACATCCTGGACCTGTGGACCGTCATCACCCTCGCCCTGTTCTGGTACTTCGGCACCGAGATCGAACGCCTGATCGGCCATGCCCGCATGGTGTGGCTGCTGCTCGGCATGTGGGCATCGCTGACAGCGGCCTACACGGTCGTCGCGCTCATCCTCGGCGGTGGCGGCGGACTCGCAGGCCTCGGGACGATCGAGTTCCTGCTGCTCCTGCTGTGGATCGCGGAGTACCCGAGCCGGCCGTTCTTCTTCAGCATCCCGGCCTGGGTCGTCGGCGCGGTCCTCGTCGGTGTCCAGATCCTCGGCCTCCTCGCGGCACGCGACATTTCCGGGCTGCTCAGCCTGGTGTTCAGCTTCGTGCTGGTCGCCATCGTCGCCCGCTCGGTAGGGCTGCTCGCCGAGTATGCCTGGATCCCGGGACGGGTGGTGCGGGGCCGGCCGGTGACAGCCAGAGCGCCCCGGATGTCGCGTTCCAGCACCCGCCAGGCCAGCAGGCACGCGTCCGACCGTGAACGGCTCGACGCCCTGCTCGACCAGATCAACGCCGGCGGCCTGAACAGCCTCACCGAGTCCCAGCGCCGCGAACTCATGAAGCTCCGCGACCGCCTGCGCCGCCAGTAGCCGCCCGAGCCCGCACGAAAGGGGCAGGAAAGGGGACAGTCCCCTTTCCTGCCCCTCCTTCTCTCCCTGGCGTCGTCCCAAACCCGCCCGGACGGTGCGGCGATTGCCCACAGCCCCGCTGGCGAGGGCGCCCCTAGGGTGACGGCATGACCACACCGGTGGCCGAGGCGATCGCCGTCGTCTGCCTCATCGCCGTCCTCGGCTTCGCCGTGGTCCGTCCGCGCGGGCTGCCCGAGGGTGTGGGCGCCGTTCCTGCGGCCATCCTCGTCGTCGCCCTCGGTGCGCTCCCACTGTCCGTGGCGTGGCAGGAGGTGCAGGGCCTCGGGCCCACCGTCGTGTTCCTCGCCGCCATCCTGATGCTCGCCCACCTGTGCAAGGAGGAGGGCATGTTCGACGCCGCGGGCGAGTTGATGGCCCGGCGCTCGCGCGGCCGTCCAAAGCGCTTGCTGGGGCTGGTGTTCGTCGTCGCATCACTCACCACGGCGGTGCTGAGCCTCGACGCGACCGTGGTGCTGCTCACGCCGGTGGTGTTCGCGACCGCGTCCCGGCTGGGCGCACGACCCAAGCCGCACGTGTACGCCACGTCGCACCTTGCGAACTCCGCTTCACTCCTGCTGCCGGTGTCCAACCTGACCAACCTGCTCGCGATGGGTGCCGCCGGGCTCAGCTTCGTGAAGTTCGGGGCGCTGATGGCGCTGCCCTGGCTGGTGGCGATCGTGATCGAGTACTTCGTGCACCGGTGGTGGTTCGCCGGCGACCTCTCCGTGGTCGCCACGCCGCGAGACACCGGAAGGCGGACGCCGACACCGGTGTTCGCAATCGTCGTCGTCGCTCTCACCCTCGCGGGTTTCGTCCTCTCCTCGCCGCTGAACATCGAGCCGTTCTGGGCAGCCCTCGCCGGTGTGCTGGTGCTGGCCACCAAGCGGCTGCTGATGGACCCGCCCGGCCGCCATCGACCGGAGCTGCGCGAACTGCTCGGCGCTGCCAACATCTGGTTCCTGCTGTTCGTCCTTGCCCTCGGCATCATCGTGAGGGCGGTCGTCGACAACGGCCTGGCCGCGGCGATAGGGCATCTGGTGCCGACCGGTTCCGACCTGGTCAGCCTGCTGTTGCTGGCAGGGCTCGCTGCCGTGCTGGCCAACCTGGTGAACAACCTGCCGGCCGTGCTCGTGCTGCTGCCGCTGGTTGCCCCGGTCGGGCCGGCGGCCGTGCTGGCCGTCCTGATCGGGGTGAACATCGGGCCCAACCTGACCTACGTGGGCTCGCTGGCGACCCTGCTGTGGCGCCGCATCCTCGCCGACCACGACCACGACACGGAGCTCGGCGAGTTCACCAAGCTGGGGCTGCTCACCGTCCCGGTTAGCCTGATCGCATGCACCGGCGCCCTCTGGGTGTCCGTGCAGCTGATGGGAGTCTGAGATGAGGGTTGCGGGATGGGTCGCCGCCGGCACCTGGCCGGCTGTCGTTGAGGCCATGCAGCGCCGTCCGGCCTCTGACGAACTGGTGCTCGTGGTCGTGGCGGACGAGTCCGAGGGCGTGCCGACCGGGCCCCTCGCCGGGCTGATGGGACGCGGGCGCCGCGCGGAAGCCACCGCAGCCGTCGACCAACTCAGTCGTTCCGCGGCGCAGGACCTTCTCGACCAGGCCGTCGCAGCGCTCGGACGGCCGTGCGAGGCCCAGTTGCGCACCGGCTTCACCGAACGCGAGGTGACCGCAGCGGCAGCAGCGATCGACCTGCTGATCGTGGCGCGGGACGGTGACCGCACCCGCCTGGGCCCACGGAGCATTGGCCGCCACACCCGCTTCGTCATCGACCACGCCCCGTGCACGGTGGCAGTGGTGTGGCCGGGGGAGACGCCGGGGCTGGACTCGATTCCCGCACCGCCGCCTGATCGCTGACGCCCTCGGAAGCGTGCGGAGGGGCAAGAAAGGGGACTGTCCCCTTTCTTGCCCTTTCGAGCGGCGATGGCCTCGCATCGCGGGTCGGGCGCGACGATAGGCTGATGGCTCCGCTGGCTTGCCCGATCGAGGAGTGCTCGTGCCCGGTTCACCTGGTGCAGAAACCCTCTCCGCAGCCGATGCCTCCAACGTGATCCTCGACGCCGTCGACCAGGTCAACGTGTTCCTGATGGCCGGCATCCTCGCACCCGGCGGCTTCGTCGCCGCGGACGGGAGCGCTGACCTCGAACGGTTGCGGACAGTGGTCGCCGCCCGGCTCGCCGATCCGTCGCTGGACGGGTTGCGCCGGTTCTCCCAACGCGTCGGCGGGACGAGGCGACGACCGGTGTGGGAGGACTGCACCCCCGATCTCACCCGGCACGTGCGCGAGGTCGGACCCGTGGCCGGTACCGAGGGCCTCGCGGCGCTGTGCGCCGGCCTGATGACAACGCCGCTCCCGGCGGGTCGCCCGTTGTGGGAGCTGCTCGTTGTGCCCGGAGCCACCGACGCCGGCACCGGCATCATCCTGCGCATCCACCACGCCGTGGCCGACGGGGTCGCCGGCGTCCGGCTGGCGCAGCTGCTCTTCGACCCGGCAACACCGGAGCCAAGGGCAGGGCCTCGTCCTCGGGCCGCCGCGGCTCGCCCGAGGAGGAGCGGCTGGCGCCGTCTCCGGGGCAGCCTTTCCCGGCTCGCCGCCATGTTCAGCGTCCAGCTCGGGCCGACAGCGCTGCTGGGTCCGATCAGCACGCAGCGCGGCATCACCTTCGGCGACGTGGCGCTGGACGACATCGCGCGCGGGGCCCGGACCGCCGGCGGGACGGTCAACGACGGGCTCCTCGCTGCGGTCGCTGCAGCGGCGGCGGCCGCACTCGCTTCCGCCGGTGAGCCGCTGCCGGAGGAGCTCCCGGCGAGCATTCCGGTCGCCCTTCCCGACCGTGGCAGCTCCGGGAATGCCGTGGGAGTGATGATGGTGCCCCTTCCGCTGCGCGAGCCCGACCTCGGTGCGCGGATCGCACGCATCGCGCGGGTGACCACCGCTGCCAAGGCAGAGGCGCGGGAGCAGGGCACCTACGAGCTGACCCGCTCCCGCTGGGGCACCCGGGTCTTCGC
>JAOATP010000007.1 GCA_030158185.1 Propionicimonas sp.
GTCTGAGCGGGGGGCGTCAAGGACCCGTCAAGGAAGTGGAACCGTCGCGCGCAACAGCGTTCAGTGGATTCGTGACCACAAGCTTCAGGCTGCCCAAGAGGCTGCTCGTCGGTAACCCGATGCGCTCGAACCAGATGAGCGAGACGTTGCTGCCGAAGACCCTCGCGCTGCCCGTGTACTGCTCCGACCCGATCTCGTCCAACGCCTACGCCACCCAGGAGATCCTGCTGGTGCTGGCCCTCGGCGGTGCGTCCGCCGTGCTGCTCACCCCGTGGGTCGCGGTCTTCGTGGTCGGGCTGCTCGCACTGGTGACGATCAGCTACCGCCAGACCTGCTACGCCTACCCCGACGGCGGTGGCGCGTACGCGGTCAGCAAGGACAACCTCGGAAAGCCGGCAGCGTTGATCGCGGCGGCAGCGCTGATGGTCGACTACGTGATGACCGTGGCCGTATCGATCGCGGCGAGCGTGGAGAACCTGATCTCGGCCTTCCCCGACCTGCTGCCCTACCACGTGCTCCTCTGCGTGGGGTTCATTCTGGTGCTGACGCTGATGAACCTGCGCGGTGTCCGTGAGTCGGGGACGTTGTTCGCGATCCCCACCTACGGCTTCATCGCCAGCGTGTTCATCATGCTCGGGGCCGGCTTCTGGCAGGCCCTCAACGGCCACATGCCCGTCGCCGAATCGGCAAGCCTCGGCTTCGTCGACGTGTCCCCGACCGGCGCTGCGCTGATCATCCTGCTGCTGCGGGCGTTCGCTTCCGGCTGTACCTCTCTGACCGGAGTCGAGGCCGTCAGCAATGGCGTCCCGACCTTCCGCAAGCCGAAGAGCCGCAACGCCTCGACGACCCTGATCCTCATGGCGATCCTCAGCATCACCATGATGGTCGGCATCTCGTTCCTCTCGACCTGGTCCGGCGTGCACATCGCCGACGGCCTCGAACAGCTCACCAACGTGCCCGACGGCTACATCCAGCGGACCGTGCTGGCCCAGCTGTCGTCGGCGGTCTTCGGCAACAACACCTTGGGCTTCTTCGCCGTGCAGGGCTTCACGACGCTGATCCTCGCGCTCGCCGCCAACACCGCCTTCAACGGCTTCCCGATCCTCGCCTCGATCCTCGCCGAGGACCGGTTCCTGCCCAAGCAGCTGGGACGCCGCGGCGACCGCCTCGTGTTCAGCAACGGCATCCTGATCCTCGCCTCGGTGGCTGCGGGCCTGATCATCGCCTTCGACGGCTCGGTCACCAAGCTGATCCAGCTCTACATTCTTGGCGTCTTCGTCTCCTTCACCCTCAGCCAGGCCGGCATGGTCGTCTACTGGCGCCGTCAGGCGAAGGACCACGGCTGGACGCCCGGCCACATCGCCGCTGCCACCGTCAACGGCGTGGGCGCCGTCGCGACGGCTGTCGTGCTGGTGATCGTGCTGCTCACCAAGTTCACCCACGGCGCCTACCTCGTGGTGATCGCCATGCCGCTGCTGGTCTTCCTGATGCTGCGGATCCACCGCCACTACAAGCGCGTGTCGCACCAACTGAAGGCCGCGGCCGGCGGCATCACGCTGCCCAGCCGCATCCACGCTGTGGTGTTGATCAGCCAGCTCAACGAGCCGTCGCTGAAGGCGCTGGCGTTCGCTCGCGCGATCCGTCCCAGCACCATCACGGCACTGCGGGTGGACACAAGTCCCCGTCGCACCGAGAAGCTGATCGCCGAATGGGCCGAGCGCGACATCGGCGTCCCGCTGACCATCGTGAACTCCGCCTACCGTGACCTCACCGAGCCGGTGCTCGACTACCTGTCGAAGATCCACATCGGTCCGCGCGACGTGGTGCAGGTGTTCGTGCCGGAGTACGTGGTGGGGCACTGGTGGGAGACGATCCTGCACAACCAGAGCGCGCTCCGGCTGAAGAGCCGGC
>JAOATP010000008.1:0-23617 GCA_030158185.1 Propionicimonas sp.
CCGCGAACTGGGTGACCAACCAGAACACCCACTGGGCACGAACGGCCCGCGAAGAGGTGCGGTTCGCCGTCCAGCTCGCCGAAGCACCGGTGGTCGCAACTGCACTCGGCTGCGGGCAGGTGTCGGTGGAGCAGGCTCGGGTGATCGTGACCGGCCTGAGCCGGCTCCCCGCAGCCCTGGACGCCACCCAGCGCGAGCAGGTCGCCCAGCACCTGGTGAGGCTGGCCGGCGAGTTCGGGCCGTACGGGCTGTCCCGGCTGGCGAACCGGGCCGTCGAAGTGGTCGCACCCGAGGTCGGGCGAGGACGCCGACCGGCAAGCCCTTGAACGCATCGAAGCCGAACAACACCGAGACCGCTACCTCAGCTGGACCCGCGACCCCGACGGCGCCTGGATCCTGCGAGGGAAGTTCGGCAAGGTCGCCGGAGCACAGATCGCCGGGCTGCTCCGGGCGCTGGCATCCCGCCACCGCTCAACAGCCCTGCTGGCCGGTGAGGAGCTCAGCCACAACCAGGCCGCCGCCGACGCACTGGTCACCCTTGCCGATCGCTACTCCTCCTGCGGTGAGGCCCCCCAGTACGGCGCCGACCGGCCCCGGATCCTGGTCAACATCGACTACCAGACGCTGATCGGTATGCTCGGCACTGCCACGCTCCTGAACACCGGTGACCGCATCACCGCCCGCGAAGCCCGCCGCCTCGCCTGCGACGCCGACATCCTGCCCATCGTGATGGGTGGCGACTCCGTGCCGCTCGACGTCGGGCGCGAACAGCGCCTCTTCACCTCCACCCTGCGCCAACTCGTCATCAAGCGCGACCAGGGCTGCGCGTTCCCCGGCTGCGACCGCGGACCCGCCGACTGCGAAGTGCACCACATCCTGTCCTGGCTCCTCGGCGGCGCCACGTCACTGTCCAACGGAGTGATGCTGTGCAGCTATCACCACCACCTGGTCGAACCAGACCCCAGGGACCCCGACGCCGGCTGGCTCATCCGCCTCGACACCCACGGCAACCCCGAGATCGGCGCACCCCCAGGACGCGGAGCACCACCGGGCGAACGAAGATGGCGACAACACCACCGCTTCCGAACGTGAGGGCTACTCGCTGGGCGGGATCCACCACGCCAGGATCATGACGCCGATGCCGACACCGAGCAGCAGGATGCAGTCCACCGCCCGGTTGCGGACGGCGAGCAGCCCCACCCGCTGCTGCGGCATGAGTCGCAACAGGCCGCCGGCGGTGATGGACGCCCCGATCAGGCTGCTGCCGGCACGCCAGTGCCCGAGGAAGACGAAAACGAGACCGATGGTCACACCGGTCAGTACCGATGCCAGCGGCCACTGCCCCAGGACCTGCTGGACGAAGTTCTTCGGTGGGCGTTGATCAGTGGTCATTGCGCGAGCTCTTCGGCCCGGTCCACGACGTTGCTGAGCAGCATCGCGCGGGTCATCGGCCCTACGCCGCCGGGCATCGGTGCGATCAGCGAAGCCACGTCCCAGGCGCTGGCGTGCACATCGCCCACCAGGCCTTCGCTGGTGCGGGTGATGCCGACGTCGAGCACCACGGCACCCGGCTTCAGCAGGTCGGCAGTGATGAGCCCGGGTGAGCCCGCTGCGGCCACGACGATGTCGGCGGCCCTGGTGTGGGCGGCCAGGTCTCGGGTGCCGGTGTGGCACAGCGTCACGGTCGAGTTCTCGCTCTTGCGGGTCAGCAGCAACCCGAGGGGACGCCCGACGGTCGTCCCGCGTCCGACGATGCAGACCTCTGCCCCGTTCAGCTCCACGTCGTAGCGGCGCAGCAGCTCGACGATTCCTCGCGGCGTGCACGGCAGCGCACCGGGCATGCCGAGCACCAGCCGTCCGAGGTTCACCGGGTGGAGGCCGTCGGCATCCTTCTCCGGGTCGATCAGGGACAGCGCCCAGTTGTCGTCCAGGTGGCGCGGCAACGGCAGCTGCACGATGTAGCCGGTGCAGTCGGGATTGGCGTTCAGCCCCGCGATCGCCTCCTCGACCTGCGCGGCGGTGGCATCCGCGGGCAGGTCGACGCGGATCGACTCGATGCCCACCTCGGCACAGTCGCGGTGCTTGCCCGCGACGTACGAGCGGCTGCCCGGGTCGTCACCCACCAGCACCGTTGCCAGCCCTGGCTGCACGCCGCGGACGGCCAGCGCAGCAACCCGGACCGCGAGTTCGCCCTTGATCGAGCGCGCGACGGCGACGCCGTCCATCTTGGTGGCTGTCATGCGCAGGTCCTTAGTGGAAGAAGTGGCCTAGTGGAAGAAGTGTCGCGTGCCGGTGAAGTACATGGTGACACCGGCGGCCTGCGCTGCGGCGATGGTGTCGGCATCCCGTACCGACCCGCCCGGCTGCACGATGGCCTTCACGCCCGCCTCGATCAGGATCGCGGGCCCGTCGTCGAACGGGAAGAAGGCGTCGGACGCTGCCACGGAGCCGACCGCGCGCTCGCCGGCGCGCTCGACGGCCAGCTTGCACGAGTCCACCCGGTTGACCTGGCCCATGCCGACCCCGACCGATGCCCCGCCGGAGGCCAGCAGGATGGCGTTCGACTTCACCGCACGGCACGCGCGCCAGGCGAACTCGAGGTCGGCAAACGTCGCGGCGTCCGCCGCAACTCCGGAGACGAGCTGCCAATTCGCCACCTCATCGCCGGGAGCGTCGATGGCGTCGACAGCCTGCAGCAGCAGCCCGCCGTTGATGCTCTTCAGCTCCACGGCTCCGGACGAGTACGGCTCTGCCAGCAGGACGCGGACGTTCTTCTTCGCCTGCAGTGTCTCGAGAGCGCCGTCCTCGTAGCCGGGAGCGATCACGACCTCCGTGAAGATCTCTGCGATCTGCTTCGCAGCCTCGACGCTGATCGGACGATTGGCTGCGATCACGCCGCCGAAGGCCGACACCGGGTCGCACGCGTGTGCCTTGCGATGGGCGTCGGCGATGTCGGCGCCGACGGCGATGCCGCAGGGGTTGGCGTGCTTGATGATCGCGACGGCCGGCTCGGCGAAGTCGTACGCAGCGCGGTAGGCGGCGTCACCGTCGGTGTAGTTGTTGTAGCTCATCTCCTTGCCGTGCAGCTGTTCCGCTGTGGCCAGCCCGCGTGCCTGGAAGCCGTTGCGGTAGAGCGCAGCCCGCTGGTGGGAGTTCTCGCCGTAGCGCAGCGTCCCTGCCTTGTCCCAGGTGGCACCGACCCAGGCCGGGAAGCCGTCACCGTCGGAGGAATCGGTGAGCACGCTGCCCATCCAGGACGCGACAGCGACGTCGTAGGTGGCGGTGTGCACGAAGGCCGCTGCTGCCAGCGCCTTCCGGGAGGCGAGGGTGAAGCCGCCGTCGGCGAGGGCCGCCGTCACCTGCCCGTACTGCCCTGGGGAGGTGATGATCGCAACGGACGGGTGGTTCTTCGCAGCCGCCCGCACCATCGAGGGGCCGCCGATGTCGATCTGCTCGACGCACTCGTCCACGCCAGCACCGGAAGCGACCGTCTGGGTGAACGGATACAGGTTGGACACGACGAGCTGGAACGCTTCGATGCCGAGCTCTGCCAGCTGCGTCCGGTGCGACTCCAGCCGCAGGTCGGCCAGCAGCCCGGCATGGATGTGCGGGTGCAGCGTCTTGACCCGCCCGTCCAGGCACTCGGGGAACCCGGTGACCTGCTCCACCGGGGTCACCGGCAGCCCGGCTGCGGCAAGCGTCCCTGCCGTCGAGCCGGTGGAGACGATCTCCACCCCGGCGTCGACGAGGGCGCGGCCGAGCTCGACCAGCCCGGTCTTGTCGTACACCGACACAAGGGCGCGGCGGATTGGCAGCAGGTCGTTCATCTGTTCCCTCGGCTGAATTCGTTGACGGCATCGACCAGCAGTTGCCGCTCGACGATCTTGATGCGTTCGTGCAGGGACTCGACGGTGTCGTCCGGCAACACCCGCACCGGCTCCTGCGCGAGGATCCGGCCGGTGTCGACGCCTTCGTCGACAAGGAAGAGGGTCGCGCCGGTGACCTTCACGCCGTGGGCGAGCGCGTCGCGCGGGCCGTGGATGCCGGGGAAGGACGGCAGCAGGGCAGGGTGGGTGTTGATCGTGCGCCCGCCGAAGCGTGCGAGGAAGGCCGGGCCGACGAGCTTCATGAAGCCGGCGCTCACCACGAGGTCCGGCTGGTGGGCCGCGACCTGCGCCGCCAGGCTCGCGTCCCAGGCTGCGCGGTCGCCGCCCCTTTCGAGCGGAACGACGAAGGTCGGGATGCCCGCCTTCTCGGCCCTGACAAGGCCGTAGGCATCTGCGCGATCAGCTCCGACGGCGACGACGGAGGCGTCCAGCTCACCGGAGAGGGACGCGTCGATGAGGGCCTGCAGCAGGGTGCCCGAGCCGGAGACCAGGACGACCAGGCGCATCGGCATGGCCACGACCCTATCGAACAGCCCCTGGGGTCAGGCCGCAGGGCCCCGTCGGCGGACGAACCAGGTGACCATGGCAGCCAGCACGGAACCGAACAGCAGGATCGGCACGCCAAGGACGAGCGCTTCGAGCAGCCGCGGCCCGATCGCCGCCATACGAAGGCTGCCCAGCCCTCCCCTGCTGGACGCGACCCAGGCCAGGTAGGCGATCGCGGTGAGCAGACCCGCCGCTCCGCCTGCAGCCAGGGCCCCGAGCGGGCCGGTGCGGCCGGCACGGACGGACGCGACACCGGCGAGCACGGCAGCAGCAGCCCCCAGCGAAAGCCAGGCGAGCAGCCACGGGTCGGCAGCCCCCGCCGGCGGAAGCACACCGAACACCGGGACGGCGGGGAGCATGCCCAGTTCCGTGGTGGACAGTGACACCAGCGACCCGGTGCCGACGGTGAACCCCGCTCCGAGCAGCCAGGCTGCAGCCCAACCGAGCAGGTTGGGCAGGTACGCGAGCACCACCAGCGACCAGACGACGACACCGCCCGTGTCGAACCGGAGCCCGGCTTCGAGCGCGGCGATCCGCGGTTCGCCGAGCACCGTGCCGGTGGCGAGAACGATCGCTGACGCCGCGACCAGCCCCAACGTGCCTGCACCGGCTCCCCGCACTCCGCGTCCGAGCCAGTCGGGACGCACGTGGGCCGGGCGCAGGCCGGCCGCCATCCCGGCCCCGACCGCGGAGCCGGCGGCACTCACCACCAGCGCGCCGAGGGCCGGCCGCAGGATCGCCGCCGCTCCGGACACGGTCCAGGCGAGGATCACGGCGAACACGATGTAGCCGGCGCTCACCATGCCGATCGAGCCCAGCAGGAGCAGCCGCCGCACCCTGCCCTCTGCGGCGGGTCGGGCCTGCCGCCCCTGCCGGTAGGCGAAGCCGCCGACGGAGGCGCAGATCAGGCCGTTGACGATCGTCAGGCCCAGCGGCACGAGCGTCACGGCCTCGGCGCCGACCTCGAGTTCGCCACCGTGGGCGAGCAGCCAGACCTGCGCAGCGAAGCGCAGGGCCGTGGGCAGGGCGATGGCGAGCGCGCTCAGCCAGGCGACCATGACCACTCCGGCAACCAGCAGGGATCCGGCCAGACCCGCGAGGAGCCCTCCGCCGAGGGCTGCCAACGGCCACGGCAGCAGGGGCTGCGCGTCGGGAATGTGCGGCAGACGGACGGTTCGGGCGCTCGAAACGGTGAACCTGAGCCGCTCGGGGTCGCGGTTCCTGGGGATTCGCATGGTCCGTCCATGCTGACCCAACCCCTCCGTTACGGATGTGGGGACACGCCCGCGATGGCTACACTGACGAGGACATCCAGCGTCGACGACAAGGGAAAGCAGTGGCAGAAGAGGGAACGTCTGCGCCCAGGAGGGCGCTCGGACCGCTCCCGGACGATGCTGGCGATTCCCCCGCTGGTGGCCGTTTCGGCTCGCGCGCATTCCCTGACGACGGTCCGTCGCCCACCAGCCCCGCCTCTGTCGGCAGCGGAAGGGGCGGCCGGTTCGCGCTGAGCCCGATGAGCCCGGAGAGTCCCGGCGATCCGCTCGACGTCGACTCCTCCACGCCAGTGCCCCCGCCCGTGCCCGTCCTTCCGGATTCCGAAGCTGGCCTCGCACCGTCGGCGGGCCGGCGCTACTCGGCCAGCATGGAGCCGGGCGAGGTCGTCCACGCGGCCCCGAGGCGCTCCGCTGCCACCGCAACGTCCCCGGCATCGGCCCTCGAGCCCCACCTGCCGCCGGTCGTGCGGCCCACTGCTCCGCCGCCGGTCACCGTCCAGGCACCCACCGCGCAGGCACCCGCCCTCCAGGCCGCCGTACAGGCACCCGCCGCTGAGGCCCCGACCCTTCCCCCGCCCCCGCCCGTCGCGGTGAAGGCCGCGGCCGGCGCCCCTGCGCTCCCTGCGCCGCCCGCGACGTCCACGCTGCGGTCCGGGTCGAGCCCCACGCCGTTCAGCACCTACCCGCAGTCGGTGGCGACCGCCCCGACAGCGCCGGCAGACGCACCGATCCTCACGCCGCCGGTCGCGCGCCCCGTGTCCTCCGAGCCGAGCTTCTTCGCCCGCTCCCAGCCCACGCCTGCAGCAGATTCGGCAGCGCCGACCGACCCGGTGACCAAGCCGGGCAAGGCACCGAAACCGCCACGCGTTCCCCGCGAGAAGAAGGTCAGGGAACCGAAGGTCCGCGCACCCAAGCCGGTCACCGCTGCGGCAGGGGCGCCGGCGGTCACTGCCGAGGCTTCCTCGGCAGCCGGCCCGCCGAAGGGACGCCGTTCGCGGCCGGCCCTGATCGTCATCGCAGCCGTCACAGCCGTGGTCGTGGTCGTCGCGGGCGTCGTCTGGGCGCTGACCCTTCGCTCAACGGCCCCCAGTGGCGGCCCCAGCGAGAGCGGCACCGCCGTTGCCCAGGACCCGTTCCTCACCGCTGCCGACCTCGGCACCCTCGGTGGCGTGGCCTGGGTCGACCCCAACGTCGATGCTGCCGGACTGCGCCCCTTGTGCCTGCCCGCAACGGCGGACGGCCTGCCGGTGGCCCAGCGGAGTCCCTCGCGGAAGGTCACCGCCTCCAGTTCGCCGGCTGACACTGTCGTCCAGGCCATCGACGTCTACGCAGACGACGCGACAGCGACCCAGGCCTACGCCGCCCGGCTGGTCCAGGCCGGCAGCTGCGCGGACACCGTCGCCCTCATCACCGGTGCGAACACGATCACCGGCCTTGCCGACTCCGCGGAGGTCGTCCGGCTGACCGTCCAGGAGCAGACCGACCAGTTCCACTCGCTGCTGATCAGCCGCACCGGCCGCAGCGTGAGCCTGATCGACGTCACCACAGCCACAGCGGTGACAGCTTCCGACCTTGCCAATGCCGCGGCAGCTGCGCTCAGCCGCGGTTGCGGCGGCGAGCTGGGCACCTGCCCCGGCAGCATCTCCGTGGCCACATCGGTGCCGCCTGCGGGCAACCCGTTCGGCTGGCTCGTTCCTGCCGACCTGCCGCGCATCACCCCCGGCGCAGGACGCTGGGGCGCCACAGAACCGAAGACGACCCTCGACGTCGTCGGCAGCCTGTGCGAGGCGATCAACCTGAAGACGGTGGCCGGCACCCAGTCGGTCGGACAGCGCACGCTGCTGCTGGCCGACGACAGCAGCGCGCCGCAGGGCTTCGGGGTTGACCAGGTCGTCTACACCTTCCCGGACGCCAAGGGTGTCAGCACCCTCGCGGGCAAGCTGGACAAGAACCTCACCGGCTGCGCCGACCGCGCGCCGACGGCAACCGTGAAGGAAGGCCCTGCGGTCAAGGGAACCGGGGCCAACGGTGCGAAGATCAGCGGCTCGACCTATCTGGTCACGCAGAAGACCGGCACCAACACCGTGGTCTTCCGGGTCGCCGTGCTGAGCGTTGACACCCGCCTCGTCTACCTGCTGGCCAACCCGTCCACCAGCTTCGACTTCTCCAACGCCGACTGGGCGAAGGTCGCGGTCCGTGCCGGCGAGCGGGCCAGCCAGGCATCCTGAGCCGCGGCCCAGCCCAGCCCTAGTGCAGCCCCGCGATCACCTCTCGCATCAGGGCAGCCGTCTCGCTCGGCGTCCGACCCACGCGCACCCCTGACGCCTCCAGCGCAGCCTTCTTCGCCCGTGCGGTGCCCGCCGATCCGGTGACGATCGCGCCGGCGTGACCCATCGTCTTGCCGACCGGCGCCGTGAACCCGGCCACATAACCGACGACAGGCTTGGTGATGTGATCGGCGATGTAGGCGGCAGCCCGCTCCTCCGCGTCGCCGCCGATCTCGCCGATCAGCACGATCGCATCGGTCTCCGGGTCGGCTTCGAAGGCAGTGAGCGCGTCGATGTGGGTGCTGCCGTTCACCGGGTCGCCGCCGATGCCGACGGCCGTGGAGAAGCCGATGTCCCGCAGCTCGAACATCATCTGGTAGGTCAGCGTCCCCGACTTCGACACCAGCCCGATGCGCCCGGGGCCGGAGATCGACGGCGGGATGATGCCGACGTTCGACTTCCCGGGCGAGATCAGGCCGGGACAGTTCGGGCCGAGCAGCCGGGTGTGCCCGGACTCGGCGGCGTAGGCGACGAACTCCGCGGTGTCCTTGACCGGGACGCCCTCGGTGATCACGACGACGAGGTCGAGGGCAGCATCCACGGCGTCCATCACTGCCTGACGCGTGTAGGCGGCAGGGACGAAGACGACGGACGTGTTGGCTCCGGTGGCCTGCTTCGCCTCGAGGACGGAGTTGAAGACGGGGACGCCGTCCTCCTCGAAGATGACCGACTGCCCGCCCTTGCCGGGGGTGACGCCGCCGACGATACGGGTGCCTGCCGCGATCATCCGCTGGGTGTGCTTGCGGCCCTCCGAGCCGGTCATGCCCTGGACGATGACCTTGTTGCGCTGGTCCAACCAGATCGACATCTGCGATTCCCCTTATTCGGCCGCTGCGGCCAGCTCGGCGGCCCGGCGGGCAGCCTCGTCCATCGTGTCCGCGAGCTGCACCAGGGGGTGCGCCGCCTCGGTCAGCATGTGCCGGCCGATCTCGACGGCGTTGCCGTCCAGCCTGACAACGATCGGCCGGGTGGCCCGCTCCCCCAGCATGCCGAGGGCATCGATGATGCCCTTGGCCACCTCGGAGCAGGCGGTAATGCCGCCGAACACGTTGACGAAGACCACCTTCACCTGCGGGTCGGACAAGATGATGTCGAGGCCGTTGGCCATCACCTGGGCAGAAGCGCCGCCCCCGATGTCGAGGAAGTTGGCCGGTCTGGGCTGGCCGGGCAGGTTCTTGCCCGCTGCGGCGACCACGTCGAGGGTGCTCATCACCAGGCCCGCGCCGTTGCCGATGATGCCGACGGAGCCGTCGAGCTTCACGTAGTTGAGGTTCTTCGCCCGCGCCCTCACCTCGAGCTCGTCGTCCGCCGACTCATCTGCGTACGCGTCCCACTCGGGGTGGCGGAAGGCTGCGTTGCCGTCGAGGGTGACCTTGCCGTCGAGCGCGACGATGCGCCCTTCACCGGTCTTCACCAGCGGGTTGACCTCGACCAGCGTCGCGTCGTTGACGCGGTAGACGTCGCCGAGCAGGACAAGGACGCGAGCGACCTCTGCGCGGTCATCCTCACGGAAGCCGGCGGCCGCGACGATCTCGTCCGCCTTGGCTGCATCAAGGCCCACCAGCGGGTCGACCGCGACGCGGGCGAGCGCGTCGGGACGTTCCCGTGCCAGCGTCTCGATGTCCATGCCGCCGTCGGTGGAGCACATGGCCAGGTACGTGCGGGTCGAGCGGTCCAGCAGCAGCGAGAAGTAGTACTCCTCGGCGATGTTCGCGCCCTCGGCGATCATGACGGTGTCAACCCTGTGGCCGTTGATGTCAAGGCCGAGGATCTCGCCGGCACGTTCCGCTGCCTCATCGGCTGAACGCGCGAGCTTCACGCCACCGGCCTTGCCCCGGCCACCGGTCTTCACCTGGGCCTTGACCACGACGACCGGAGTGCCGAGTTCTGTGGCAGCCGCCCGTGCCTCCTCGGGGCTGCGGGCGGTGATGCCGCGCAACACCGGGACGCCGTGCGCCTCGAACAGCTCTCGTGCCTGGTACTCGAACAGATCCACTCCGACTCCGTCCCTACTCTTCCCCGCCGCCGGCGAAGTCCTGCCGAGCCTAGTGGGCGGGTACCCCGGTTGCACCGGGTTGATGCCGCCTCTGACACCTTCTACCCAGATTCTGAGAGATTCTGAGAAACAGCCAAGGAAATGCTAAGCTTGGCTCTGCCTGCTTGGGGTGGGCATTGCGGTACCAACGGGGACTCTGAACGGGAGACAAGTGATCGTTCCACGACTGCGGGCTGACAAGCCGCGTCGCGCGCTCCCCGGAAACTCCGGTGCCGAGGCAACGAGCAAGCGCTTCTCCGCCACCCACCTGCGCAACCTGCTCAAGCGGGGCGTGACCGTGGTGGTTGTCTCAGGAATCGCCGTTGCCGGCTTCGGTGCCTTCACCACCTCCTCGACGAACTCGATCGGCACGGCCTTCGCAGACAACGGCGCCCTCGCCATCGCCAGCATCCCCGCCGTCGCAGCAGCAAGCGGGACGGCGGCCCCGTCGCTGTCCGACCTGGCGGCCGAGCGTGCCTACCTGCTCAGCGAAAGCGGCGAGGACATCGTCGCGACCCAGCAGGACGCGGCCCTCGACGCCCGCGCCAGCGAACTCAGCGGCGACGCCACCCTGATCACCAAGGAGATCGAGCGGCTGAAGAGCCTCGGCAAGTTCCTGTGGCCGACCGAGGGCGGTGTGGGTTCCCCCTTCGGCATGCGGATGCACCCGATCCTCCACTACATGCGCCTGCACGACGGTGACGACATCGGCGGCAAGTGCGGCCAGCCCATCTACGCTGCGCAGACCGGCGTTGTCGTGAAGGCCTCCAGTGGTTACAGCGGTGGCTCCGGCAACAACGTGCGCATCGACCACGGCGACATCAACGGCGTGAACGTCCAGACCGCCTACCTGCACATGACGAGCTTTGTCGTGAAGCTCGGCCAGAAGGTCGACAAGGGCGACATGATCGGCCACGTCGGCAGCACCGGCCTCTCCACCGCGTGCCACCTGCACTTCTCGCTCTACAAGAACGGCCACGGCAGCAACCCGATGGAATACATCGGCTGGAACCCCGAGGCGAACCGCAAGGGCGACCCGAACACCGACGCCCCCACCGACGGCTGAGACTAGACGACGACGCTGCTCGACGCGCCAGCGGCGAACAGCGGAGCGAGTCTTGACGAAGGACGCGTCAGCGGCCTGAGGATCAAAGCTTCTCCATCGGAGCGTGCTTGAGGGACAGCCGCTTCACGCCGGTCGACCCGAAGTCCACATCGGCCTTCGCACCGTCGCCGGCCCCTGAGGTCGCGATGACCGTCCCCATCCCGAACGTCGTGTGCAGCACCCGGTCACCGACATCGACGGAAGCAACCGTCTTGATCGCGGGACGCGCACCGAAGCTCACCGTGGAGCGCCAGGCCTCCTCACTCCGCGCAGCGGCCTGTGAGGCGTAGCTGGTGCGGACGATGCCGAGGCGCCGCCAGTCGATCAGGTGCGCGGGGATCTCGTCGGTGAACCGGCTCGGCGGGTTGTACTGCGGTGCACCCCACTGCGACCGGACGCTGGCCCGTGTGAGGTACAGCCGCTGGCGGGCGCGCGTGATGCCGACGTAGGCCAGCCGGCGCTCCTCCTCGAGTTCGTTCTTGTCGACGAGGGCCCGCTGGTGCGGGAAGATCCCGTCCTCGAAGCCGGTGAGGAACACCGTGTTGAACTCGAGGCCCTTCGCAGTGTGCAGGGTCATCAGCGTCACGACGCCGGCCGCCTCGGGGTCGTTGTCGGGGATCTGGTCGGAGTCGGCGACCAGCGCGATCCGCTCGAGGAAGGCCGGCAGCGAGTCGTCCGGCTCGGGGGCGCCGGCAGCGAGTTCGCTCTCGTCCTCCGGCACGTCGACGGCATGGGCAGCAGCGACGAACTCGCCGGCGACGCTGACCAGTTCCACAAGGTTCTCGACCCGGCTCTCGTCCTGGGGATCTGTGGAACTCGTGAGTTCGGTGAGGTAGCCGGAGTCCTTCAGGATCCCTGCGAGGATCTCGTCTGCCGGCACCCCGTCCGCGACCTTCTGCCGGTAGCCGGCCAGCAGCGCAGCGAACCCGCGCACCTGGTTCAGCGACCGGACCGCGATGCCCGGTGCTTCGTCGGCCCGGTCGAGGGCTGCTCCGAAGGAAATCTGCTCGGACGCGGCGAAGGCCTCGATCATCGCCTCCGCGCGGTCACCGATGCCTCGACGCGGCACATTCAGCACCCGGCGCACCGACACGTCGTCGTCGGGGTTCGCGATCGCCCGCAGGTACGAGATCGCGTCGCGCACCTCCTTGCGCTCGTAGAACCGGACGCCGCCGACCACCCGGTAGGGCATGCCCACCCTGATGAACACTTCCTCGAAGGCTCGCGACTGCGCGTTGGTGCGGTAGAAGACCGCCACATCACCGGGACGCGACGTGCCGGCATCGGTGAGCCGGTCGATCTCCTCTGCGACGAACTGCGCCTCGTCGTGCTCGGTGTCGGCGACGTAGCCCACCAGCAGGTCACCGTCACCCGCGTCCGACCACAGCCGCTTCTCCGGCCGTCCCGGGTTGCGCGTGATCACGGCGTTGGCAGCGTTCAGGATGTTCTGCGTCGACCGGTAGTTCTGTTCGAGGACGACCGTGCGGGCGCCGGGGAAGTCGGTGGCGAAGTCGAGGATGTTGCGGATCGTCGCGCCACGGAACGCGTAGATCGACTGGTCGGAGTCGCCGACGACCATCAGCTCCGGCGGGTCGACCTCCGGTCCCTCCACCGCGTCCGCGCTGACCCCGCAGAGCTCACGGACGAGGGCGTACTGGGCGTGGTTGGTGTCCTGGTACTCGTCGACGAGCACGTGGCGGAAGCGCCGCCGGTACTGCTCGCGCAGGTCGGGGAAAGCCTGCAGCAGGTGGACGGCGGTCATGATCAGGTCGTCGAAGTCGAGGGAGTTCGCAGCCTTCAGGCGTCGCTGGTACTCGGCGTAGGCGTCGGCGTAGGTTGCCTCGGTGGACCCTTCGGTCACCCGGCTCCGCGCCGTCTCGTGGTCGACCATCTCGTTCTTGCAGTTGGAGACCCAGTTCATCACCGCCCGCACCGGGTAGCGCTTCGGGTCGAGCTCGAGCTCGCGCAGCACGAGGGTCATCAGGCGCTTGGAGTCGGTGTCGTCGTAGATCGAGAACGTGCGGCTCATGCCGAACCGGCTGATGTCGCTGCGCAGGATGCGGACGCAGGCGGAGTGGAAGGTGGAGACCCACATCATCTTGGCCCGATTGCCGACCAGTTCGACCACCCGGTGCCGCATCTCCGCTGCGGCCTTGTTCGTGAACGTGATCGCGAGGATCGAGCCCGGATGCACCCTCCGGACGCCCACCAGGTGCGCGATCCGCCGGGTCAGCACCCTTGTCTTGCCGGAGCCGGCGCCCGCAACGACCAGCACGGGGCTGTCGGCGTGCACGACGGCCTGGCGCTGCGGCGCGTTCAGGCCCTCGAGCAGTTCGTCCTCGCGCACCTGGCGCCGAGCCGCCCGTTCCTGGGCTGTCGTTGCCTGGTCACCGGCCGCCGGCTGCCCGGTGGGGGCAGGCCGGACGGGCGGCTCGAAGGCCGCGCTGAACAGGTCCGGGAAGAGGGTCTCTGACATGGCCCGGCAAGCCTACGCCGCCGCACCCCCACCGATTGCCGGGGCTCGCCCCCACCGTCCGCTCAGGGTCGAGTGGTGGACAGACCCGATACGCGAAAGGCCGTTCCCCGCCTAACGTGAAGGACATGAACTTCATTGCCTGGATCATCATGGGTCTCATCGCCGGAGCGATCGCGAAGTCGATCATGAAGGAGAAGGGTGGCTGGATCTCCTCCCTCGTCATCGGCCTCATCGGCGGTGTCGTCGGCGGCTGGATCGGATCGGCCGTCTTCGACCGTGGCGTCACCGGCTTCTTCTCGATCTGGTCG
Source organism: Propionicimonas sp. (assembly GCA_030158185.1). Classification (GTDB taxonomy): domain Bacteria; phylum Actinomycetota; class Actinomycetes; order Propionibacteriales; family Propionibacteriaceae; genus Propionicimonas. The sequence goes on from JAOATP010000008.1 coordinate 13,959, forward strand.
TGGCTGCTCGCGATCGGCGGTTCGGTCCTCGTCCTGTGGATCTACAACCTGATCCAGCGCCGCCGCTGATCCCCGTCCCCCGAGTTGTCAGAACCATAGGACGCCCTGGCGACCTGAGGTTCTGACAACTCGAGAAGAAGAAGGGGAACTCAGACGAGCTTGCGGTCGGTCGCCCAGCGCGTCAGCTGGTGGCGGTTCGACAACTGGAGCTTGCGCAGCACGCTGCTGACGTGGGTCTCCACCGTCTTGATGGAGATGAACAGCTCGCGGGCGATCTCCTTGTACGCGTAACCGCGGGCGATCAGCCGCAGCACCTCGCGCTCCCTGATGCTCAGCCGGTCGAGGTCCTCGTCGATGCTGGCCACGTCGATGGCCCCGGAGAACGCGTCCAGCACGAAGCCTGCCAGCCGGGGGCTGAACACGGCGTCGCCCTCGGCCACCCGTCCGATGGCCTCCACGAGGTCGTCTGCGGAGATCGACTTGGTGACGTACCCGCGGGCACCCGCGCGGATCACGCCGATCACGTCCTCAGCCGCGTCGGAGACCGACAGCGCGAGGAACTTCACGGTCGGCTCGACGGCGATCACCTGCTTGATGACCTCCATGCCTCCCCCACCGGGAAGGTGGACGTCGAGCAGCACGACGTCGGGCGCAGCCGCGAGGATCGCTGCAACGGCGGACGGTACGTCCTCACCCTCGCCGACCAGGTGCACCCGGTCGCCGATGTCGTGGCGGACGCCGCTCCGGAACATGGCATGGTCGTCCACGATCACCACCCGCCGGACAGCGGGGGTCGTCGGGGTCTCTGACTCGGTCATCGCGGCAGCTCCAGTCTGACTTCGGTGCCCTCACCGGGCGCCGTCCTGATTATCGCCCGTCCGCCGACGCGTTTCACCCGCTCGATGATCGAACCGCGGACTCCCATGCGGTCATCCTCGACGTCTGCGAGGTCGAAGCCCGTCCCGCGGTCGCGCACGTACACCGACAGCAGGTCGGGATCGGCCTCGGCGTAGACGTCGATCCGTTCCGCCCCCGAATGCTTGGCGGCGTTCACCATGGCCTCCCTGGCTGCCTTCACGACGGCTGTCACGTCAGGGGTCAGTTCACAGTCGCCGACGCTGACCAGTTCGACGTCGACGCCGTGGCGGTCCTCCACGTCGATGATCTCCGCGGACAACGCCTCGGAGAGAGTCGCGGAGCCGAGGCTCTCGCCGTAGAGCCACTGCCGCAGTTCGCGCTCCTGACGCCGTGCCAGCGCCGTCACGGCCTTCGGGTCGCCGGCCCTGCGCTGGATCAGCGCGAGGGTCTGCAGGACCGAGTCGTGCAGGTGGGCAGCCATGTCGGCCCTCGCGTCGGCGACCAGCGCATCGTCGCGCGCCTGCGCAAGGGCCTGCCGGACGCTGAGGATCCAGGGCAGCACCGCCAGCAACAGTCCGACGACGGCCAGCCCGAGCACCAGCAGCGTGCGTGCCACCTCACCGAGCGCAGGCTGTGCGACCACGATGACCGCGACAGCAGCCGTCACGGCAACGAGTCCCACCCCGATGGTCACAAGGGTCGTCCAGTGGGCCATCAGGGGCGCGAGCAGCCGCCGCCAGCCGGAGCCCCGGCGCAACTCCTTCGTGGACAGGTGGTCGGCCTGCCACCAGATCAGGCCGAGCCCGGCCGCAGCCAACAGGCCGGCCAGCAGCACCCAGGCCGGCAGGGCGAAGACCGAGGCCTGGAGCATCCACAGAAGCCCGACGCCGAGCAGTCCGAGGGCGCTGGCCATCCCGAGGTCAACGGGGGTCAGGTTCACCGAACCGCGGGGACGCAGCCCCTTGCGGGTGTTCGCCTCGAGGCCGGGAGCCGAGCGCTGTTCGGCCGACGGCGGCATCACCAGCCAGAGTGCGAAGTAGATGGCGACCCCGACGAGCCCGATGGCGGCGAGGACGACAGCGACCACCCGCAACAGCAGCACCGACCAGCCGAGGTGATCGGCAAGGCCGGCGCAGACCCCGCCGACCCAGGCCGCATTCAGCGGACGCGTGGATCGCGGCTGCAGTTCTGTGCTCATGTGGAGCCGCGTACCACCAGCTGGCTCGCCGCCATGAGGTTGCGGGTCTCCGGCAGTCCACCGGCGAGGATCTCGATGAGCAACTCCGCTGCCGCCCGCGCGTGCTCCGCCGCAGGGTTGGTCATCGTCGAGAGCTGCGGCGTGCACTGGCGTCCGATGGATGCGTCGTCGAACCCGATGATCCTGACATCCTCCGGCACGCGCCGTCCGAGCCGCTGCAGCACTCCCATGGCGGTCACAGCCATCAGGTCGTTCGCAGCGAACACCCCGTCGAGGTCAGGGGCACGGTCGAGAAGCTGCTCGACCACCTGACCGCTCTGGGCGTTGTAGCCGCCTTCGACGTACAGGTCGCCGTCCAGTCCTGCTTCGGCCATGGCCTCCCGGAAGCCCTCAAGGCGCTGGCGGGCTGAGCCCATGTCCAGTGGTCCGGTGATGGTGCCGATACGGCGGGAGCCCCGTTCGATCAGGTGCTGTGTCGCCACCCGTGCGGCAGCCCGGTTGTCGAGTTCGATATAGGGCACGCCCGGCACCTCGGGGTCGCCGATGAACACCACCGGCTGCCACGAATGCGCCAGTGCCTGCGCCAGCGACGGCCCGTGGTGGGACGCGATGAGAGCACCGTCCACGTGCCCTGACTCGAGGTAGCGCACCATGCGGGAGGCGTTGTCCCCGGGCTGGGACATCGCCAGCACGACCTGTACGTCCGAGTCGCTGAAGGCCTGGAGTGCGCCGTGGTACACCTGCGGGAAGTAGGGATCAGCGAACACCCGCTCGTCGGTCTCCGGCACGATCACGGCGATCACGCCCGTCCGACGGGTCACGAGGGCGCGGGCTGCGCGGTTGGGGTGGTAGTCGAGCTGGGTGATGGCCTCACGGACGGCCTCTGTGGTCTTCGCGGCAACGAGAGTGCCGCCATTGACCACACGCGAGACGGTTGCACGGGAGACTCCCGCGATCCGGGCAACATCCTCGAGGGTCGGCGCCGAGTGCCCCACGGTGAACCTCACCACTCCGCTGCCCTCCTGTCTCACCGACCGGGCCGACGGAAGCGCCACTGTGTCGTAGATGGTGCCGCCGACCTCTGCATTTCCGTGCTGTGCGAACGCTACCAGTGGAGTACCGCCCATGTGCTGCAACCGCTCTCAAAGCTTTCTGAGACTTTTGCCGGCAGCCAGGATGCCGGGAGCCTTCAGGGTCTCCCCCGATACTCGGATCGCGTCCGGGGGCGTTGAATGGTGATGTGCCCGAGAACCTCCCCGTCATCATCAGCCGCCCCCGAGGTGGCGCGATGGTGGGTGGTGTCTGCGCAGGCATGGCGCGGCGCTGGCGGGTCGACCCCAACCTCCTGCGCATAGCGATCGTCGTGCTGGCCTTCTTCGGCGGCCTCGGCGTCGCGGCCTACGGAGCCGGCCTGCTCCTGATGCCCCGCGAGGGCCAGACCCAGATGCCCGTGCAGCGGTACCTGCCCTTCACCCGCTCGTGGTCGACCCCGACCGTGATCGCAGCAACCATCGGCGCCCTCGTCGTCATCGTCGGCCTCACCAGCTCCGGCGGTGTCGGGCTCGGTCCGGTGCTGATCATCTTCGCCGTCTGGTTCTTCGGCTTCCGCAACCACGGACAGACCCGTCCCGCACCGCCACCCGAGCCCACCCCGTTCGAGCGGGCAGCCGACGCCTGGCGCGTCCGGATGGCCGAACAGCAGACGCCCGGCTACGAGGACGTGGCGCTGCCGGCACCGGCGGAGCAGCGCTGGACGCAGCCGTACACCGACCCCGTCTCCGACCTCGTTGTTCGCGACAACGAACCGCCGGCCGTCCTGGCCGCCCGACGTCGCCGGTGGCAGCCCTGGGGGCTGGCGATCGCCCTCGTGGGAGTCGGCATCTTCGTCGTCGTGATGCTCGGGCTTGCCGGCCTGCCTGCCACCCCGCTCGCCTACGGCTCCGCCGTCCTCGCTGCCCTCGGCCTCACCCTGCTCCTCACGGCGCGCTCGGGACGCCCGCCCCTCCTGCTCCCGGCAACCATCATCGCCGGGCTTGTCACGGCGTCGATGATGGGCTCGGCCTCGGCGATCCGGCTCGCCGATGTCGGCGACTACCATCGGGTCGTCACGACCGGTAGCGAGCTCTCCGACGTGACCGTGACCGCCGGTGATGTCGCGCTCGATCTCAGCAAGCTGGACCTGACCGCCGATCGCCACCTGACGATCAAGGTCAACGCCGGCTCCGTGGATCTCACCCTGCCTGCGGATGTCACCAGTGAGGTGACCTGGAAGGTCAGCGCCGGGTCGTTCGACACCGAAGGGGTGAGCCGCGACGGCTTCGACCTCTCCGGGGTGAACAGCTACCCGGCGACGATCCCTGGTGCGCCCACCCTGAAGGTCACGGTGGACGTCGATTTCGGTGAAGTGGCGGTGCGCAGATGACCGGGGACCGCGCAGCCTTCGCCTTCGGCGTCCTCGCCCTTGCCCTCGCCGGGCTCGGGATGTGGAACAGCTATGGACATGTCGACTGGAGCCTGGTGGGGGTACTCGCCCCCGCGGGAATGGTCGTCATCGGCGTGGGCATGCTCCTGCTCTCGCGAAATCACAACAACTGAAGTTTCTCGAAAGGAAAGAACCAATGAACCAACCGCTCACCCGTTCCGCCTCGGACAAGATGATCGCCGGCGTCTGCGGCGGCGTCGCCCGCTCGTTCGGCATTGATGCCAGCATCGTGCGGATCCTCGCCGTCGTCCTGTCGCTGTTCTTCGGCGTCGTCCTTGTCATCTACATCGCCCTGTGGCTCGTGCTGCCGCTCGAGGAGGGTGGCCCGACCGGCTTCGACGACCTGAAGAAGATGTTCAGCGGCAGCAACAACAGCACCCCGCCGTCCGACTACCGCTGACTCTTCATTCCCACTCGATGGTGCCCGGCGGCTTGCTCGTGACGTCAAGGACGACACGGTTGACCTCGGGCACCTCGTTGGTGATCCGGGTGCTGATCCGCTCCAGCAGGTCGTAGGGCAGCCGGCTCCAGTCGGCGGTCATCGCGTCCTCGCTGGACACCGGGCGCAGCACGATCGGGTGGCCGTAGGTGCGACCGTCGCCCTGCACCCCGACCGAGCGGACGTCGGCCAGCAGCACGACCGGGAACTGCCAGATGTCGTGGTCGAGGCCGGCGAGCGTCGTCTCCTCGCGCACGATCGCGTCGGCCTCCCGCAGAATCCGCAGGCGCTCGGCGTCCACCGCTCCGACGATGCGGATGCCCAGGCCGGGGCCCGGGAACGGGTGCCGGTCGACGATGTGCTCGGGCAGCCCCAGCTGGCGACCGACCTGGCGCACCTCGTCCTTGAAAAGGGTGCGCAGCGGCTCGATCAGCGTGAACTGCAGGTCGTCGGGAAGTCCGCCAACGTTGTGGTGGCTCTTGATGTTGGCAGCACCCTCGCCACCGCCCGATTCGACCACGTCGGGGTAGAGCGTGCCCTGCACCAGGTAGTCGATCGGTCCGGAGGCGTTGATCTTGCGCGCCTCGTCCTCGAACGTCCGGATGAACTCCCTGCCGATGATCTTCCGCTTGGTCTCCGGGTCACTCACCCCTGCCAGTGCGTTCAGGAACCGGTCCTGCTCGTTCGCTACCACGAGCTGGACGCCGGTGGCGCCAACGAAGTCGGTCTCGACGCGTTCCGCCTCGCCCTTGCGCAGCAGGCCGTGGTCGACGAACACGCAGGTCAGCTGATCACCGATCGCCGCCTGTACAAGGGCGGCAGCGACGGCGGAGTCCACACCGCCGGACAGCGCGCACAGCACCCGCGCGTCCCCCACCTCTGCCTTGATGCGCGCGATCTGGTCGTCGGCGATGTTGAAGCTCGTCCACGTCGGACGGCACCCCGCGATGTCGAGCAGGAAGTGCTCAAGCACCTTCTGGCCGTGCTCGGAGTGCAGCACCTCCGGGTGCCACTGGACGCCGGCCAGCCGCAGTTCGTCATTCTCGAAGGCCGCGACGGTAGCCCGCGGCGAGCGGGCGTTGACGGTGAAACCGGCCGGGGCCGCGGTGACCTCGTCGCCGTGGGACATCCACGAACTCAGGGTCGAGGGCAGTCCGTCCAGCAGCCGGCCGGGAGCGAGGACCTCGACCGTGGTGCGGCCGTACTCACGCTGGCCGGTGCGGGCGACGGTGCCGCCGAGGGCCTGGGCCATGGCCATGAAGCCGTAGCAGATGCCGAACACCGGGACGTCGGCGGTGAGCATGGTCACGTCCAGCTGCGGGGCGCCGGGCTCGTACACCGAGCTGGGGCCGCCGGAGAGGATGATCGCCTTCGGCTTCCGGGCCAGCATGTCGGCGACGCTCATCGTGTGCGAAACGATCTCGGAGTACACCTTCGCCTCGCGCACGCGGCGCGCGATGAGTTGGGCGTACTGGGCGCCGTAGTCGACCACCAGCACCAGATCGTGTTCTGCACTCATGGCAGCAGAGTCTATTGCCGACCGGCCTTCTCGTATTCCAAGACCCGATTGACCATTCAATGGACGCCCCGATAGTCTCCGGCCATGTCCTCGATGCGCTCCGCGACCCTGTGCTGTCGCTGCCTGCCGTCGATGGTGTGTTGTCGAATGCGCTGAACAGCCGCTCCCGCAACACGAAATCGCCACTCACCGCCTTCGCTGATCCGCGTCCGGATCCGCCTGAGGCACACCCTCACCCGCACCGGCCGCACCGGCCTGGAAGTCCCGGCATCACCACAGCAAGCACCATTGACACAGGAGCGAAAATGTCCCAGAACCCGAAACCCCAGCATCCCGACACCCTCACCGTCCACGCCGGCCAGGAGGAGGCGGACTCGGCCACCAACGCCCGCGCCGTGCCGATCTACCAGACCACGTCGTACGTGTTCGACGACACCGAGCACGCTGCCGACCTGTTCGCACTGAAGGTGCCCGGCAACATCTACACCCGCATCATGAACCCCACCCAGTCGGTGTTCGAGGCCCGGGTGAACGCCCTCGAGGGTGGCATCGGCGCCCTGGCTACGGCCTCCGGTTCCGCTGCGGTCACCTACGCCGTGCTGAACCTGACTTACGCCGGCGACAACATCGTCGCCCTCTCCACCCTCTACGGCGGCACCTACGCCCTGTTCGCCCACACCCTGCCGCAGTACGGCATCGAGGTCCGGTTCGTCGACCCGAACAAGCCCGAGGAACTCGCGGCTGTCGTCGACGACAAGACCAAGCTGGTCTTCGGCGAGACCATCGGCAACCCGGCGATCAACGTGATCGACCTCGACGCCTGGAGCGCCGCCGCCCACGCGCTCGGACTCCCCTTCATCGTGGACGCCACCGTGACCACGCCGATCCTCGCGCAGGTCTTCGAGCACGGTGTCGACATCGCCGTCCATTCGGCCACCAAGTACATCGGCGGCCACGGCACCTCGATCGGCGGCATCCTCGTCGACTCCGGCACGTTCGACTGGGCGGCCCACGCCGACCGGTTCCCCGGCCTGACGGCGCCCGACCCGGCCTACCACGGTGTGGTGTGGACCGAAGCAGCCGGACCGGCCGCCTACATCATCCGGGCCCGGACGGTGCTGCTGCGCAACACCGGCGCAGCAATCTCGCCGTTCAACGCCTGGCTGTTCCTGCAGGGCCTCGAGACCCTCCACCTGCGCATCGAGCGCCACTCGTCCAACGCCCTCGCGGCCGCGCAGTACCTCGAGGGCCACGACAAGGTTGCCTGGGTGAACTACCCGGGCCTGGAGTCCTCGCCGGACAAGGCCATCGCCGACCGCATCTTCACCGGACGCGGGTACGGCGGCATCCTCGCCTTCGGGCTGAAGGCCGGCCGTGAGGCAGGCTCGACGTTCATCGAGGCGCTGGAGCTGTTCTCGCACCTGGCCAACATCGGTGACGCGAAGTCACTGGCCATCCACAACGCCACCACCACCCACTCCCAGCTGACCGAGGACGAACTGGTAGCGGCAGGGGTCGCACCGGAGATGGTGCGGCTCAGCCTGGGCATCGAGCACATCGACGACCTCATCGCCGATCTGGACCAGGCGCTGGCCCAGGTCTGACCCGACCTGAACACCGATCACCCACAGCAGAAGACAACAGCAGAACAGGAACAGTGACATGGCTTACTTCGAGGACGCGACCAAACTGATCGGGCGCACCCCGCTGGTGAAGATCAACCGGCTCTACGGCGACAGCCAGGCGATCGTGCTGGCCAAGCTGGAGTTCTACAACCCGGCCAATTCGGTCAAGGACCGGATCGGCGTCGCGATCATCGACGCAGCGGAGGCCAGTGGCCAGCTGCAGCCCGGCGGCACCATCGTCGAGGCGACCTCCGGCAACACCGGCATCGCGCTCGCCTTCGTCGGCGCAGCCCGCGGCTACACGGTGATCCTCACCATGCCGGAGACCATGAGCAAGGAGCGACGTGCGCTGCTGCGCGCCTTCGGCGCCGAGCTGGTGCTGACGCCCGGCTCCGAGGGCATGAAGGGTGCTGTTGCCCGTTCCGAGCAGGTCGCAGCGGAGACCCCGGGTGCGATCCTCGCCCGCCAGTTCGCCAACCCGGCCAATCCCGACATCCACCGCAGGACGACGGCCGTGGAGATCTGGGACGACACCGAAGGCCTTGTCGACTACGTCGTGGCCGGCGTCGGCACCGGCGGCACCATCACCGGTGTCGGCCAGGCACTGAAGGAGCGCAAGCCCGAGGTGAGGATCATCGCCGTCGAGCCCAGCGAGTCCCCGCTGCTGTCCGGCGGGGCGCCGGGCCCCCACAAGATCCAGGGCATCGGGGCCAACTTCATCCCCGAGATCCTCGACCGTTCGGTGATCGACGAGGTGCTGCCGCAGAGCAGTGAGACCGCCGTCGAGTGGGCCCGCAGGGCTGCCCGTGAGGAGGGCCTGCTGGTCGGCATCTCCTCCGGCGCGGCTCTCGCAGCAGCCGGTGAGCTCGCCGCGCGTCCCGAGAACGCAGGCAAGACGATCGTCGTGATCATCCCGTCCTTCGGCGAACGGTACTTGTCTACCGTGCTCTACGCCGATCTACTGGACGCGTGAATCTCGCCGCTATCCTGCAGTCCGCGCGGGGGCGGGTCTCCGAAGACCTGGAGACCGCTCTCCGCGAGGACCCCGCTGCCACCTCGAAGATCCTTGTGGCACTGACCTACCCCGGCATCCACGCGGTGTGGGTGCACCGCCTGGCGCACCGCCTGTGGATGTCCGGGCCGGCCGGCAAGCCGCTCGCGCGGGTACTGTCCCAGCTCTCCCGGTTCTTCACCGGGATCGAGATCCATCCCGGAGCCGTCATCGGACGCCGGTTCTTCATCGACCACGGGATGGGTGTGGTCATCGGTGAGACCGCGGAGGTCGGCGACGACGTCCTGATGTACCACCAGGTGACCCTCGGCGGCCGTTCCCGCGGACGGTTCAAGCGCCACCCCACCATCGGCAACAACGTCCTGCTGGGCGCGGGCGCGAAGATCATCGGCCCGATCACCATCGGCGACGGTACAAAGGTCGGCTCGAACGCGCTCGTCGTGAAGGACGTGCCACCGAACTCCATCGTCACCGGCATCCCCGCGAACACCTCCCCCGGCGACGTCATCGCCTGACGGACCTGAAC
>JAOATP010000008.1:23627-29835 GCA_030158185.1 Propionicimonas sp.
AACCGTACGAAAAGGGGCAAGAAAGGGGACTGTCCCCTTTCTTGCCCTTTTCGTAAGGGGTGGGCGCCCTAGGGTGAGGGCATGAGTCCCGCCAGCTACGACCCGAAGTCAGCCGTCCAGGGGCCGGCAGCGGCCCTGACCATGGTCGGGCTCGCTGTCGCTCTTGGCGTCACCGTCTACCGGCCGACGATCGGCCTTGTCGTCGGCGGAATCGGCGCCCTTGTCGCGGCGATCGTCTTCATCGGCAAGCGGAAGGGCGCCCTTGTGCTGGTCGCCCGGCTCGGGCTCGGACTGGCTGTCGGCACAGCGCTCGCCTACGGGCTGGTGGCCCTCGGCATTCTGCCCACCATCGCAGCTCCCTGAGCGTCCCGACGCATCCCATAAGCTGAGCGCGTGCAGAGCGACCCTGAACTCGAACGGCTGCGCGGCTCCATCGACAACCTGGACGCCGCGATCATCTGCCTGCTCGCTGAGCGGTTCAAGATCACCCAGCAGGTCGGGGTGCTCAAGAAGGTCCGCGGGCTCGCCCCCGCCGACCCCGACCGCGAGGAGCAGCAGATCGCCCGCCTCCGCGACCTCGCCGTCCGTGCGCAGCTGAACCCCGAGTTCGCCGAGAAGTGGCTGGAGTTCGTGGTCGCCGAAGTCGTGCGACACCACGAGGCCATCGCCGCCGAGTCGTGACCGGGAGCCACGCAGCCACGCTGCGCTCGCCCGGGGTGTGGTCCGGGTTCTTCGGTGCCATCGCCCTCGCCTGGGGCGGGTGCCATCCCGAGTTCTCCTTCGCAGCGGACGGTTGGCCGCCGGAGCTGGTGAATGCCATCGGGCTGGCGGCTCCCCTGCCGCTCAACCGGATCCTGATCGTGCTCGGCACCGTCGCCATCACCTGGGGCTGGTGGCACATCCGTCCCACCAGCACACGGCCGGCCGTGAACGGCTGGGCGACGCTCGGGCTGTGGAGCCTGCCGCTGCTGCTCGTCCCGCCGGTGCTGAGCAACGACGCCATCCTCTACGCCGACCTCGGCTGGACGCTGGGTACCGGCGCCAACCCCTACCTTGTCGGCGTCGCCACCTCGGGCAGCCCGTTCGCCCCGTGGGTCGACCCGCTCTGGGCCGGGAGCGGCGTCGCCTACCCGCCGCTGACGCTCCGCCTCCACCAGCTGGTCGTGCAGCTCACCGGCGCCGACCCGTACTGGTCGGTGCTGGCCATGCGGGTGCCTGCGCTGCTGTCCGTTGCGGCGATGCTGGTGCTCGTGCCACGGATCGCAGCCCTGATCGGCGTGCCGGAGCGTGGCGCGGTCTGGCTGGGCGTGCTGAACCCGCTGCTGTTGCTGCACTTCATCGGCGCTGCCCACAACGACGCCCCGATGGTCGCCCTCACCCTCGCGGCCATCTGGGTCGCCTGCCGGTGGCCGGGCCAGCTGACGTCCCTCCTCGCCGGCCCCGTGCTGGTCGGGCTCGCGATGGCGTTCAAGCAACAGGGCGGCCTCGCCGTCATCGCCGTCGCAGGGTTGCCGGTCGCAGCGCAGCTGGCAGCGCTGCCGCTCGGACGCCGGCTGTGGCTGCTGGGCCGGCGGACGGCGGTCGCCACCGTCGTCACCCTCGCCACCTTCGTGCTGGTCAGCCTCGCCACCGGCCTTGGCTTCGGCTGGCTGCAGTGGCTCGACCTGATGGGGCTGGCGGGAACGCCGGCCCCGCTCGCGCTGCTCTCGAAGGGGGCAGCCCTCTTCTGGCAGCTCGGCGGCGGCTCCTACACCGGCTTCCTCGTCCAGGCCGGACGCATCGGCACGCTCATCCTGCTGCTGGTGCTGGTGTGGATCGGCGTCCGTTTCGCCGACCGTCCACTGAGCCTCGTCGCCTGGGGATCGCTGGCGATCGCCGTCCTCGGACAGGCCCTGCACCCGTGGTACCTGCCGTGGAGCCTCGCCCTGCTCGCCCTCATCCCGCTCACCCGGCGCCAGCGGTACTGGGTCTTCGGGTTCGCCATCACCTTCTGCATCTGGAACGCGTTCCAGACCGTGATCTGGCACGGTCAGGTGTGAGCTTTGACCGCCGGTGGCAGGATCAACGCATGCGGGTAGCAATCGGCGGCAGCACCGGGCTGATCGGAACCGCCCTTGCCCGGCACCTTCTCAGGTCCGGACATGAGGTGGTTCGACTGGTCCGCGGTGCGGTGACGGCATCGGACCAGCGGCACTGGGACCCTGACGCGGGACGGATCGACGGCCCCGGCCTCGACGATGTCGACGCCGTGGTGAACCTTGCCGGTTCGCCCATCGGCGGCGTCCGCTGGACGAAGGAGCGCAAGGCGGAGATCCGGCGCTCGCGCACCACCTCCACCCTGACGATCGTCACCCAGCTCGCCCCCGACGGACGCTGCCAGCGGCTGCTCAACGGTTCGGCCGTCGGCTACTACGGCGACACCGGCACAGAGATCGTCGACGAGACCTTCCCGCCGGGCCGCGGGTACCTGTGCGGGGTCGTCACCGACTGGGAGGCCGCCGCCGACCACTCGCCGGTCCCGACGGTGAAGCTGCGCACCGGTCAGGTCCTGACCCGCGACGGGGGCTACCTCGCGATGCAGTGGCCGCTGTTCGCCCTCGGCCTCGGCGGCAAGATCGCCAGCGGCCACCAGTTCGTGTCCTGGATCAGCCTGATCGACCACCTCCGCGCCGTCGAGTTCCTGCTGGCCTCCGACATCACCGGCCCGGTCAACCTCTCCTCGCCGAACCCGGTGAGCAACGCGGAATTCACGGCAACCTTCGGCGCGCACCTCAACCGGCCGACCCCGCTCCCCCTTCCCTTGCCGGGAGTGCAGCTGCTGTTCGGTCGGGAGTTCGTCAAGGAGGCGTTGCTGACCGGGCAACGGGTGCGTCCGGCCCGTCTGCTCGACGCAGGGTTCGAGTTCGGTCAGCCGACGCTGATGCAGGCCTTCGCAGCCATCGGCTGACCCGGCAGCAGGTCGGCCCTTCGCGCGGCGATACACTGACCACTCGCTATCCGACAGACAGATTGGTGAGACGTGTCGATTTCTGCCGACCTCACGCCGTCCGGAGTGCCCGGGCCGTTCGCAGCCCTCGGACTGACCTTCGACGACGTGCTGCTGCAGCCGAACGAGAGCGACGTCATCCCGTCCGCCGTCGACACCACCACCCTGGTGAGCCGCAGGATCCAGCTGCGGATCCCCCTGCTGAGCTCCGCGATGGACACCGTCACCGAGTCGCGGATGGCCATCGCCATGGCCCGCGAGGGCGGCATGGGCATCCTGCACCGCAACATGTCAGCGGAGGACCAGGCCAGCCAGGTCGACCGCGTCAAGCGGTCGGAGGCGGGCATGATCGACCAGCCGATCACGACGACCCTCGATGCCACCATCGGCGAGGTCGACGAGATGTGCGGCCACTTCCGCATCTCCGGCGTGCCGGTCGTCGACAACGACCTGAAGCTGCTGGGCATCGTCACCAACCGCGACATGCGCTTCGAGGACGACCCGAACCGGCCGGTCGGCGAGGTGATGACCCCGATGCCGCTGGTGACCGGGCCACCCGGGATCAGCAGCGAGGACGCCCTCAAACTGCTGGCGAAGTACAAGATCGAGAAGCTGCCGCTGGTGGATGACCACGGCCGGCTGCGTGGGCTGATCACCCTGAAGGACTACGTGAAGTCCGACAAGTACCCGCTGGCGAGCAAGGACCCGCAGGGCCGCCTGCGCGTCGGTGCGGCGATCGGCTTCTTCGGGGACGCCTGGGAGCGGGCCATGATGCTGGTGGACGCGGGCGTTGACGCCATCGTCGTCGACACGGCCCACGGCCATTCCCAGGGCGTGCTGGACATGATCCGCCGGCTGAAGGCCGAACCTGCTGCTGCGGAGGTCGACATCATCGGCGGCAACATCGCCACCTACGCCGGAGCGAAGGCCCTCGTCGAGGCCGGCGCTGACGGCGTGAAGGTCGGCGTCGGGCCCGGCTCGATCTGCACCACCCGCGTTGTCGCCGGCGTCGGCGTCCCCCAGGTGACGGCCATCTACGACGCTGCCCGCGCGTGCAAGCCTGCCGGGGTCCCCGTGATCGGCGACGGCGGCCTGCAGTACTCCGGCGACATCGCCAAGGCGCTTGTCGCCGGCGCGGACGCCGTGATGCTCGGCTCGCTGCTGGCCGGCTGCGAGGAGAGCCCCGGCGAGCTCGTGTTCATCAACGGCAAGCAGTTCAAGAGCTATCGCGGCATGGGTTCGCTGGGAGCCATGGCTGCCCGCGGCCGCAAGGCGTCCTACTCCAAGGACCGCTACTTCCAGGGCGACGTCGTCAGCGACGACAAGCTCATCCCCGAAGGCATCGAGGGCCAGGTCGCGTTCCGGGGGCCGCTGTCCGCCGTCGCCTACCAGCTCGTCGGTGGCCTGCGGCAGTCGATGTTCTACACCGGCGCGAACACCGTCGGCGAACTCCACAGCAAGGGCCGGTTCGTCCGGATCACCGCAGCCGGGCTGCGAGAATCACACCCGCACGACATCCAGATGACCATCGAGGCGCCCAACTACTCCTCGCAGTCCTGAGCAAGGGAGCTCATTCCCATGATCGAGATCGGCCGTTCCAAGCGAGCCCTGCCCGTCTTCGGCTTCGACGACATCGCCATCGTGCCCACCCGGCGCACGCGCGGCATCGAGGAGGTGAACCTGTCATGGCGCATCGACGCCCTGACGTTCGACTTCCCGATCGTCGCGGCACCGATGGACTCGGTGATGTCACCGGCGACGGCCATCGCCATGGGCAACCTCGGCGGGCTCGGCGTCCTGAACCTCGAGGGCCTGTGGACGCGCTACGACGACCCGGAGTCCCTGCTCGCGGAGCTGGCGGAGATCGACGACCCGGTCACGGCAACCAAGCGGATGCAGGCGCTGTACGCCGAGCCGATCAAGGCAGAGCTGATCACCGAGCGCATGGCGCAGATCCGTGCGGCCGGTGCCCCGGTCGCCGGCTCGCTGTCCCCGCAGACCTGTGCGGAGTTCGCCGACGTCGTGGAGAAGGTGGGCGTCGACTTCTTCGTGATCCGCAGCACCACCGTGTCCGCAGAACACGTCTCCGGCGTCGATGAGCCGCTGAACCTGAAGAAGTTCATCTACGAGCTCGACGTTCCGGTGATCGTCGGCGGCTGCGCCACCTACCAGTCGGCGCTGCACCTGATGCGCACCGGCGCTGCCGGCGTCCTCGTCGGCTTCGGCGGCGGGGCGACCAAGCGCACCCGCAACGTGCTCGGCGTCGAGGTGCCGATGGCCTCCGCCCTCGCCGACGTCGCGGAGGCGCGTCGCGACTACCTCGACGAGTCGGGCGGCCGCTACGTGCACGTGATCGCTGACGGCGCCCTCGGCCGCTCCGGCGACATCGCCAAGGCCCTCGCCTGCGGTGCGGACGCCGTCATGGTCGGCTCGCCGCTGGCACGCGCCAGCGAGGCCCCCGGCCACGGCTACCACTGGGGTCCGGAAGCCTGGCACGCCACCCTTCCGCGCGGCGAGCGGGTGAAGTTCGGCGCCATCGGGACGCTGGAGGAGATCCTGCTCGGGCCCTCGCACATCGCAGACGGCACCATGAACCTCGTCGGCGCCCTGCGGCGGGCGCTGGCGACGACGGGTTACACCGACATCAAGGAATTCCAGCGGGTCGAGGTCGTCGTCCACTCCTGATGCGACGACCATGACAGCGCTCGCCATCACCCTCGCGGCCCTCGCCGCGGTGCTGGTGGCCGTCTGCATCGTCCTCTTCATCGAGAACCGGCGCACCAGGGCTGCCCTCGTCGTGGCGCAGGCCGCGCGCGCACGCGTGCTCCACGCACAGAACCTGGCAGCAGAGGCAGCCGTCGCGGCGGAGCGCATCCGCATCCTGCGGGAGATGCACGACGTGATCGCCCACTCGCTGGCCATCATGATCGCCCAGGCAGACGGCGGAAGCTACATCGTCGCGGACACCGCGGCGGCGCGGCGGGCGTTCCTCACCATCGGCGAGACCGGGCGGGCCGCGCTCACAGACACCCGCCGCATCCTCGGCATGCTGCGCCACGGCGACAGCCGGCCGGAGCTCTCACCCGTCCCCGACCAGGCGCCGCTGGACGAGCTCGTCGAGCAGGCCCGCGCGGCCGGGCTCCAGGTGTCGCTGATCCGGGTCGGTGACCCGGGTCAGCTGCCGTCGGGCTCGCGCCTCGCGCTGTACCGGATCTGCCAGGA
>JAOATP010000009.1 GCA_030158185.1 Propionicimonas sp.
CGCAGCTCGGCCAACTGGTTGGCCAGCTTGATCTGGGACATGAATGAGAGCCCGGCTTCCGGCTCGTCGAGTACCAGGAAGCCGCCGCGTCCTGCCATATGCCCGAGCTTGGTGTCGAGGACTTCGTTGAACGCCTGCCCGTGCGAGAGATCGTGGTACGCCGCGTCCGCGCCAGGGTTCTGCTCCAAGTAGGTCAGCAGCCCATGCATGGTCTCGGCGCGCAGGAAGTAGCCCCACCGGGAGCGTGAAAGGCCGCGCACCAGGCGAATCCGCTCATGGAGCGGCGATTCCGTCGGACGATCGGATGGTCTCGGGTTCGTGCTGCCACCCTCGGGGCTGAGCCCGTAGGCCATAGCGATGGCTTCGATCACGGTCGACTTCCCGACGCCGTTCTTGGGGCAAGCGTAAAGCGCAGCTCTGCAGATTGACCGGCCCACGCTGCACCATCGAGGTCATCAGGTCCAACCACTGAACCCCCACAATCCCTCGGGGGCTCGCTTCGCCGGCC
Source organism: Propionicimonas sp. (assembly GCA_030158185.1). Classification (GTDB taxonomy): domain Bacteria; phylum Actinomycetota; class Actinomycetes; order Propionibacteriales; family Propionibacteriaceae; genus Propionicimonas. Next base: position 509 of record JAOATP010000009.1, read on the forward strand.
CGCGTCGGGCAGGATCGCCGTCATGACCAGCGCCACGCGTGAGCTCGCGATGTTCCCGCTCGGCTCCGTCCTGTTTCCGGGCATGCCGTTGCCGCTGCGCGTCTTCGAGCCGCGCTATGTCGCGATGCTGATGTCTGTGCTCGAGGGGTCCGAGAACGAGTTCGGGGTCGTCCTGATAGAGCGGGGCTCCGAGGTCGGGGGCGGCGACGTGCGGTTCGGCGTCGGCACGGTGGCGCGGATCGTTTCGGTGGAGCAGACCGAAGGCGTGATCGCGCTGGTCGCGACCGGCGGCGCACGCTTCGAGGTGGTGCGCTGGTTGCAGGACGACCCGTTCCCGCGCGCAGAGGTGCGGGAGCTCTCCCCGGTCGATCTCGACGAGTCCACCCCCGCGGAGCTCTCAGCGGCCGAGGCCGTGGTGCGTGCGACCATCGCAAGGGCGAGCGAGTTCGTCGAGCTCACCTGGCCGGCCGACATCGAACTGTCGCCCGACGTGGCCCAGCGCATCTGGCAGGTCACAGCGATTGCCCCGCTCAACTCGCTCGACCAGTACGCCCTGCTGCGCTCGACGACCGCCTCGGACTTGCTGACGCGACTGGTCGAGGAAACGCAGGCGGCCGACGCCCTCTTCACCGCCGGGTGGGGATCGGACCTGCAGGACGGTGGCGACCTCCCCGACTGACCGGTCAACCCACGCGCGGGCCCGCTCAGTCCAGCGGAATCGCGCGCACCCAGTTGGCGCCGGCGCCGGTCGGCGTCCGGTCAAGGAGCGTGAGCGTCCCGTCATCCTCGATGCGTGAGACGGCAACGTGGGTCGACTTCTCGCCGGTCGCGATGACCAGGTCCCCGTCGGGGGAGAGGGTGAAGCCGCGGGGTTGCTGCTCGGTGTCGCTGACGACCGTGGGGCCGAGCAGGCGGCCGTCCGTCCCGACCTCGATGGTGACCAGCGTCGATTCCGTCCGTTCCGAGCACAGCAGCCGACGTCCGTCCGGCGTGAGGTGCAGGTCGGCGCCCCAGATGTAGTGGTGTTCGAGCGGCTTGGCCCCGATCACACTGTGGCCGAGCCCCCGGGTGGTGTCGTGGGCGGCCACCGACTCGGCGAACGTGAGCAGGCCCGACTCGGGGTCGCGGGAATAGCGGATCGCCTCGCCTGAGAACTCCGTGCAGACGTACACGTTCGTGCCATCCGGCGAGAGGACGATGTGGCGCGGCCCCGAGCCTTCCGGCGCCGCAACGGTGGGCGGATCCAGCGGAGTGAGACTTCCATCGGTTCCCAGCTCGTACTGAGCGACGAAGTCGGCGCCGAGCGAGACGAAGTAGGCGTGCCGATCGGTGGCCAGCACCGAGTGCGCGTTGGGGAAGCTCACTCGCGCAACCGGGTCGCCGAGCCGCCCGGTCTCATCGACCGGCCAGACCGCCCCGCAGTGGCCCCCGTACGAGGCGCCGAGCAGCAGGCGACCGCCCGCAGCCAGCGTCAGGTAGGCCATGGACGCCTCCACGTCGATCCGGCTCAACGGCGTGAGGACGCCCGAGGCCCGGTCGAGCGCGAGGGTCCAGATGCCCGACGGTTCACCCTTGACCGCGGCGTACACCAGGTCGCGGGCCTCGTCGACGGCGAACGTGCCGGTGCCGGGGAGCCCCCCTGTCACCGCGAGGGGCTCGAGCGTCTCGCCCGTGAGCCGATAGGTGGAGATAGCGGAGTCACCGGGGTTGGTGACCAGGACGATGGCGGCGTTACTCACGCGCCGAGCCTAGTTTGCAACTACCGTCTCCACTATGGGGGAGAGCCCGCTGCACAGGCCGCGAACAGCGATCGGCGATTCGCCGGCATGATGCAACCTTCTGGCGCCACCCGGCGTTTCAGGGTCATGACAGCCTTGTCCCCCAGTGCGGACCTGGCCGCCGACATCGACTTCGAGTCCTTCGTCGCGAGCCACCAGGTGCGGCTTCGGCGCTACGCCCTCGCCCTCACCGGCAACGGCCATGACGCCGACGACCTGCTTCAGGCAACGCTCGTCAAGCTCTACCTCGCGTGGGACCGCATCGACGACCACGACCATCTGGCCGCCTATGCCCGCGTCACCATGGCGCGCACGTACGTGTCGATCTGGCGCCGGTGGGGGAGCCGTGAGTCTCCCACCGCCAGCCCACCCGAACTCCCGACCACCGGCTCCGACACCACTGCGGACCGCGACCTCATCTGGCGCGGCCTCGACCGGCTCGGACGCCGACAGCGGGCGGTTGTCGTCCTGCGCTACTTCGAGGACCTCGACCTCGCCACCATCGCCGACACCCTCGGCATCTCGATCGGCACGGTGAAGAGCCAACTCTCCCGCGCCCTCACCAATCTCCGAGACCTCCTGGGAGGCGACGAATCATGAACGATCTCGACGATCTCATCCGCGCGTCCCTGCGCGAGCACACCCCTGTCACTGCACCGGACGACACCCTTGCCGACCAGGTCACAGCCGCAGGGCGCCGCGTCCGCCAGACCCGGGTGGCCGGAGTCGCTGCGCTCGCGCTCGTCATGGTCGTCGGCCTCGCCTGGGGCTGGGCCGCCCTTCCCCTGTTCACCCAACAGGGCATCGCAGCGATGCCCACCATGAGCCAGCCGACCCCCACCGAGCCGATCCCGAGCATCGATCCGTCGCTGCGTGACGTGTCGCGGACCGGCGCTCCGTCGCAGGCCTCGAACAGTGTCGAGTTCCTTGCCAACTACTTCGCTTCGCCCACCGGCAACTTCCACTGCTTCATCAGCAGCGCAGGGGCCGGCTGCGCCGGGGAGAAGTGGGACAAGGGCGTGAAGCCCTCGCGGTCGAAGGTCTGCCCCGACCAGGAGCCGGTCCTCGGTCCCGAGCTGTGGGGCAGTGCCGCGGCGGCCTGGGCCTGCGGTAGCGATCCACACTCCCTGCCGTTGCTGGGGGGCGGGGGTGGCGAGGGTGTCGACTGGTGGGACTCCACCTTCGGCGACTCGATCCCGCTGCCGTCGGATCCCTCCACCAAGCTGGCCGTCCTCCCGTACGGGAAGACCCTTGTGGCAGGAGACTTCAGCTGCTCGATGGCCAAGGACGGTGTGACCTGCACCAACTCCCTCACCGGTCATGGCTTCCGGGTCAGTCGCTCGAAGGTCGACCTGCAGCGCTAGCTTGGGTGGCGGAGTCGTGAGCGGGCTCAGTCGACGAAGTTGGGCTCGCGTCCCCACAGGGACGTGCCCGAGCGGTTGGGGGTCACGCTCGCCGGAATGACGTCCGCTTCGATGCCCGTGACGGTGGCGGCGCTGTCGATGGTGCGGTACACCACCCGGTCGCCCACGACGGTGGCGCAGTAGCGCCCTTCCGTGTCGTACACCTTGTTGTTGACGAGTTGCCCGAGGAAGGCCCCCGACCGCGAGTGGAGGTTGTTGCCTTGCACCTGGAGGAGCCGACCACTTCGGGTGTACAGATCAATCATGACTCTATTGACTCATTGATTCGGGCTTGCGCCTAATGCGGACTGACTGCTGTGGACGCCCGGACGGCTCAGTGCTGCGGCGCAGGAACGCCCAGTGCCTCCAGCATCGGCATCAGCTTCGCCTCGGTCTCCGCGAACTCCTCGCCCGGATCCGACTCCTCGACGATGCCGCAGCCGGCGTACAGCGTGATCCGCCGCGGGTCGTCGGCGTGGACGAACCCGCAGCGCAGCGCGATCGCGAACTCGCCGTCACCTGAGGAGTCCAGCCAGCCGACCGGGCCGGAGTAGCGGCCCCTGTCGAGGTGCTCCAGTTCTGCGATCGCGGCGCGGGCGGCAGGCGTCGGCGTCCCGCACACGGCAGCGGACGGGTGTAGCTCACCGGCGAGGCGCAGCGCCGTGACGCCGGGGTGCACGACGGCGGTCACGTCGGAAGCCAGATGAAGCACGTTCGGTAGTTCGAGGACGTACGGCGCGTCCGGCACGTTCATGCCCGAGCAGAACGGCGCCAGCGCCCGGGCGACCGACTCGACGGCCAGCTCGTGCTCGATCAGGTTCTTGCTGGAGCGGGCGAGCGCATGGGCCAGCTTCAGGTCCAGTTCCTCCCCGCCGTTGCGACGGATCGTGCCCGCCAGCACCCGGGACGTGGCAAGGCCGCCCTCCAGGCGGATCAGCATCTCCGGTGACGCCCCGACGAGGCCCTCGACGTGGTAGGTCCAGCACGTGGGGTAGGTCCCGACCAGCGCCATGACCAGCCAGTTCGGGTCCAGCGGTGTCTCCGACGCCAGCGTGACGCCGCGCGCCAGCACCACCTTGTCCAGCTCGCCGCGCCCGATCCGGCCGACGGCTTCGGTGATGATGGCCTGCCAGTCGCCGCGGCCGAGGCTGGTGCCGACCTCCGTGACGGCCCGCGGCTCGGCCGGGCGATCGGCCTGGTCCGGTATACCGGGCAGGGGGACGTTGGTTGCGCCGATCACCGTCAGCCAGCTCTGCCCGTTGCGGCGCCCGATGACCACCCGCGGCACGATCACGATCGAGGCCATGCTGCTGTGTCCGGGGTCGAAGGCGAACGACGCGAAGGCGATGGGGCCGGTACCGGACACCTCCGGCAGCTCGGTCTCCTGCTCGATGCGTCCGCAGGCCTCCTGCCACCACTCGTCGGCCTCGGCAGCAGTGCCGCCCTCGAACCGGGCGATCTCTCCGATACCGACCATGCCGTCGCCGCGACGGATCCACGCATGGCCGCCGGTGGGAGGAAGGTAGGCGGTCAGGTCGCCGGGATCGTCGATGCCGATCGTCATCGCTCGCCACTGTGGGCCGGGCGGGTGGTGGATCACCATCGCAGGATAGCCGTTCACGATCGGTGGACCGTGCGGGGCGCCAAATGGTCTGCTGAGGTCCGATTGCCTAGACTGACGGGAGTTCCCCAAGCCCAAGCGCAGGAGTCACCCATGTCCGAGCCCGTGCCGGCAACTCCCGCCGTCGGCAGGGACGTCGAAGCCGATGTGATCGTCGTCGGTGCCGGCCCCGGCGGATCCACGACGGCCGCCTACCTCGCCGAGCGCGGGCTGGACGTCGTGCTGCTGGAGAAGGCTGCCTTCCCGCGGGAGAAGGTCTGTGGGGACGGGCTCACGCCGCGCGCGGTGAAGCAGCTGATCAAGCTCGGGATCGACACCAGCGAGGACGCGGGCTGGATGCGCAACAAGGGCCTGCGCGTCTACGGCGGACGCGCGGAGCCGTTCGAGCTGCCGTGGCCGGAGCTCGCGGAGTTCCCCCCGTTCGGCCTCGTCCGTGCCCGGGCGCAATTCGACAAGATCCTCGCCGACCGCGCCGTCGCCGGCGGTGCACGCCTGCACGAGCTCACCAACGTCACCGCCCCGATCATCGACGAGCGCACCGACCGCATCGTCGGTGTCACGACCAAGGACGGCCGCACCTTCCGGGCCCCCGTCGTGGTCGCAGCCGACGGCAACTCCGCCCGTCTCGCTCTCGGCATGGGCCTGCAGAAGCGCACCGACCGTCCGATGGGTGTCGCCGTCCGCGCCTACTTCACCTCCCCGCGCACCAACGACGAGTACATGGAGTCCTGGCTCGAACTGTGGGACGGCAAGCCGGGCGAATCCGCGCTGCTGCCCGGTTACGGCTGGGTGTTCGGCATGGGCGACGGCACGGTCAACGTCGGCCTCGGCACCGTCTCTTCCAGCTCGGAGCCCGCCAAGCTGAACTACCGCGACATGTTCGGCCGCTGGCTCGCCAGCACCCCGCCGGAGTGGGGCTTCACCCCGGAGAACCAGGTCGGTCCCACGCTCGGCGCAGCCCTTCCGATGAGCTTCAACCGCCAGCCGGCCTACTCCCGCGGGCTCCTGCTCGTCGGGGACGCGGGCGGCATGGTCTCCCCGTTCAACGGCGAGGGCATCTCGTATGCGATGGAGGCCGGCGAGATGGCAGCGGACGCCATCGCCGACGCCCGCTTCCGTGGCTTCGGCACCCCGAGCGCAGAGCGGGCGCTCGCGGGCTACCCGGCAAGGCTGAAGTCGGAGTGGGGCGGGTACTTCCGGCTCGGGCAGACCTTCGTCTCCCTGATCGAGCACCCGCAGGTGATGCACCTGTGCACCCGGTACGGTCTTCCGCGGCCGACGTTGATGCGGTTCACCATGAAACTGCTCGCGCACCTCTACGACACGCGGGATGGTGATTGGATGGACAAGGTCATCAGCACCCTCGCAAAGGTGGCACCCTCAGCATGAACAAATCGACAACAGGCGTGATGCAGAAGGGACGGGTTACCCGATGAGCCCCTACATTCCACTGCTGGGCATCATGGCCCTGGCCGCAGGATTCCTCGCGATCTCGATCACGCTCAGCTCGTTCCTCGGGCCGGCCCGCTACAACAAGGTCAAGTACAGCTCGTACGAGTGCGGTATCGAGCCGACACCCCAGCCGGTCGGCGGCGGGCGCTTCCCGATCAAGTACTACATCACGGCGATGCTGTTCATCATCTTCGACATCGAAACCATCTTCCTTTATCCGTGGGCCGTCACCTTCAAGCAACTGGGCCTGTTCGCCCTTGTCGAGATGGTGTTGTTCATGGCAACGGTCTTCATCGCGTACGCCTACGTCTGGCGTCGCGGTGGCCTGGACTGGGACTGATCAGAGGCAGGGAAGCAGATATGGGCATTGAAGACAAGATTCCGCAGGGCGTCGTCCTGACCACCCTCGAAGGCGTGTTCGGCTGGATGCGGCAGGCCTCGTTCTGGCCGGCCACCTTCGGCCTCGCGTGCTGCGCCATCGAGATGATGGCCTACGGCGCGCCGCGTTTCGACGCCGGCCGCTGGGGCCAGGAGGTCTTCCGCGCCTCACCGCGCCAGGCCGACCTGATGATCATCTCCGGCCGCATCAGCCAGAAGATGGCCCCGGTGCTGCGGACGGTCTACGACCAGATGCCGAACCCGAAGTGGGTCATGGCGATGGGCGTGTGCGCCTCCTCCGGCGGCATGTTCAACAACTACGCGATCGTCCAGGGCGGTGACCACATCGTGCCCGTCGACATCTACGTTCCCGGCTGTCCGCCGCGTCCCGACATGCTCATCGACGCCATGTGGAAGCTCCGCAAGGAGGTCGTGATGAAGCGGCCGATGGCGCAGAACGAGCTGGACGCCTTCGAAGAGGCAGAGGCCGCTGCGCTG
>JAOATP010000010.1 GCA_030158185.1 Propionicimonas sp.
CTCAGGGACCGGTCGGGCGCGCCCTTCGTCCGGCTCAGGGACCATTCGTTCAGGGGAAGAGTCGCCTACTTCGGGAGGTCCCAGGTGTGGACCGGCTCGTTGCCGTGCATGTTGACGGCGTAGGCGGCCACCATCTCGCGGAGGGCGTCCTGGCGCGACATGCCACGTCCTTCCAGCCTTCGCACGGTGGCCACTTGCCAGTCGGCACCGTTTTGGCCGGTGAGGCAGCGTCCCTCGATGACTCCGAGAAGGCGATTGCGCACGTCCGCGTCCACACCCCAGGCCGTCAGTCCCTCGTGGGCCATCGGCAGGAGCTCACGAAGAACCAGCTCGCTCGCCGGGGTCTCGCCGAGTCCCGGCCAGAACAGCTGCGCATCGATGCCGTTCCGCGCCCCGCTCGTGAAATTCTGCGACGCCGTGCGGAACGACATCCGCGACCAGGCCGGGCGGTCATCCTTCACCAGCGCCCGCAACGCCCCGTAGTAGAACGCAGCGTTGGCGAGGGTGTCGACGATCGTCGGCCCTGCCGGCAGTACGCGGTTCTCCACGCGCAGGTGCGGCTGTCCGTCGACGATGTCGTAGATCGGCCGGTTCCAGCGATAGATCGTCCCGTTGTGGAGACGCATCTCGGCAAGCTTCGGCGTCCGTCCGGAGTAGAAGGTCGCCTGGGGATCCTCGTCGTCGAGCTCCGGAAGCATCGCCGGGAAGTAGAGCGTGTTCTCCTCGAAGAGGTCGAAGATCGAATTGATCCAGCGGTCGCCGAAGAAGACACGCGGGCGCACACCCTGGTTCTTCAACTCGATCGGGCGCGTATCCGCAGCCTGGGTGAACAGCTCGATCCGGGTCTCCGCCCACAGTTCCCTGCCCATGAAGTACGGGCTGTTCGCCCCCAGAGCCAACTGCGGCCCAGCGAGCACCTGGGCGGCGTTCCAGTGCGCAGCGAACTCGTGCGGGCGCACCTGCAGGTGCAGCTGCATCGAGGTGCACGCCGATTCCGGGGCCAGCGAGTCGGCGTAACGCAGCAGCCGCTCCCCCGAAGCCCCCGTGATGTCGAGGTGGATGTCCTCGCCCCGGGCGGAGAGGACGGCGTCGTTGAGCGCCTGGTACCGCGCATTGGCGCTCATCCAGTCGCCGTCGTAGGTCTCCGGCGTCACGGTCGGCAGGATGCCGATCATCACGATGTGGGCGCCCAGCTGGGCAGAACGCCGCTCCGCCTCGTTCAGTGACTCCCGCAGGTTGCGCTCGAGGTCAACGGCGTTGCCCCCGCTGAGCGTGCCGGGTGCGACGTTGAACTCGATGTTGAAGCGTGCCAGCTCCGTCTGGTACTCCGGGTTGGCGATCGCGGTGAGCACCTCGTCGTTGTCCAGCCGCGGGCGATAGTCGGAGTCGACAAGGTTGAGTTCGATCTCCATGCCGATCTTGGGCTCGTCGAAGGCGAACGAACTCGTCGCGAGCATCTGCTCGAAGACGTCGAGACAGAGCTTCACCTTGTCGCGATACCGCTGCCGCTGCTCGCGCGTGTACCTGACCGCCTCGATGTCGCGTCCCATGCAACGCGAGTATGCCGTGGCCACCGGGTTGAGGTAAGTGGCGCGGGCACCCAGGGCCCTCCGGAAGGCTCGACCCGGGCCGCGGGCTTCAACCTAGACTCGCCCCATGCCCTCCTTCCGCCTCGAACTCGAGATCGGCAGGCTCCGGCCAGGGCGCGACCCGAACGAGGTGATGGACACCGCGATCGCCTCCCTCGCGGGCTTCCACGTCGATGCCACCGATATCGCGGTCACCGCGGGTACCCCTCGCATCCTGCTGAGGTTCAGTGTCATGGAGTCCAGCGAGACGGAGGAGAACCAGGCAGCCCGCCTCGCGGCCGTGCACACGCGTGACGCCGTCGACGCGGTTGCCGGCACCGGACAGCTGTGGGTGCTCCGACGCCGTGGTGGACGATGGCTGCCTCTACCCGCGTGAGCGCCATGGGCTGCGACCGTGGGGAGTTTGTTAGGCCGGGGTCAAGGGGGTCCTAGCTGACCCCGGCCATTGTGCGATCCACCGCGGGGGGATGCGGTGATCAGCTAGATCTACCGGGGGGGAATCCGGCGATCAGATTTCAGGTCGTCCGAGGATCACTGGCGGGTGTTCCGGTCGGCTGCGTATTTGGGGGTTGCTGCCGATTTCCTGACGATCCGGATCTGGTTCCCTGCGGCGGGCACCTCGTCCGTAATGAAAGTATTACAGGCCGAAGAGGTCAGTACATCTACGCAGCGCTGCTTTGGTACGAGACTTGGTCAATTCGGTCTGCCGGCTTGGTACAGAACGAGCTCACTGTGGTTGGTTTCCGCCTCAGGACTGCTGTGCCTACGCCGTGGACACGCTCAGCAGGCCCAGTTCGTGCGCCCGCCGGATGAGCTCCCCACGAGACCCGACACCGAGCTTCTCGCGCATTGAAACCACCTGCTTGCGCACGGTGTTCACCGAGACGAATTGCTGGTCCGCGATCTCCTGGACGGTGGCCGTCGTGGCCAGCAGCGGCAGCAGGACCTCTTCGCGGCGCGTCAGCCTCACCACGACCTGCGCCGTCACCCCACAGTCCTGCAGTCCCGCGAAGGCGCCACGCGTGCTGGCCGCGGCGACGAAGCAGTCGTCGGACACATGATGGCGACGGTGGTCGTCCACGAGCACCATGCGCGCACCCGCGGGCAGCATCGCGAAGGGCACGAGCGTGTCCGCCTGCTCGCAGACGACGCAGGCTGCGGCGGCAGCGCGACCCACCTGATCGGACGGTGCTCCCCCCAGCAGAAGGGCAGCCGCCTTCAGCGCGTACAGGTGCGCGCGGTCGGCGAGGGAGAGTTGCAGGGAGAAGATCCCCTCATCGGCCTTGGCGACGGCACCCTCGAAGTCGGAGGAGCACAGGGCGAAGCGGGCAGCCGGGACGGCGGACACCGAGGCGTCACCGTGGCCGAGAAGCTGTTCAACGATCGCCTCCGCCTTGGCGAGCGCACCAAGGTTGACCAGCAACTCCGCCCGCGAGCGCAGCAGCAGCGGTCCCCACGGGGTGTCAAGGGTCGGCTCGAACCCGGCGTCGGACACGATCGAGTCGAACTGGGCCAGCGCCTGCTCCGGGTCGGACCAGAGGATCGCAGCAGTGCTGAGGACCCGGGCGTTCATCGGCTGGATGTTGAACCAGCGCGTCGCCGCCCCCTCGAGTTCGTGCAGCTCCAGGTGGTGACGGGCCCGCACGCCATCCAGGCGCCGCGTCGCTGCGTCCGCCCGGCACAGGTGCATCGCGGGCTCGATCCACCCGATGACCGGACAGTTGTGAGCCGCGTGCCGCGCAAGGAAGCGCTCGGACATCATCGCGTACTGGGTGTTGCCCGACGCACTGCTCGAACTACCCACGACAAGGGCGGCGAGGAAGCCGGAGAAGCCGCAACTGTCGGTCAGGATCATGCCCAGCTCCGCTTCGCGACGTGCGCGCGACCAGTCGGCCCGCATGAAGGCCATCAGGGACGCCGTCCCGTGGAAGAACGTCAATGACCGTGCGCTGACGGCGCAGCCCGAGATGGACGCATCGCGGATCACCTGGGTCAGCTGAAGATAGGTCTTCATTGCGCCTTCGAGCATGGGGTCCTCGAGCGCCTCGGGGATGGTCGCCTGGGCGAGCATCCACAAGGTGCCGGCTCCGACCTTCGCGTCCGCTGGTTCCTTGTCCGTCCATCTCGCGTGGAGCGTGCGCCCGTCCCGGATGAGGGCTGTGATGAGCAGGTCGAGGTCGAGTTGACCCGATGCCGGGTCGAAGGCCGAAGAGAGACCTGCCCCGTAGCTCAAGCCCGGCCAGCGGGACCGCTGCTCTGCGGGGGCCTCGACATAGGCCGATCGCGCCCGCGGGTTCGACATCAATTCGCCCGGTGAGTAGGTGATCCAGAGGGCTTCGAGGTTCTGCCAGTCCCTGCCCTCGAAGGCCCAGTTGGCCAGCTGGGCGCCAAGGCCGGCCGGGACGATCCGGATTCCCGTCTGCACCAACTCCTGGCGGATGGTGGCAAGCCCCGGGTCCTCCCGCTCGAGCTCGGCCAGCATCGTCCGGCGCACCTCGGGGTGCAGGACGTACTTTCCGGGGGTGGAGGCGGGGTCACGCTCCAGGAAGAATCCGGCACGGTCGAGGGTGGCCAACAGCGCCCTGCACCCGCCCGGTACGCAGGTGGAGCCGGTGCTCTCCTCGGCAAGGATCAGCAGTTCGCGGGAGGCAACCTCCGACAGGGCGATGCGCGGAACCCAGTGCGGCAGGTCGCCAACGAGTTGGCGCAGGTCCGACCAGGACGTGAGGGCAGGAAGCACTGCGGGTGTGATCGGTTCCAGTTCAATGACGGTAACCATCGGTGGACCCCTGGGGTTGGGCACGGACAATCCATGGCGGTGGATGGACACCGCTTCCCCGTCGACATGGGGACGCCGGAAACGGCTGAAGATATGCAGCGGCGAACCCCGGGGTGGCGGCCCTCCCGTCCGGACGGCGAGGGCGGCGACACTCGACGGGCACCTGCGGGTCGCCTTCCAGGCGTCCCGGACTGCCCCGGACACGGCACAGGCTAGCTGCCATTGCCGCAACTCCATCGTGACGCGCCCGCGGTGGATTGGCATCCCCCCCTGCGGGTGACCGCCCGGGGCCCGGCTACAGGCCGGTGATCGGGACGTCGGGCTGGGTCGGTGTGCGCAGCACATCCTCGAGAAGCGCGAAGAAGGCCCCGGAATCAATGGCCTCCACCACCGTCGCATTGGGAGCAAGGCCGAACTTGTCCCAGGCCATCGCCGAATAGCCGCGGGTCAGGGCTGACGCCGTCTCCACGTCCACCCGGTACTGCGCGTCGGCAAGCACGAGTTCCGGGTGCAGCAGTGCAGCGATCGTGAGCGAGTCGGGATGGGTCGAACCGTCGATGCCGACGGACTCGTCATAGTCGAGCGTCGCGGTACACATGGTGTGGAAGAACCGTGCCAGCGGCGTGCCGATGGCCCCCAGGCGGTCGAAGTCGGCCCGGGCGATCGTCGCGTCGCGCAGGGTCAGCGGGTCCCAGGTGATGAGGTGAAGGTCGGTGAAACCGGCCTCCATAACGATCTGGGCGGCTTCGGGGTCGACGTAGAAGTTGTACTCGGCGCTGGCGGTGATGTTGCCCCTGCCGTTGTTCGAGCCACCCATCACGTACAGGCTCTTCACACGGGCAGCGAACCCCCTGTCCTTCACGACAGCAGTGGCGATGTTGGTCAGCGGTCCGATCGCGACGATGCTCACCTCGCCGGGCCGTTCCGCCGTGATTCGCAGCAGCGCGTCCACGCCGTGCTCGTCGTCGACGACAGCATCCGGGGACTGCATCGACAGGCCGCCGGACCCGTCGCCGTGGACGTCGGTCGCCGACACCCACTCCCGCAGCATCGGACGCCGGCAGCCGGCATGGACGGGCACCCGTCCGAGCATCCCCGCGACGTTGAGCGTGAGCTGGGCGTTGGCCACCTGCTGTTCGAAGCCGACGTTGCCGGCCACCATCGTGATGGCAAGCAGGTCGGCACGTGGGTCCAGCAGTCCCACGAGGATCGCCACGCAGTCGTCCTGGGCGGTGTCGGTGTCGATGATCACGTGCGTCACCGGCGCCCCCGGTGACGTCACTTGATCTGCGCGATGACCTGCGCCACCAGGTCCGTTGCCTGCTTGAACACGTCGCCGGCATCGCAGCCGTTCGCTGCGAAGTTCTGCTTGGCCGTTCCGGCGGCGGACGCCGTGATCGTGATCGAGCCCTTGTCCGTGCAGGCGGTCGCCTTGCGGTCGCCGAGGGCACGGACGCCGGTGGTGAGCGCTCCCCAGACCCCGTCAGGGAGCTTGTCGGATTTCGACTCGCCGTTGATGGTGTAGCTGGCATCGGTGGGCGTCACGACCAGGACGTAGTCACCGGCGGGGACATCGGTCGAGCCCTTGGGGCTGGTGTAGGTCACTTCGATCTTGTCCCAGTCGGCCGTACCGAGCACTTGCGAGCATCCCGCAAGGGACAGCAGGAGCACCAGGACACCAACAACGACTCGCCTCATGACCACGAGGGTAGCGGGACGCTCCGCGCAGCGCTGGGGGCAGAATCCGCACCCCGGCGCCCGGCAGGACCGCCCGGGCAACCGGCCGCGCGGCGATGCACCACAATCAGGAACGTGCCTGCAGCGATCGAATCCCCCGGCCCCGGCTGGACAGGCACCGTGTGGACGGGGCACATCGCGGGGTCGGCCACCTACCGGCGCATCGTTGTCGCGCTGATGGCCGGCGGCCTCGCCAACTTCTCGCTGATGTACTTCGTGCAGCCGCTGTTGCCGCTGCTGGCAGCCCACTACGGCGTCACGGCCGCTGAATCGGCACATGCGCTGTCGGCGACGACCCTCGCGATCATCGTCGGCCTCATGGTGGCCGGACCGCTGGCCGACAGGGTGGGACGGGTAGCCGTGATGCGCTGGTCGCTGCTCGCGTCCGGGATGCTCGGGCTGCTCTCCGCGTTCGCGCCCACCTGGGCGAGCCTCGTCGCCGTCCGGGGGTTGCTGGGGCTCACCCTCGCCGGGCTCCCGGTCGCGGCCCTCGCCTACCTGCGCGAGGAAGTGGACACCGCTTCGCACCCGCGGGCCAACGCCACCTACATCGCAGGGACGGCTGTCGGTGGCGCTGTCGGACGGCTGCTCCCCGGCCCGCTCGCGTTGCTGGGCGGATGGCAACTCGCAGCGGTCGCGCTGAGCCTGGTGACCCTCGTGGCCGGAGCGGCCCTGTTCGTCCTGCTGCCGCAGGCACGGGGATTCCGCCCGCACGCCGTCGGCCTTCGCCACGTCCTGCTCGGCACCATCGGCGCGGCGCGTGACCGGGTCGTCCTGCTGCTGTGCCTTGCAGGTTTCACGGCGATGGGCGCCTTCGTCGGCATCTACAACGCGATCGGCTTCCGCCTGGCCGCCCCTCCCCTGCTCCTCGGCGCCTCCGCGGCCCTCGTGTACCTGGCCTACCCGGTCGGCATCGCTGCCCCCGGCCTCATCCGGCGGTTGAGCGACCGGATCGGGCGTGGGCTCGCCACGATGGTGGCCATGGCACTCCTGGCACTCGCTGTCTTCGTGGTGTCCCTGCCCTCCCTCGCTGCCGTCGTCGTGGGGCTCGGACTGCTCACCTTCGCCTTCCTCGGCGCGCACTCCCTGATGAGCGGCTGGGTTGTCGACCGTGCCAGGCGCGCCGGCATCGGGACGGCACAGGCCTCCAGCGCCTACCTGAGCACCTACTACTTGGGCAGTACCGTCGCGGGGGCACTGGCCACCTTGCAGTGGCAGGCCGGCGGCTGGCCCGGCGTGGAGGTGCTGTCGCTGGTGCTCACCGGTGCAGCGCTGGTTGTCACGGGGCTGGCGACGGGGGCCGACCGCAACCCGAAAGTGGCCGACGACGAGGATGCCGTCCTCGATTGATCGGGCTCAGCCCTGGAAGGCCCGCCATCAATCGTCCTCTCGTCGGCTCCGCCATAGAATCCCCTCGAGTAGCCACCAGCCGGATCGGGAGGTCGCCATCGTCACGGACCTGCCCACAGGCCTGTTCCCCGACGGCCTCACCCTGGGCCTGCTGGGAATCCTCGCCCTCGTCGCCTTCGCCGCCGGCTGGGTGGACGCCGTCGTCGGCGGCGGCGGGCTGTTGCAGCTGCCCGCCCTGCTGCTGGTGCCCGGCATCACGCCGGTGCAGGCGTTGGCGACGAACAAGTTCGCCTCGATCTTCGGCACGGCGACCAGCAGCGTCACCTACTACCGGCGCACCCATCCTGACCTGCGGACAGCCCTGCCGATGGCAGGGTTCGCGCTGGCGGGGAGCTTCGGCGGCGCCAGCGTCGCAGCGCTGCTGCCGGTTGCCGTGTTCAAGCCGATCATCGTGCTCGCGCTGCTCGGCGTCGCGATCTTCACGGCCACCCGCCCGGCGATGGGAGCAGAAACCAGGCTCAGGTTCTCCGACCGCCGGCGTCACCACGGCAGCGCAGCCCTGATCGGTGCCGGCATCGGGTTCTATGACGGCATGCTCGGGCCCGGCACCGGCACGTTCCTCGTGATCTCGCTGGTCAGCGTCCTCGGCTACAACTTCCTTGAGGCCAGCGCGAAGGCGAAGATCGTCAACTTCGCAACGAACCTCGGCGCCCTCCTGCTGTTCGTGCCGCACGGTGCCGTGCTGTGGGGCCTCGGCGCCGTGCTCGCTGCGGCCAACATGGCCGGTGGCTACCTGGGATCACGCACGGCGATCGCCCGCGGCACCGGTTTCGTCCGCGTCGCCTTCCTCGCCGTTGTCGGCGTCCTCATCGTCCGCCTCGGCTTCGACGTGTGGAACGAGAGCGTGCGCGGCTGGTTGGCGCCACGGTGAGCCACAGACGACGGTAGGCTTCCAGCCACCCCCGAATCATCGCGGAAGCGACGCAGTTGAAGTGAGGTAGTGGAGTGCCGATCGCCCTGGAAGCCCGTGGGCTGGTCAAGGCCTTCGGCGACAAGCATGCTGTCGACGGCGTCGACCTCACCATCCCCAAAGGCACGTTCTACGGCATCGCCGGCCCGAACGGCGCCGGCAAGTCCACAACGCTGCGCATGCTCAGCGGCCTGCTGCGACCCGACGCGGGCACGGCGACCATCGACGGGGTGCCGGTCTGGCCGAACCCTCTCGAGGCCAAGTCGCGGGTGGGCTTCGTTCCGGACAACCCCGTGCTGTTCGACCGGCTCACCGCAGCGGAAATGCTGGAGTATGCGGGCATGCTGCGCAAGATGGATCCCGACGTCGTTGCGTTGCGGTCTGCAGAACTGTTGCGGGTTCTCGACCTCGCTGACGAGGCCGAGAAGCTGATCGCGGACTTCTCCCTCGGCATGATCAAGCGCATCGGCCTTGCTGTCGCCCTGCTGCACAGCCCGCGGGTGCTCATCCTCGACGAGCCGTTCGGCGCGCTCGACCCGGTGAACACCCAGGTCATGGAGGACATGCTGCAGCTGTACCGCCGCGGCGGCGGGACGGTGGTCTTCGCCAGCCACGTCATGGACGTGGTGCAGCGCCTGTGCGATCGCGTTGTCGTCATCGGCGGCGGCCGGGTGCTCGCCGAGGGCACGGTCGCAGAGGTGTCGGGCGGCCGGAACCTGCAGGACGCCTTCGTCGAACTCGTCGGTGGCCGGGACCTCGAGGAAGGCGAACTCGCGTGGCTCTCGTCCTCCTCCGGCTGAGGCTGGTCATCGCGGGACGCTCACGCGGACAGAGCGACGGCGCGCGGCTGTACTTCGCCACCACCTGGGTGGTCGGAAGCGTCGGCGGGCTGCTGGCGTGCATGACCATCGCAACGCTGGTGTCCGGCGGCGGCGTCGGCGACCTGCTCATGCTGGCGCTGTTCGCATCGATCTTCATCCCGTGGGTGGTAGGTCCCATCGTCGAACCGACGCTGGCAGACGGTGTCGTCGACCCGCAGCGGCTCGAGCAGTTCCCGCTCACCGGCTGGCAGCAGGTCACCGGTCTGCTGGTGGGCGCCCTGGTCTCCCCCACAGCAACCTTCACCTTCCTCTTCGCCGCCGGTGGCACGGTCGCTGTCGGCCAGCCATTCCCCGCCCGGCTCGGCTCGCTGGTCGTCGCCGTTGCCTTCACGGTGATGTGCGTCGCCGTCTCGCGGGCTGCCCAGGCCGTCCTCGCCGGCGCCCTGCGCTCGCGTCGCGGCGCCGACATCGCAGCCTTCTCCGCAAGCCTGATGGTGCTGGGCATCTACCTCTTCGCGCAGCAGGCACGCTCCGCAACGGTCGCCTTCGGCGGCCAGAGTGCCACCGGACCGCTCGGCACCTTCCTCGGCTGGACGCCCCCCGGCGCGGCCGGCGAGGCGATCACCGATGCGAGGGACGGGAACTGGCTGGGCTTCGTGCTCCGGCTGGCCGTGGTCCTGCTGACGATCGGCCTCGCCCTCGGCGGCTGGGTCTGGGCCCTCGGGAGACGGGTGGACGGCATCACGTCGTCCCATCGCAAGCCCAACCGGCACCCCTCGATCGCCATGCCGCTCGCCCCGCCCCTGCTGCGACGCCTGCCGCCGGGCCCGACATCGGCAGCTGCCGCCCAGCAGTTGCGCTACTTCTTCTTCCGTTCCCCGCGCGCGATCCAGACCCTGATCATCCCGCCCGTGATGGGCGTCGTGGTTGCCCACGCGAGCTTCGCCGACTACGGCCTCGCCGCCCAGTCGGCGGCCTTCGCGGCGATGTCCGTTGTCGCAGGAAGCTTCAACCTGTTCGGCTACGACGGTCCCGGCTTCAGCTACCTGCTGCTCGGCGGCGCCCCGCTGCACCGCGTCCTCCTCGGCAAGGCCATGGCCCCGTTGCTCTACCTGGTGCCGCTGGTGGTCGTGTTCAACCTCACCGAGGCCCTCATCCGCGGCACCCAGGGCCTGGTGGTGCCCGCCATCCTCGCGGGGACCTCGGTGGTCGCCGTCGGCGTCGGGGTCGGCTCGCTGGCCAGCATCTTCAACCCCAGCGACCAGTCCCGCGTCGGCCAGCGGCACGGGTCGTTCCTGAAGGTGTTCGCCTGGTTCATGGGGTTCTTCGCCTTCATCGGCTTCGGCGCTCTGGTCTGGGTGCTCACCGACTGGTTCCTCGGCGCGTCCATCACCGCCGTCGTCATGACCGCAGCAGCGGTCGGCATCACCGCGCTGTTCCTGCGCTGGTCGGGACGCCGGCTCGAGCGCGATCCCTACACGGTGCTGGCCAAGCTGGACCAGCGCGTGGTCTGAGCGGTCATCGCCGCGACCGTGCTCACTGCGCCGTCGGTCCCGACAAGGACGCCGGCGTGGTCGGAAAGGGTCGCGATCCACGGCAATGCAGCGGGCCCTTTCACGAACGCCGCCGTCGCGTAGACGTCGGCCCAGGTGAGCTTCGGCCCGATCACGGTTGCAGACAGCAGGCCGTCCGCTGCGCCCCCCGTGGCCGGGTCGACGATGTGCTTTCCCCGGGCTGCCGTGCCGGACGTCGCGACGGCGCCGGTGCGCAGCTCGAGCGAGCGCAGGCTGCGCGAACGGTCGCGCGGGTCCTCGACGGCGACCACCCAGCTCGGGGTGTCGGTGCGGCTGCACGCGACGGCGATGTCGCCGCCGGCACAGATGAGGGCGTCGTGGGGTCCCAGCTTGCGAAGGTCTGCCAGCAGGGCCGTGAAGGCCTGCTCGACCGCCCAGCCCTTCACCAGTCCGGTCGGGTCGAAGTGCTGCCGACCGTCCGCCCCCGGCAGCCAGGCTGCGAACGAGCCGCCGGTGCGGTGGCCGGCCAGCTCGCAGAGGGCCGCGACGTGGCGGATGCGGGGGTGGGCGTCGACCAGGCGGTCGCGCCCGTCCTTGATCCGGCTCACCGGGCTGTCGGGCCGCCAGGTGCTGAACATCGCCTCGTCCGTCCGCAGTGCTGCGAAGGCTGCCTCGACGGCAGCAGCTGCACCGGTCCCGAGCGCCTGCGGGCCGCGCACGTGGATGCTCATCGGGAGGCCCATGATCTGGGCGACGAACGCACGTCGCGGCACCTCCCGGGTGGCCTGGGCGACGACGGTGACCGGCACGGCGCTCATCCGAGGTGGGCGGCGTCGATGGCCGACTGGAGCGACTCGATGTAGCCGTCGCTGGTGACGGTGGCGCCCGAAATCGCGTCGATGGACGCGCTCTGCGCCTGGACGACCTCAGCGTTCAGCGCCGGCACGGCGTAGGCGTTGATCTGCTGGTCCTTGCGGCTCTCGCTCGGGAACTGGACGGCGTCGGAGCTGGTGATCCTGCCGTTCTCCACGGTGATCTCGACCTGCACCGTGCCCCACCTGGTCTCTACGGCGTCACCGGTGTAGGTGCCGTCCCCGCTAGAGCTGGATGCGGAGGAGGATGCCGAGGCCGTCGCGCTCGGCGCGGTCGTCGTGGTGCCGGCGTCGGACTGGGTGTTACCGGTGTCGGCTTCCTCCGGGGTCGGCGCTGCGACGCTCTGGGTGCTCGTGTGGTAGCTGAACAGCATCACGAGGCCGCTGATGGTCGTCATGACGGCAAGGACAATCTTCTTCATGGTGGGTCTCCCTCTGTTGGTGCGCTGTTACCAGCTGAAGCGTTCGTCGTGGATGTGGGCTGCGGGCACCCCGCACTCGATGGCGGCCAGCCGTGCGGCGTCCATCCAGGGATTGGCTCCGCACAGGAACACATCGTGCGAAGCGATGTCGGGAACCAGCTGTGCGAGCGCTGCCGCGTCCGTCAACGAGGCAGCCGACTCCGGCAGCCAGGACGAGCGCCCGGCCAGCCTGCGTCCCACGAGGTAGTACACCCGGGCACCGGTGCGGGTGGCGATCTCCTCGATCTCCGCGCGCAGCACCAGGTCGGCCTGGCTGTGGGCGCGGTAGAGCAGGGTCACGTCGCCGGGCGCTGCGGGCAGTTCCTCGAGGAGCGCCCGCAGCGGACTGATCCCGATCCCGCTGGCCATCAGCGTCACCTTCGGGCGGGTGCGGACGCCGGCGTGCAGCCGTCCGTACGGGCCTTCGATGACCACCCGGCTGCCAGGCGTGACACCGGCAAGCGCGTGGCTGCCGTCACCGAGATCCTTGACCGTGATCCGCAGGGTGTCGTGGGTAGGGGCGGCGGACAGCGAGTACGGGTGTGACCGGGTCCAGCCGGGGCCCGAGAGGAAGCGCCAGTTGAAGAACTGGCCGGCCCCCACCGGCAGGTCGAGGAGGTTCCTGCCCCGCATCCACACCGAGACGACGTCGGGGCTCTCCCGCACGACGGCCGTGACGCGCAGGTCGTGGACGAACGTGCGGTACAGCGGCACGCCGACCCGCCAGATGGCGATGGCTGCGACGGCTGCGATCCACAGCCCCCACCAGTAGATCGTCGCGAACGTGCTCGAAAGGAACTCCTGGCCGGTCCACAGCTGGTGCGGGATCGCGAGACCGACGCCGAGGTAGGCGTACAGGTGCAGCAGGTGCCAGGACTCGTAGCGCAGCTTCTTGCGGGCCTTGCGGATGCTGGTGACGGTCACCAGCACCAGCAGCAGGGTGCCTGCGACGGCGAGCAGCATGCCGGGGTAGTCAACGGTCATCTCCCAGAACTGCACGAACGGGTTCAGGTTCGCAGCCAGCGCGTAGCCGATCACGATGGCGACGAGGTGGGCCATCATCAGGTTGAAGGACCAGAAGCCGACGAGGCGGTGGCGCCGGGCCAGCTCGTCCTGCCCGTAGGCCCGCTCCACCATCGGGATGCGGGCCATCAGCAGCACCTGGATCAGCAGCAGATCGGCAGAGACGAGGCCGGTCAGCCGGCCGATACTCGTGAAGGCCCCGGCAACGGTGCCCAGCGACTGGATCCCGCCACCGCTGATCCACAGCGCGACCACGACCAGCATGCTGAGCCACGCGCCGACGCCGACGGCGTCCCGCCACCAGCCGGGCACCCGGACGGGCACACGCTGCTGCGCGACCCGCACGGGACGCTGGGGGGACGCGGGGTAGGTCTCGCGTACTTCTGTGAGTGTTGCCACGTCGACTCCTGCTCGGCTGGGTACGTCCACGAGACTGTCCGACCCCACTGGCAGGACCGTTGCTCCCGCCTTTGCGTTTCCTGTGAACAGCGATCAGCCGGCGAGAGGGCTGTCGGCGAGCGGGTCCTCCGGCGTTGCGATGGCGCGCAGCGCGGCGAGTCCCCGGACTTCCAGCCGGCGCACCGTGCTCGTACTCAGCCCCAGGCGCGTCGCGATGGCAGCGACGTCGACGGGTTCGCCGGTGGCGAGCCCGTACCGCAGGGCGACCACGGCTGCCTGGTCGGGGTCGATGCGCCGCAACACCCGGCGCACCTGCCGGGCATAGATCGCCTCATCGAGGTCGGGGCCCGGTGCGGCTGTCCGCGCGTGTCCCTCATCAGCCGGGTCGAGGGACACGGGGGCACGGTACCCGAGGAGCTGGCGTGTCCAGTCGACCGGCCGGCCGAGAGCCTCGGCCAGCTCGACCGAGCCGATGCTGCGTCCGTGTTCCTGCACCAGAGCGCCCTCCACGCCGCGGGCCTGCCGCAGGTGCATCGCCCTGCTGTCAGGGACCGCGAGGGCACCCAGCCGTCCGGCTGCAGCCTCCGCCAGCCGCTGGCGGACGCGCACGGTGGCGAAGGTGGAGAAGCGGCCACGCGCCGGGTCGAACCGCTGCAGCGCGCCGGCGAGAGCTACGAAGCCCTCCTGGAACAGGTCGTCGATCGGCAGGCCCGCCCGACCGGATTCGCGTCCCACGAGCTTCCAGACAAGGCGCAGGTTTGCGAGCAGGAAGTCGTCCCATGCCTGGCGGCCGGCGTCGGCGATGAGGACGAGTTCTTCTGCGGTCGCTGCGACCGGGCGGGCACCGCTGGCGAGGAGTTCCGCGGCGAGGACGCCGGCTTCAATGCGTCGGGCGAGCACCTGCTCCTGCTCCGGCGTCAGCAACGGGGCGGACTGTGGCTTCTTCATTCCCCCACCCTGCGGGGTGTCCACCGGAATGCGACCTTGCGAATTCCGTCGCCTGTGGAGCAACACTGCGACAACACGTGTTTCTGTGGAGGGCCAACACCCCCTGTCGTGCCCCGACTAGATGGCCGGGCCGGTGGCGAGCGTCAGCAGTTCCTTGCGCCGCGTCTCCAGGTTGACCAGCCTTGCGAACATCCTGTCGTAGGCCGGCCGGTCGTCCAGCGGATTCGTGCGCTGCAGCTTCGACTTCAGTTCCGCGATCTGGCGCGACACCGTGAGCACCCGCAGCTGCGAGCTGTACTCGCGGGAGTAGCCCTCCGTGGCGTCGCGCATCCCCGGCTCGACGGCAAGGCTCACCAGCAGCTGCTCCAGCACGGGGTCGGGGTTGGCGTGCAGGATGCGTTGCGTCCAGTTGCCGGGGCCTTCGTCCGCTGCGAGCACCGACTCGAACAGCGCCCGGTAGGTGGGGTGCACGAAGTCGTCGGTCGTCAGTCCGTTCCACCCCTCGCTGAAGGTCTCCGGGGCCCGGACGATCAGCCGCAGCGTGCCGCGCTCGGCCTCGAGCCGGCGGTCGCGCGGATCGGGCACCGGCAGGGATTCCCTTGGCTCCGGCATGCCCGGAAGGGCCTCGTCGGAGTCGTGCCGGCGCTCGAGCTTGCGCTCGGCCTGGCGACCATGGCGCTGGACGGTCACCTTGACCTCGCGACGCACCTCGTCAGGATCCATGCCCAGCCACTTGGAGAGTTCACGGATGTAGCCGAGAACGAGGCTCTCGTCGCGGATGCTGCTCACAAGGGGGGCTGCCGCGCGCAGGGCGGCCAGTCGCCCGTCGACACGGTCGAGGTCGTAGCCGGTGAGCACGTTGCGCATCACGAACTGGTACAGCGGGACCCGCCGTCCGACGAGTTCGCGCAGCGCAGCCTCACCCTGCTGGATCCGCAGGTCGCACGGGTCGAGGCCGGTGGGCTCGACGGCGACGTAGGTCTGGGACCCGAAGCTCGTGTCGCTCTTGAAGACCTTCAGGGCTGCTGCCTGACCGGCCGCATCGCCGTCGAAGGTGAAGATGACCTCTCCCCCGGCAACGTCGCCGGTGCCGAGCATCCGTTGCAGGAGCCGGGCGTGCTCGTCACCGAAGGCCGTCCCGCAGGACGCTACCGCCGTGTCCACGCCCGACAGGTGGCAGGCCATGACGTCGGTGTAGCCCTCGACGATCACGGCCTGGCTCTTCTTGGCGATGTTCTGACGCGCGAGGTCGAGGCCGTACAGCACGTGGGACTTCTTGTAGACGATCGTCTCGGGGGTGTTCAGGTACTTGGCCGGCATCCGGTCGTCGTCGAAGATCTTGCGGGCGCCGAAGCCCAGCACCGAGCGCCCGGCGTCGCGGATCGGCCACAGGACGCGGCCCTGGAAGAAGTCCCAGCCGTTCTCCCTGACCAGGCCAGCCTTCACGAGTTCTGCGTCGGTGAACCCGCGCGCTTTCAGGTGCTGGCCGAGGTCGCGTCCGCCGGTGGGGGCGAAGCCGATGCCGAACTGCTCTGCTGCGGTCTTGTCGAAGCCGCGGGAGTCGAGGAACTGCCGTCCGGGCAGGGCGCCGGAACCGGTGAGCTGGCCGGCGAAGTATTCCGCGGCCTGCTGGTTGGCCTCCAGGACCCGCAACCGCAGGCCCGGCTCCATCCGCTGCCCGCCGCCGTCGGAGTAGCGCAGCTGGACGCCGACGCGGTCTGCGAGGAACTCGACTGCCTCGCTGAAGCTGACGTTGTTGATCTTCTGGACGAAGGCGATCACGTCCCCGCCCTCGCCGCAGCCGAAGCAGTGGTAGAAGCCGCGGGCAGGGTTGACGTTGAACGACGGCGTCTTCTCGTCGTGGAACGGGCACAGGCCGCTGAGTGACCCGCCACCGGCACGCCGAAGGGTCACGTACGACCCGACGACCTCATCGATGCGGGAGCGTTCCCGGACGGTCGCCAGATCCTCTTCATTGATCAGCCCGGCCACGGCCGCAGTCTATGGCGTACTGCGGACGACGCAGGTGCGGGTCGTGGTTCCGCCGACCGCGTGCCACCGACACGACGGGATCTGCACTGGAGAGCGCGGATCTTGCGCTCACTGGACCCATACGGCCGACGCCAGTGCAGATCCCGTCGCCGACCCGCCCCAAGGACTAGGCCCTCCGAACCACTCGCGCCCTCATGGCGACGTGGAGCACTCCGGCGAGAACGGTCAGGACTGTGAGAGCCGGCGCGAACGCGACGACCGAGCGGTCCATCGCCAGCCCGATCAGCAGCGGGAACACCGCCGCTCCGACAGAGGAGGCGCCCGCCTGGTAGCCGACGACCGCGTCCGCACTCTTTGCCGACGTGCGCTCCGCCGTTGTCAGGATCAGCAAGGGGTAGACCGGTGCAGCAGCGAGCCCGAACAGCAGGACGGCGGCCATCGCGCCCACGGGGCCGCCCAGCCAGGCAAGGAGCCCGGCGCCGATGAGGCCGACCGCCGCCCCTCCGAGGACCGGCCACGCGCCCACCCGCTCGGCGAGCGACCCAAGGACCACCCGGCCGGCGAACATCACCAGCCAGTAGCCGGACGCGAGCAGGCCGGCGGCGACCGGGTCGACGCCCTGCCCGACGGTGAGGAAGGTGAAGGCCCACAGCGCCACGGCGGACTCGATCCCGGTCTGCACGGCAACGGCGACGATCCCGATCACGACGTCCGCCCGCCGGGCGTTCACCGGTGGGGTCGTGGTGGCGTCCCCACCCGGCGAGGCGGCCACCGGCGCCGTCCACCGGGCCTGTGTGAGCAGGAACAGCAGGCCGAGAGCCAACTGCAGGGCTGCGATCACCACGTAGGGCCACCGCCAGCCGAGGCCGGTCTGCACGAACGCCGTCACCAGCAGGGGCGAGAGCGCCGCGCCGACGACGAAGGAGGCGTGCAGCAGGTTGATGCGGCGCGCGCCGAACGTCCGCGCGGCGTAGGCGTTGATGGTTGCGTCGATCGCCCCACCGGAGAAGCCCATCAGCGCGACACTGACAAGGAACTGGGTGAAGCCTGGGCTGGTGGCGGACACCACCAGCGCTGCGGCGGAGAGCCAGGTGCTGGCAGCGAGCAGCCGGCCCACCCCGAACCGTGCGGCGAGCCGGCTGGCGAACGCCGTGGCAACGAGCGTCGCGGCCACCCCCACCGGCGGAACGAGTCCTGCGGCGCCCATGGACAGGCCGAAGTCGAGGCGCATCGACGGCCACGCGACCCCGAGGGTCGAGTCGGGCAGGGCAATGCTGAAGAACGCCAGGTAGGCGAGGACGACGAGGAACATGACAGGTACTCCCACAGATCGGACGTGGACGGGTGCGATCTGCGCGGACCGTGCGGGTACGCGACCTTCAGTAACGGGGCCGGCACGCGTCTGCGGTCAGCGCGTGCCTCCCACGCCGGGAGATCCAGACATGCCCAGCAGCGTACTCCGCAAGGGCATCAGGCGCCGCGACCAATACCGCGGGGCAGGCGCTCAGGGTCCCAGCCGAGCAGGTCGGCTGCGGTCTCGAAGGCGAACCGGTCGGTCATCCCGGCCACATAGGTGACCGCTGCCTGCACGACGGCGTCCGGGGCCAGCTCACGGGTCGCGACGACGGTGGGGATCGAGTCCGGGTGTTCGCAGTAGTAGCTGACGAGCGCCCGCAGCACCTCGATGACTGCTGCTGCCTGCGCAAGGGAATCGGGACGGGTGTAGATGCGCTCGTAGTTGAACGCCCGCAGCGCGGAGAGGGCTGCTGCCGGCTCCTCTGCCATGCCGACCTGCCCGGTGGCCGCGACCGTCCCGACGACGGCCCTCACGAAGGCCCCGAGTTGCTGGCGCCGGGTGCGCCCGCACGCAGCGACGACCTCCGCCGGAAGGTCGTCGAGGCTGAGGATGCCTGCGCTCGCCGCGTCCTCGAGGTCGTGGGCACAGTAGGCGATCCGGTCGGCCCAGCTGACGATCTCGCCTTCGACGGTTGCGGGAACCGGACGTGACCAGGAGTGGTTGCGGATTCCGTCAAGGGTCTGGCTGCACAGGTTGAGCCCGGTGAGCACGACGTCGGCGCCCCACGGGCCGTGGTTGTAGCCGTCGGTGAGGAAAGCGTCGAAGGCGTCCTCGCTGGCGTGGCCACCCGGGCCGTGGCCGCAGTCGTGGCCCAGTGCGATCGCCTCGGCGAGGGTGACGTTGGCGCCCACTCCGCGGGCGATGGAGGTCGCCACCTGGGCCACCTCGAGGGCGTGCGTGAGCCGCGTCCGCTGGTGATCGGTGGGGTACACGACGACCTGGGTCTTGCCGGCCAGCCGGCGGAACGCCGTGGAGTGCACGATGCGGTCGCGATCACGCTCGAAGCAGGTGCGTTCGGGATCCGGCTCCTCCGGCCGCGCGCGGTCGCCGGCCCCCAGGGCAAGGGCCGCGCCGGGACGCAGGTGCTCAGCCTCCCAGGCCTCCCGCTGCCGGCGCAGGATCGGGACGTCGAGCTCCATGCGTCCACCCGGGTCGCTGTGCGCACGGACAAGCCGGTCGCCGGGGTGACCGGACATCGTTTCCGCCCAGGCGATGGCACGCGGCTGCAACTCTGGCATGGGTCCATCTTGGCAGCCCGTCCGGCACGGCTGTCGGGCGGGCAATCAGGTGTCGGTGCCCGCCTCGGCGCTAACCTGTGCGCATGTCCACTGAGCAGCCGGTCACGCCGCAGAATCCTGACAATTCTCCCGGGAGCGTCCCGGGAGCGACACCGCAGCCCGGCTATGGCCAGCAGCAGCCGCAGCACGTTCCCGGACAACAGCCGCAGCCCTACGGCCAGCAGAACCCGCAGCCGGGCTACGGGCAGCAGCAGCGCCCTCCGCAGGGGTATGGACAGCCACCCTACGGACAGCCCCCCCAGCAGTACGGCCAGCCGTATCCCCCGCAGGGCTACGGCCAGCAGCAGCCGTACGGGCAGCCGCCGCAGCAGTACGGCCAGCCCCAGCAGTACGGACAGCGGCCGCCCCAGGGCTACGGGCAGCAGCCGTACGGCCAGCAGCCACAGCAGGGCTACGGCGCAGCTGCGCCGTACCAGCAGGCCGCGTACCCCGTGCCAGGGCAGAAGGTCGCGAAGAGTCCGATCCTTGGCATCGTGAGCCTCGGGGTTGTCCTCGTGTGCCTCGTGCTCGTCGCCCTCGCAGCGGGCACCATCGGGGAGGTCTTCTCCAGTCTGATCCTCGCCAGCGGGTCGACCCAGGTCGACCAGGGCACCCTGACCCAGATGCTCACAGAGCAGGCTCCTGTCCAGGTGATGATGCTGAACGTCGGCTCGACGCTGGGCACAGCCGGCTGGGTGGCGGGGATCGTCGCGGCCGCCACCGGAAGGGGCCGGATGTGGGGCGTGCTCGCGATCGTCCTCGGCATCGTTGCGGTCATCCTCATGTTCGGCCTGATGCTCGCTCCCGCGATGTCCGCCATCGCAGCCGTCGCTCGCTGACCCCGCGCCTCAAGGCGGCCCGGCAGTTGCCCGGGCTCGTTGCGGCCCGATCCCGGACCATTCACCACCTGATGGCTGGCACTTGACCAGACGTGCACCCATTGGCATGACCAACCACTGCACCAAAAGGGTGCCGGCCTATGGACGGGGGTCCCGCCATGGGCAAATCTAGGTACGTAAGCAGCAAGGCGAACAAACTTCACAGACGCAGTAGCCGCCCCTCGCAAGAGTGCTCGTTACCCCTCGCACCCTTGATGTCTTTCCCCAAGGATCCTGGAGCGGTGGCAAGACCCATGAGACACGGATGAGACCAGACCATGGGCCCCACGCGAACCGGGGTCGACACCCTCCCCGACCCCGGATCGCAAAATCCTGTGACGTCTTGCGCTGACAATCCGGCTCATCGCCCGCCTTGTCCGAACGCCGGATCCCCCCAGGTGCACCCCCATGGATCGGACCAGATATGAGCACCGTCTTCGAACGAATCCTGATCAGGCTCGAGCGCTGGATGGATCGGCTGGTCATCCCCGACGACCGCTACGCGTGCGGCGGGTGCGACGATCGCTTCGTCAGCAGGTCCATGGGAGTTGCCCACGTACTGCGCTGCCACCCGGAGTTCCAGGGTGTCGTCGTGTACGAGGACGCCGACACGCACTTCGCCGTGGCTGCCTGACCCACCGCGTCCCCCGTTCCTGTCCGGCTCCTCACCCCTCCGGAGCCGGGCAGGTAACACTTCGATAACCGGGACCGGAAACCCTTGCTCCCGTTGAGTTAGTAAGGTTTACTAACCAACGTGCAGACACCGATTCGCCGCAAGCTGCGTCCCGAGGACGCCCGGCGCAGCAACCTGGCGCTGGTGCTGCAGGCCATCTACGACGACCCCCAGCTGTCCCGCGCGGACCTGGCGCGGACGACCGGCCTGACGAAGGTCACCGTCTCCGACCTGGTCGCGGAGCTCATCGGCACCGACCTCGTCCACGAATCGGGCACGAGCGGTGTCTCACGCCCCGGCAAGCCGTCCATGCTGCTGGGCTTCAACGCCGCAGCCCGCGACATCCTCGCCCTCGACCTCGCTGCCCCCGACCAGCTGCGCGGGGCGATCCTCTCGCTGCGGGGAGAGCCGGTACTCACCCGCGTCCGGCACCTCGACGGCGCCGTCGGTGCCGAAGCGCTCGCCGCAGCCCGCGAGCTCGCCAAGGAGCTGGCGGCCGCAGCCACCCGTCCGATCCTCGGCCTCGGCGTCGGCACCCCCGGCACGGTGAACGCAGACGGCACCGTCCTTGCCGCCCCCAACCTGCACTGGCATGACGTCCCGCTGCAGCAGCTGCTGGCCGCCGACCTCGGCCTGCCGGTGCGGGTGGAGAACGACGCCAACGTCGCTGTCCTTGCCGAGCGTCGCTTCGCCGGCGGCCCTGACGACCTCGTGCGCGTCCAGCTGTCCCGCGGTGTGGGCGCCGGGCTCCTCGTCGGTGGCCACCTCGTGCGCGGTGCAGCAAGCGACGCCGGCGAGATCGGGCACGTCGTCATCGACGAGTCCGGCGACCTGTGCAGCTGCGGCAAGACCGGTTGCCTGGAGACCTGGACGTCGGTGCCCGCGCTGACCGCACGCATCGCCGCCGACCCGTCACACCGCGAAGACCTGCTGGCAGAGGCCGGCCACCGGCTGGGGCTCGCCCTTGCCCCGGTGGTCGGGATGCTCGGCCTCGCCCACGTCGTGATCGGCGGGCCCGCCGCCATCGTCGACACACCCCTGCTCGACGCCGTCCGCACGTGCGTCGCCAACCGCACCCGCTCGGAATTCCGCCCGGAGCTGGAGCTGATCCCCAGCTCCCTCGGCGAGGACGCCGTCCTGCTCGGCGCCGCAGCGCTCGTGCTGCTCAACCAGCTCGGGGTGGCCTGATGACCCCCACCGCGCATTACCAGCGACCCATCGCACCAACCGAAAGGAAAGCCCCTATGAAGAAGATGCTGTCGGCAGCCGCACTGGTGACTGCCTCGGCCCTGGCCCTGACCGGCTGCGCGCCGGCTCCTGCGGCCAGCGTGCCGCCCAGCCAGTCCGCGTCCGCAACCCCGCAGAACATCACCCTGTGGGTGGCCGGCGGCGACACCCCCAAGGAACTCCGGGAGTACCTCGCGACGACCTACAAGGCCAAGACCGGCGGCACCCTCACCATCGAGGAGCAGGCCTGGGGTGACCTTGTCACCAAGCTGACCACCGCCCTGCCGGACGCCAACAACACCCCGGACGTGGTCGAGGTCGGCAACACCCAGTCGCCGACGTTCACCAACGTGGGCGCCTTCTCCGACATCTCCGACCTGTACGCGGAGCTCGGCGGCGACAAGCTGCTGCAGTCCTTCGTCGAGGTCGGCAAGGTCGACGGCAAGAACTTCACGCTGCCCTACTACTTCGGCTCCCGCTACATGTTCTACCGCAAGGACGTCTACAAGGCCGCCGGCGTCGAGGTGCCCAAGACGCTCGACGAGTTCAACGCGACGGTGAAGACCATCGCGGAGAAGAACCCGAACAAGATCAAGGATTTCTCCGGCTTCTTCATCGGCGGCCAGGACTGGCGCAACGGCATCTCCTGGATCTTCGCCAACGGTGGCGACCTCGCCAAGGTCGACGGCGGCCAGTGGACCTCGACGCTCTCCGACCCGAACTCCATCAAGGGCCTCACCCAGCTGCAGGAGATCCAGAAGGCAGCGTCCCGCGCCCCCAAGACGGCCAAGGACGAGTCCCCGTGGCTTTACATCAACGACTCCGACGTGATCACCGACGCGGACAAGAAGGTGACAGGCAAGACCAGCCTCGCTGCAGCGACGATCATGGCTCCTGGCTGGGCGCACTGGTCGATCGGCGACCTGAAGGACGACAAGCGGGTCTGGAATGACGAGAAGTTCGGCGTCTACCCGCTGCCCGGCAACGACGGCAAGCCCGCCCCGGTGTTCGCCGGCGGCTCGAACATCGGCATCTCGGCAACGTCCAAGAACCAGGAAGGTGCCCGCGAGCTGATGAAGATCATCTTCAGCCACGAGTACCAGCAGATGCTGGGCAAGAACGGCCTCGGCCCGGCCAACTCCGACGACGTGTCCGCACTCGGCACCGACGAGTTCGCCCAGGCCCTGATCGCGTCGGCCTCCAACTCCAAGCTCACCCCGGCAGCCCCGGGCTGGGCCGGCGTCGAGGCCTCCGGCAAGCTGGAGGAGTTCTTCGCCAAGGTGGCCGACGGTGGCGACATCGCCGCCCTGTCCAAGGAGTACGACGCCCTGCTGACGCCGCTGCTGAACGCCAAGTAGCCCCCTTCCCGAGTTGTCAGAATCTCAGTGCGCTATAGCAGCCTGACGTTCTGACAACTCGGGGGTGGTGGTGAGGTTCACCCATTCCAGACACCGTCTGAGAGGCTTCCTGCGATGACTGTGCTCTCCTCGCCTGCCCGGACGCAGGCCGCGCCCGGCGCCGAGCCGGTGCGGCACCGCCGTCCGTCGGTCGTGCCCTACTTCCTGATCGTCCCGGCCATCGCCGTCCTTGTGCTCGCCCTCGGCTACCCGCTGGTGTGGCAGTTCTGGACGTCCACCCAGAAGTTCGGCCTCGCCCAGCAGTTCGGCAAGCCGCCGCAGTTCGTGGGGCTGGCCAACTACGCGCAGCTGTTCACCGACGCCCAGACCTGGGCCGTCGTCGGGCGCTCGATCGCCTTCTGCCTTGTCAACGCAGCCATCACGGTCGTCATCGGAGTGCTGGTCGCGCTCCTGATGAGTGCCGTCGGCACGGTCACGCGGCTCATCCTGCAGATCGCCATGCTCCTGGCGTGGGCGATGCCGGTGATCGCGTCGATGACGGTGTGGATCTGGCTGTTCGACTGGCACCGTGGCATCGTCAACTGGGCGCTCACCCAGGTCGGGCTCGACTTCACCAACCACAACTGGCTCGAGCAGCCGCTCAGCTTCTACTTCGTCGCCACCGTCATCGTGGTCTGGATGTCGGTGCCGTTCGTCGCCTTCTCCGTCTACGCCGGGCTCACCCAGATCTCCGAGGAGATCATGGAGGCGGCAGCCCTGGACGGTGCGACGCCCCGGCAGCGGTTCTTCGCCATCACGATGCCGATGATCCGGCCCGTGCTGATGATCGTCACCCTGCTGCAGGTCATCTGGGACCTGCGGGTGTTCGCCCAGATCCGCATGCTGCAGGACGCCGGCGCCCCGCTGTCATCCACCGACCTCCTGGGCACCTACATCTACCGGCTGGGGGTCGGCTCCTCCGACTTCGGCATGGCCTCCGCGCTGTCGATCTTCGTGCTCGTGCTCACCGTCGCGCTGAGCTTCTTCTACGTCATGCACCTGCTGAAGGAGGACTCATGAGCCGCCGTCGCTTCCGCCCCGGAAAGTTCCTCGCCTCCGTTGTCGCCATCCTCGTCTCGCTGGCGTGGGTCTTCCCCGTCTACTGGATGCTGAACTCGTCGCTGCTGCCCAACGCCGTACTCACCTCGACAACCCCCCGCTTCCTGCCGTTCGGGGGGTCGATGGCGAACTTCGCCGCGGTCTTCGACCAGGGCACCTTCTGGCCGGCCCTGGGCATGAGCCTCGCG
This sequence comes from Propionicimonas sp., assembly GCA_030158185.1. Classification (GTDB taxonomy): domain Bacteria; phylum Actinomycetota; class Actinomycetes; order Propionibacteriales; family Propionibacteriaceae; genus Propionicimonas. Next base: position 24,512 of record JAOATP010000010.1, read on the forward strand.
ATCACGCTCACCACCGTCGCCTTCTGCCTGCTGTTCGCCTTCCTTGCAGCCCTTGCGATCAGCCGCTTCCGGTTCCGCGGGCGGGCGACGTTCGTGCTGGCGGTGCTGTTCATCCAGATGCTGCCCGCAGAGGGCCTGTTCATCGCCCAGTACAAGCTGATGAGCTCGCTCAACCTTCTGAACTCGGTGATCGGCGTCGCGATCCTCTACGTCGCAGCGGTCGTACCCTTCACCATCTGGATGCTGCGCGGCTTCGTCGCCGGCGTCCCGATCGAACTCGAGGAAGCCGCCATGGTGGACGGCCTGAGCCGCACCCAGGCGTTCTTCCGCATCACCTTCCCCCTGCTGGCGCCGGGGCTGGTCGCGTCCGGGGTCTACGCGTTCCTGCAGGCCTGGAACGAGTTCACCGTCGCCCTGGTCATCCTGCAGAAGGAGGAGTACCGCACGCTGCCGCTGTGGCTGCGCGGCTTCGTGCAGGCCAGCGCCAACCGCGCCACCGACTGGGGCCAGGTGATGGCTGCGTCCACCCTGGTTGCTGTGCCGGTGATCATTTTCTTCCTGATCGTGCAGGGACGCCTGACCTCCGGGCTCGTCGCCGGTGCGGTGAAGGGCTGAGGATGACGGACCTGCGCCGCGCAATCCGCGCGACCCTGATGCCCGGCTTCGAAGGGCCGGAGCTGCCCGACTGGCTGGCCACCGAGCTGGCCGGCGGCCTCGGCTCGGTGTGCCTGTTCGGCACCAACGTCGTCTCCCCCGGGCAGTTGCGACAGCTGACAGACGAGATCCACGCCGCCTCGCCGGGGGCCCTCGTGGCCATCGACGAGGAGGGCGGTGACGTCACCCGGCTGCACCACGCTGACGGGTCGCTGCATCCCTCGGCCGCCTACCTCGGCTCGCTGGACGACGTGGACACCACCGAAGCCGTCGCCGCCGACATCGGCGCCCAGCTCGTCGCCGCCGGGGTGGACCTCAACCTCGCCCCCGTTGCCGACGTGAACTCAAACCCGCTCAACCCGGTGATCGGGGTGCGGAGCTTCGGTGCCGATCCGGGGCTCGCTGCGCGCCACGTCGCCGCGTACACCCGGGGCCTGCAAGGGGCTGGGGTCGGCGCCGTCGCGAAGCACTTCCCCGGTCACGGGGACACGGCGACCGACTCCCACCGTGCGCTGCCGACGATCACCGTGGACGCGGACCTGCTCGCTGCACGTGAACTCGTCCCGTTCCGGGCTGCGGTGGCTGCGGGCACCCTCGGCGTGATGACCTCGCACATCCTGCTTCCCGCGATCGACCCCGAGCTGCCGGCCACCCTCTCCGCGGCCGTCCTGCGGCTCCTGCGTGGCGACCTCGGCTTCACAGGCGCGATCGTCAGCGACGCCCTCGACATGGCCGGCGCCAGCGGGGGACGCGGCATCCCTGAAGCGGCCGTGCTGACGCTCGCCGCCGGCGTCGACCTCCTGTGCATCGGTACCGACAACACGGCAGACCAGCTCGCGCGGATCGTCGACCACGTGCTCGACGCCATCCGGGACGGGCGGCTGGACGAGGCTCGCGTCCGGGACGCCGCCGAGCGGGTGGCTGCTCTGTCTGCGGGTGTCGGCGCCCTTCGTGACGCTCGCTCCTCAGGGACCGTTTGGGCGGCCGCGCCACACACGGTCCCGGCGGCGCGGCGTGAGGAACGAACGAAGCGTCACGAAGGGCCGCCGCCACTGTCCTCGAAGGGCTTCTGGCTGCGCGCGCCGATATCGCCGGTCGAGAAGCCGGTCTTCCTGAAACTCGATTCCGTAGCGAATGTCGCAGCCGGCGAGGACACCGTCTGGGGCGTCGGCACCCACCTGGCCGGCGAGCTCGAAGCCCACCTCCCGGGCGCGACCTGCGTCACGGCGGCAACCATCGCGGAGGTGGAAGCCGTCCTCGCCGCCTACCCGGACCGTCCCCTGGTGGTGCAGGGACGCGACCTCGCCCGGGTGGAGTTCCTCGCCCGCGCGTCGATGCTGGTCAAGGACCTGCGACCCGACGCGGTACTGGTAGAACTGGGCTGGCCGCAGCTCCCCGGCGTCCCGCCGGTCGACATCGCGACCTACGGAGCCGGTCGCGGTGCCGCGATCTGCCTGATCACATTGCTCTCGGAAGGTGCCAGATGACCAAGTCGCCGGCCTCAGGGCTGAGCCTCGGCATCGACATCGGCGGCTCGAAGACCCACGGCATCCTGCTCGACGCGGACGGTGCCCGCCTCGCGGAGTCGGTCCGGCCGACGCTGACCGGCGCCGACGGCGTGGTGGCGACAGCCATCGCCGTCGTGACCGAGTGCCTCGGGCAGGCTCGGGACGGTGTCGTCTCGATCGGTATCGGCATCCCCGGCCAGGTCGACCCGGCTACCGGTGTCGTGCGGACGGCCGTGAACCTCGGCATCAGCGAGCTCGACCTGGGAGAGCGGCTGACCGCAGCCCTCGGCCTGCCGGTCACGATCGACAACGACGTGAAGGCTGCCGCCCTCGGGGCTGCGAACCACCTGGGTGTTGCCGACGGCGACCTCGCCTACCTCAACTTCGGCACCGGCGTCGCAGCCGCGGCCGTCGTCCGCGGGCGCCTCGTGCGCGGGCACGGCAACCTCGCCGGCGAGATCGGGCACATCCCGGTTGATCCGGCCGGCGATCGCTGCCACTGCGGCCAGCGTGGCTGCCTCGAAGTGCTCGCCGGCGGCGGACGCATCGCCGCGCGGCTGGCAGCCCTCGGTACCGGCCTCACCCTCCCCACCCTCGTGCAGGCAGCGGAGGCCGGCGACCCGGGAGCGGTCGCGGAGGCCGACCGGCTGTGCCGCGGGATCGCGCTCGCCGTCCAGCTCGTCGTCCTCACCCAGGGGTCGGAGCGGGTGGTGCTCGGCGGCGGCGTCATCCACACCGCACCGGGGTTGGTGCCGCGCGTCCAGGACGTCCTCATCGCGCGCGCTGCGGAATCGGAGTTCCTGGCCTCCCTGCACCTCGCTGACCGGATCACGGTGATCCCTGCCGACTACCCGGTGGCCGCGATCGGTGCGGCGCTGGTCGGCCTGCGGCGCACGCGCGCACGGCACCTCGCGCCGATCGGCTGATCAGCCGCCCGAGGCGTCGGATTCGGCGTCGGCGATGTCGGCGTCCCCGAGCTCTGTCGAGTCCAGCCACCCGTAGGGCATGACCACCTTGTCGCGCGGCGTGCCCTGGCGGCCGCGGGGTGCACCGAGTTCTGCGGCGGGGAACTCCACGTCGGCGTCCAGCTGGTCGAGCAGCGCGTCCAGCTCGGCGAGCGAGCTCACCATCGCAAGGGCGCGACGCAGGTCGCCGCCCACGGGGAAGCCCTTGAAGTACCACGCCATGTGCTTGCGCAGATCGGTGAGACCGTGCTTCTCACCGTGGATGCCGGCAAGGAGTTCCGCGTGCCGGTGCACCATCGTCCCCACCTCGCCCAGCGTCGGCAGCGTCCGTCGTTCCCGCCCTGCGAAGGCGTCCGCAAGGTCGCGGAACAGCCAGGGACGGCCGAGGCAGCCGCGCCCGACAACGACGCCGGCGCACCCGGTGGCCTCGATCATCGCCAGCGCGTCCGATGCCTCCCAGATGTCGCCGTTCCCCAGCACCGGGATGTCCACGGCGTCGACGAGGGTCGCTATCTTCTCCCAGGCTGCGATACCCGAGTAGGCCTGCTGGACGGTGCGGGCGTGCAGCGCGATCGCTGCGCAGCCGGCGTCCTGCGCGATCCGTCCGGCATCGAGGTAGGTGAGGTGGTCGGCGTCGATGCCGAGCCGGGTCTTCATGGTGACCGGCACGCCGTAGCGATCGGCCGCTGCGACCGTTGCCCGCAGGATCGCCGCCAGCCGGTCGCGCTTCCACGGCAGGACTCCCCCACCGCCACGCCTGGTCACCTTCGGCACCGGGCAGCCGAAGTTGAGGTCGACGTGGTTCACACCGAACTCCGCGCACAGGATCTCGGTGGCCCGCGCCATCACGTCCGGGTCGACGCCGTACAGCTGGACGGAGCGGACGGTCTCGCCCGGGTCGAACCGCAGCATGTCGAAGGTCTTCGGGATGCGTTCGGTGATGCCGCGGCTGGTGATCATCTCGCAGACGTAGAGGCCGGCACCCTGCTCACGGCACAGCTGCCGGTACGCGGCGTTGGTGATGCCGGCCATCGGGGCGAGCACCACCGGCGGCCCGACCTCGACGGTCCCGCCGCCGGGTGCGACCAGGCGCAGCGCCTCGACCATCCGTCCTCCACCTTCCTTCCATCCTGAGTTGTCAGAATCTCAGGTCGCTCTGGCGACCTGAGATTCTGACAAGTCGGGAGGGGGGTCAGCCTACCTACCCCCTTGCGCCGAACGAACTATGCGTGTGCTCTGGTGGGGTGAGCACCGAGCACAGCAGGGTCGTGGCAGCGATGGCCGACATCCCCCGGCGCCAGTTCCTGCCCGAGGACATGCAGCAGCACGCTTCCCTCGACCAGCCACTGCCGATCGGCTACGGCGCGACGAACTCCCAGCCGTGGACGGTGCAGTTCATGCTCGACCTCCTCCGCGTCCCCGAAGGCGGGACGGTGCTGGATGTCGGCAGCGGCTCCGGCTGGACGACGGCCCTGCTCGCCCACCTGACCGGGCCGAAGGGCACGGTGACCGGCGTCGACGTGGTGCCGGAACTCGTTGAGATCGGCCGGCGCAATGTCGAAGCCCTGAACCTGCCCTGGGCGCGGATCCAGCAGGCTGTGCCGAACCGGCTCGGCCTGCCCGATCAGGCGCCCTTCGACCGGATCCTCGTCTCGGCAGAACCCGGCGACATCCCCGAGGAGCTGGAGGCCCAACTCGCCATCGGCGGACGGATGGTGCTGCCCGCCTCCGGCGTGATGTGGGTCGTCGACCGTGACCACGAGGGCTGGCACCGTGAGCCGGTCACCGGCTACCGGTTCAGCTTCGTCCCCCTGGTCTGAGCCGTCAGCAGCCGAGCAGGCGGGTGGCCAGGTAGGACTGCACCTGGTCGAGGGCGACGCGTTCCTGGCTCATCGTGTCGCGCTCGCGGATCGTCACCGCGTCGTCTTCGAGGGTGTCGAAGTCGACGGTGATGCAGTACGGGGTGCCGATCTCGTCCTGGCGGCGGTAGCGGCGTCCGATCGCCTGGGCGTC
>JAOATP010000011.1 GCA_030158185.1 Propionicimonas sp.
ACACTATCCACTCCAAGAACAGAATAACAGACACCCGCGCGCGCAGGGCCAACGCTCGCAGCTCCTGGAGAAGTGGCTCGGCCCTGAGGTCCTCGGCGAGGCCGAACCCCCTGCGAAGGAGGGCTGCACCCACCTGCCGATCACCGCCATGACTGAGCAGTGCATCAGCCCCGCGCCGGCAGGCGTAGGTCTCCTCCCACGGCAGGCCGCCGGCCCTGAGCAGGTCGGCAGCCACAACCCAGAGGTCGCCCTCAGCCGGCTCTGCCCGCGCGCGGCTCAGTTCCGCGGCGTATAGCGCGTCGAATGCCGCGCACTGGTCCACATAGGCGGGCCAGGCGATACCCGGATCGCGGATCGCTCGCGGATACGCGGCCTCCAGCTCGTCGGCGAGCGCCAGCACCGCTGTCGGCTTGTCGCGGGCATCGCGGTCGGCGAGCGCCCGATCGGCGAGCGCCCGCGCAGCCAGTGGGAGCAGCCACTCACACATGATCGGCGCAGCGTCCGGCACGGTGATGCCGACGAGCGCGGCCCGGTAGGCACCCTCGGCGTCGTGGGCGCCTAGGCGCACCACCGCACGCACGGCGTCGAACTCGAAGGCCAGGAAGTTCGAGCGCTCCGCGAACAGCTCATCGGCATGTGCCATGTGTTGTTCGGCCTCCCGCTGCCGCCCCTGCCAGGCAGCGAGCAGAGCCGAGACCAGACGGGCCCGTGTGTCACCGAGCACACCGGGATCCGAGGCGAGGGTCTCCCTGAGCAGGGCCGAGCACTCCTGCCATGCCCCGTTCACGAGCCAGCTCGACGCCTCGGTCGCCGCCAGGAACGCGATGTAGGTGTGCGGGGCACCAGCTTCGGCCAGGAGGCCCCGCTTCGAGGACATCACTTCCAGGTGCTGCGCCGAGGTCCCGAGGTCGGTGCAGTTCGCCTCCCAGAAGGTGGCACTCATGCAGGCCCACCAGTCACCAGCCCGCAGGCCGGTCTCGAACGCCTCCCTGGCGAACTGCCTGCCGGTGGCCGTGTCGTCACTGACCGCTGCGGCGAAGGCGGTGGCCGAGAGCGCAGCAGAGAGGGCGCGGTCATCGCCCGTCGCGAGGGCCAGCCGCATGGCGGTCCGGGCGTGCTCAATGCCGCCCTTGTTGATGTGCCACAGCTCGGCCATGGCGAGCTCGGCCACGGACATGGCGTGTTCGGGGCTCTCCGGCGCTGCAGTCGACAGCCGGACGGCGAGACGAAGATCGTCCAGCCCCATGAAGGCGCGGCCGGTGGAGAACAGCAGGCGATTCCGCCTCACAAGGAGTGCGGCGACCCTTCCGGGTTCGGACTCCGCCGATGTACGGGCCAGGAGTGCGTCCACCGCTTCAAGCTCTGCCTCGTGCATGCCCGCACTCGCAGCCGCGAGCCGGATCCGCTCGAGCAGGTCATCGACCGTCTCGGTCGGGTGAACCAGCTCGTGTAGCGCCAGACCCCTGCGGAGCATCCGGACGCTCTCGGCATGCGCTCCCTCGGCGTCGTGGAAGGAAGCGGCCTTCAGGGCCCAGCGGTAGGCGGCAGGAAGGTCGCCCGCGCGGAAGCGGTGCTCGGCGACGGCGCTGACGCCCGCGCCGGAATCGTCGGCTAGTTCTGCTTCCAGCAGCTCGGCGAACCTCGCGTGCCACCGCTCCTGGGTGCGCGACGGCACGGCATCGCCGAGGACCTCCGCGTTGAGGGGGTGCCGGAACCAGAAGGTGCCATCCGGGCCGGATTCCAGGACACCGGCGTCCACAGCGCTGAGGAGCCGACTCCGCAACCCTTCGGTGTCCTCCTCCGCCACAGCTGCCAGCTCCGACGGGCGCATCGGACGGCTGCCGACGGCAAGGACCGTGACCGCGTCGCGGGTTCGCGGTGGCAGACCGAACCAGGAGTGCAGGACGGCCGAGCGCACGTTCGAAGGGAACGTTGCAGCCGAGTGCCGGGCATCCGGCGTCAGGCCCGCCGCCAGCAGGCGGATCAGCAGGGGATTGCCTCCGCTCCTCGTGAAGATGTCCTCCACGAGCGCCTGGTGCGGCAGGGCGCCGAGGATCAGGGCCAGCTGCTCGGCCGTCTCCAGACGGTCGAAGGGATCGAGGGTCACCTCGGTCATGAGCGGGAACCGGCGCGCGCCTGCCAGCCAGCGCTGCAGCCGGTGGCCGTCGCCGAGCTCGTCCTGCCTCATGGTCAGGACCACAGCGAGTGGACGGGATGCGGGCCCGGCGATGACGTACAGGAGGGTGTCCAGCGTGAACTGGTCCGCCCAGTGCACGTCTTCGACAACCAGGACGGTGGGGCCCTGCTCGCAGAGTTGGTCGAGCCAGCCATCGAAGCGGACAGGCACGGTGGCCTCGTCGCCCGCCACAACCGTCCTGCCGTCGGCGTTCGTGCTGCCGACGCAGGGAACGCTGTCCACCGCGGCCCGGATCGCCATGAAGGGCACCGTCACGGACACGAGCGGCAGGCAGCCTCCGGACGCCACGGTCGCGTCCCTCCCGGATGTCGTCGCGGCCACAAGGGTGGTCTTGCCCACCCCGGCGGACCCGCCGATAAGGATCGTCTGGGCCTGCCCGCCGGCGGCCCGGTCGAGGAGCGCTGCGAACTGCTCTTGCTCGAACTGCCGCCCGACAAGGGGTGAGGAGGCTGACCAGCTCTGCTCGGTCATGTCCTCAGTCTGACGACTGCGGGCCCGGATTTGAGGGGTTCCAATTGCCCATCTGAGGGTTGTCCCCGGATGTGCCCGCCGACCTGCGCCACCAGCGTTGTCCCTAGCCACACCACAACCAAGGGGGCAGTTATGGCTACAGCGAACCCGACACCCACCCAGCGTCCACCCTCTGGGGGTGGTGACAGCCGCCAGCGCTGTGGGCACGGCGTCCGAGGTCTTGCCATCCTGGCCGCCTGTGGGGCCATGATCCTGAGCGGTCTGGCTGGATCTGCTCCGCAGGCTTCCGCGAAGCCGGGCAGGACCAGCCCGGTGCTCCACTGGAACGCGGTCGCGGGTGAGGCGGCAACGGCTGCGTGCATCGCCCCGGCTGCCAACCCGCTGACCGAATCGCGGCTGTATGCGATGACCCACATCGCCATCCACGACGCGCTCAACGCCATCAGGCCCCGGTACGCGTCCTACGCCGCCGACCTCTTCGCCCCGCCGCGAACCTCCGTCGACGCAGCTGTGGCTGCCGCTGCCCGAACGGTGATGGCCTCGGTGTTCGCCGACTTCCCCGAGCCGTTCGGCTCGGCGTGCGGTCTCAAGGGACTTGCCACGGTGGACAAGGCGTACGCGCGGGCGCTGGCCGGCATTCCCGAGGGCATCGCCAAGCGGGAGGGCATCGCGATCGGTCGCCGTGCGGGCGCGGAGATCATCGAGCAGCGCGAGGGGGACGGCTCGGACCAGACCCTGATCGATCCGGCCTACCCGCAAGGAACCGCGCCGGGCCAGTGGCGGTTCACGGAGGGCAACGCTTTCGCGTTCGCACCCGGGTGGGGATCGGTCACACCGTTCGGACTGAAGACGTCGGACCAGATCGAGTCCGCGCCGCCGCACCGGTTGACCGGCGCCGCATACGCCAGGGACTACAACGAGATCAAACGGCTCGGCGGCGACGGCGTGACGACGCCCACCAGCCGCACTCCCGGGCAGACCGAGACCGCCCTGTTCTGGGTGGAGAGCTCGCCGTTGTCCTGGAACCGGCTGGCTCGGTCGATCGCCGTACGCGGACACCTGGACGTGTGGGAGCAGGCCAGACTGTTCGGACTGCTCAACATCACCCTTGCTGACGGCTACACCTCCTCGTTCGCCCAGAAGTACACCCAGAAGTTCTGGCGGCCGATCACGGCGATCCGGTTGGGCGACACCGATGGCAACCGGCGCACCACGGCCGATCCGGGCTGGACGCCGCTGCTCACGACCCCGCCCATACCGGACCACGACTCCGCCCACGCCGTGGAAGGCGGTGCTGCCGCCATGGTCTTCCGGCAGGTGTTCGGGACCGACCGCTTCAGTTTCACCCAGTGCAGCCTGACCGTCGCGGTAGGGAAGTGCGGCGACCCCGACCCCGTCGTCCACCGGTTCACGCGCTTCTCGCAGGCGGCTGCGGAGAACTCGGTCTCCCGGGTCTATGTCGGCTTCCACTTCCGGTGGGCGGCCGAGCAGGGCCAGCGGCATGGGGAGGCGATCGGCCGCTATGTGGCCACGCGGGTGATGGGTGCCGTGCCTCCACCCGTCCGCAGCACGGCAGGCGGGATCCTGCCCTGACCCGGCGGTGCGGCGACCGGTTGATCCGCGGCCGGTCGTCGCACCGCGTCCCCCGCGCACCCCTGTTGCTCGCACCGGACAAGCTGCAACATTGACCCATGGGATCGAAGAAGCGCCCGAAACTGGCCAACGACCTCTATGAGGCCGAACTGAATCGCCTTCAGGCCGAGCTGGTCGAGATGCAGGAATGGATGCGCACAACGGGCAACCGCCTGGTCGTGATCTTCGAGGGCCGCGACGCTGCGGGGAAGGGCGGTGCGATCAAGCGGATCATGGAGTACCTCAACCCTCGCATCGCGCGCATCATCGCGTTGCCGGCCCCCACCGAGCGCGAGCGGACGCAGTGGTACTTCCAGCGCTACATCGAGCACCTGCCAGCCGCGGGCGAGATCCGCCTGCTCGACCGGTCCTGGTACAACCGGGCCGGCGTCGAGCGGGTGATGGGGTACTGCACCGCCGCCGAGTACCAGCGCTTCCTGCGGCAGTGCCCGATCTTCGAGCAGATGCTGGCAGAGGACGGGATCATGCTGCGCAAGTACTGGTTCTCGGTGTCAGGCAAGGAGCAGGAGAAGCGGTTCCGCTCGCGCCTCACCGATCCGATGCGCCGCTGGAAGTTGTCGCCCACCGACCTGGAGTCGCTGACCCGCTGGGAGGAGTACAGCCGGGCGAAGGACGAGATGTTCGTGCACACCGACCTGCCGGGCAACCGCTGGCGCGTGGTGGAGGCGGAGGACAAGAAGCGCGCCCGCCTCAACATGATCGCCGACCTGCTCGATTCGGTGCCCTACGAGAAGGTCGAGCGCCCCGACCTGAAGCTGCCGAAGCGCCCCAGGTCGACCGGCTACCGTCGGACGGAGCGCGACCTGCAGCTGTATGTCGACGACTTCGCCGCAGCGCTCGAGGACTCCGGCGAGCATCGCCAGAAGTACCACGATCCCGAGGACGACGACCTGCCCACCTTCTCGGAGCCACCGTCCGTCAGCGACGACACCAACCCCGAGCAGCCGCCGGAGAGCCCGGACGATCCGGGCACGAACAGCTGAGTCGCCAGGGCGCCTTGACCCGGGCGCTCCGGTCTGTGGGGACGCCAACGGGCACTGCCTCGGCAACGTAGGGCATTACTGCACCGATTCGGCCCTTGACGACCTCCGCTAACATTCACTCAGCCGCTTCGCGGCTTCGCGACACCCGCCCCACAACGATCCATTTCCCGCTATTGCTGTCAGGGGTTCCGGGTTGTCCTGCACTGAACAGAGGCTTTGCGTGCCTTTCCAGAGCTCAGCGTTGCCTCACGGGAGAAGCAGTTCTCGTGATAGACCCCTCTTCGTCGTCGGTAATGGTGCACCGCCCGCCATTGCCGCGCCGGCATGGCTGAGCAGGCTTGCGATCGCTGAGCGCGTCACTCCAGCGCTCGTTGAGCTCGTCTGCGAAGGACTCGGGGAACAGCCGCCGAAGGACATCGCGGGATTCCTTGCCGGCCTCGTGGCCGATGGCGTGTTGCGCAGCGACGATGACGACCCGGCCGGAGCGACCTTTCTCCTTGATGAGGATCGCCGAAAGGCAATGCTGCAGGAATTGGACGAAGCGCCCGGCGGTATCCGCCAGATTCGCGATGATGTGATCCGACTCGGGCTGGCCGGGGCACCGCATTCCCTCAGCGGCCAGCTCGCTATCTGGGCACACGAGAACGCCGACTGGACCGCATTGTCGGAACTGTGGATGCGATACCCGCCGGCCATCTGGAGCACCATGCCGCAGAGTGCCGTCCGCGTGTTCGCCCAGGTTCCGCCGGAGGCGCGCAGGGAACACCCGGCGTTGAGCCAGGCCGCCGCGATGACGGCTGCGCTCGACCCGGACAGGGCCGGCACCTTCAGCGAGCAGGCTGTCCGCACGCTCCGTCAGGACGGGCGCCTCCTGCACTCGGGCTGGGCGAGCCACCGCAGCCTCGATGCAGCCCTGCGCGCAGGCAGTATCTGGATGATGGCGCAGCGGACCATGGACGGTCATCCGGACCCGCTCGATGACGCCTGGGCCACCAGGGAGGCCATCTCGGTTGTCATCGACCGGCAGACCCACGCCGGCAACGCGCCGCGGTCGTCCGCCCAGACCCTCTTCCATGCTGTCTCCGCGATCACGGCTCTCCTGCGGGGCGACCTGTTCCAGGCCCGCTCGGACTGCGAGCAGGCGGTGATGCTGGGCCGGCCGGGGGACATCTGGGCGCTCGTCGGCGCGGCGGTCGAAGCCCTGGTGTTGAGCATCGCGGGAAACCCCCGCGGGGTGGAGCGAGCCGCCGAGGCCTACAACGCCCAGGCTCCCGCCTGCGGAGCCTTCGCTGACATTGCCGCCCCGTACCTTCACCTCGCTCTTGCCCACACCGCCGTGAGGGTCCTCGACCGCGAGCGGGCCGAAGAGGCGCTGGCGCTGGCCGCAGCACTCGAGGAGGGATCGGAATTCTGGTCGGCCTACGCCTGGATCCGGAGCATGCACGACCTCACCTGGCGCAAACCCGACTTCGGGCTGGCCCGCCTGGAGGCGGCCGTTGCCACCAACCCGTCCGCCCTCAAGTACGCGACGATCAGCGACGCGCTCGCCATCCGTGCCAAGGCCGACCTGCTCTGCTGCGCGGGACGGATCCATGAAGCCGAAAGCCTGCTCAAGTCCGGCGCCGAGTCACGGTTGAGCGACTACCTCCTGGTGTCGGAAGCCCGCATGCACCTGTGTGGCAACGATGGCGCGCAGGCCATCCGGATTGCGGAAACCGGGGTCCATGACCCGTCCATCCACGCGCCGGCACGCGCGCACCTGCACGCGATCAGGAGCGCAGGACTGCTGCTGGACGGTGCAGAGGAGGACGCGGTCGCGGAAGCACTGCACGAGGCCTGCGTGCTGTGCACGGAGATGTCCGACGTCCTGCCCCTGGTTTTCATCCCCGCGAAGCTCCGCTCCGACCTCCTCGCACGCCATGACCGGCTCGAACACGCCGCGCCCTGCATCCTGGACGATGTCGTGGTCCGCGAGCGCCTCAACCGGGTGCACGACAACCTCGACGCCGCCCCGACGGTCATTCACCTGACGGGAAGGGAACAACTCCTGCTGCCGTTGCTGGCCACATCGGACACGGTTGACGCCATCGCCAGGGAGCTCCAGGTGTCTGTGAACACGCTGCGAAAGCAGGTGGCGACACTCCGTCACAAGTTCGGCGCACCCACCCGTGAAGCGATGATCGCAACCGCGCACGAGTTGGGACTGCTCGCCGGGCGGTGAGTCCCTCGGCTACGCCCTGGGTTCATGGCGCTCGACAGCAAGGGTCTCGCCTGCCGGGCCGAGGTGGGCGACCATCGCCGTTCCCGGGCGCAGCGCCCGGTACGGGATACCGAACGCGGCCAGCATCGTCGGCAGGACCGGACGGTGCCCGCAGATCGCCAGCGGGGTGTCGGACTCGACAGCCTCCTTCGCCAGGCGGCGGACGAGCTTCTCGACAGCCTTCAGGTTCTGCTCGGCCTGTTCCTCGCTGAGCGTCGTCCAGCCCACCACGTCCAGCCTCTGGAGCCTGGCGAACGGCTGCAGGGTCTTCATGCACCGGTTCGAGGTCGAGGACGCGAGCCGGCCCACCCCGAACGCTTCCAGCAGGGCCACCAGTCGCTCGCTCTGCCTTCGACCGCGCGACGTCAGCGGCCGTGCTTGGTCACGCCCGCTCCAGTCAGCGCGAAGCATGGCCCTGCCGTGCCGCACGATCACCACGGGAAGAGCCTCGGGGAGCTCGATCGCACGCCTGAGGAGGGCGCGCTCCTCCGAGGCGAGAAGGAGGGCAGCCTTGGTCGCGGTCATCCAGGCGACCCGGTCGACCGCATCGCCCGGATGGTGGCGCCCGGCAGAGACAGCCACGGCACGCCAGTAGGCGACCTGCTGCGAGCGGTGCCCGTCGGGGCCGCTCACCCGGCCCAGCGGTACATCGACGCGGATGCCGACGCCCGTCAATTCCAGGGTGGTGCGGACGGCGCAGACGGCCGGGTACTCGTCCGGACCGAGAGCGCCATGCGGCAGTTGCCACTCGTCCCGGTCAGCACGGTGAGCCAGGAGGACCTCCGGTCCGTCCCCCCCATTGCGCACCACGACAACACCAGCGGAGGTCGTCTTCTTCGACTTTTTCGGACGGGGGGACACGTCGACAGACTGCCGAAGCAGGGTGAACGAATCCGGATCCGTCCAAGGCGTGGGCGGATGACAGCCGACCGAACGGCCTTCGCCTTGTCACCTGCATGTTTGCGGCTTCATCTTGCTGCGTTCACATCACTGTTGGCAGCCGTTGGCCCGAGCGCGACAGGGTCTTTGGAGGTGCTTGAGTTCGCAAGGAGTAGTCATGCCGAGGATCCGCCAGTGCGGCCTGACCGGCGAGTCCCGTCTGTGCTGTGCGCGCTAGCGTCGTGGGCGTCCACGCCGGCAGCGTGTGCGTCGGACCCGCACTCGTTGCCTGGGCACCGGCCCGGCGAAGCGATGACGCGATATCCCTGGCCGCACTCAGCGGACCGGACCTGCTCCGCCTTGACGAGCTGGCCCCCGGCCTGCGGGGAGGGTTCGTGGTGGGCCGACTCCTCATCCACGCGTTGGTGGCCGGTCTCTTCCCCAAGGCCACCGAATGGACGGTCACGGCAGGTCTCTGCCGCCGCTGCGGCCGTCTCCACGCCGGCGTCGAGCTGGAAGGCGTGCCTGCCCGCGCCAGCGTGTCGTATGCAGCGGACCTCGTCGTGGTGGCGGTGGCACCGGCCAGCCAGGTGAGCCGGCTCGGTCTCGACGTGGAGTGCGGCGTTGCCGACATCGGACGCATCGAGGAACTCCGTCGCATGCTCGGCGCTTCGACGGAGCCCATCCTCCGACGGTGGACGCGTGTGGGCGCCGTGCTCAAGGCAGATGGGCGAGGTCTCCTTATCGACCCCGGATCGGTGCACCTGCGTCGCGGTGGCGCCTGGATCGCCGGGCAGGCGGCCAGCTATGCCGTTGCGGAGGTGCCCGGACCACCCGGCTTCCTCGTCAGTCTTGCGTGGTGCACCGTGGCCCCGGTCGGTGCGGTGCCGGCACAGGTGGGTCGGCGGATGACCGGTGCCGCCGGTGCGCGGTGGAACCCCCGGCCGCTGCGGTGACGGCTCCCGCGACGGCACCGGCTGTCCCGACTGCGCGCCTGCCAGGTTGGCGGAGACGGCCGGCACGTCCGGAGCGATGGGCGGCCCTCGCAGTCGTGGTCGCAACACTGGCCCTCATCGGATACCCGCTCAGCGGCAACGTCCGCTACGAGGTGGGCGTGCATCGGGTGTCCGGCTACTCCGTAGCGGAGACCTTCTCGCACCGTCCGATCACGTTTCGGCTGCTCGCCGCCGCCCAGGCATGGCTGCCGGAGGTCGTCTCCGCACTCGCGGGACCACCGGGCTCACTGGGACGGGTGTGGCTCTTCGAGACCAGCTTCCGGCTCGGCGCAGCGCTGTGGTGCGCGATCGCAGCCCTGCTGTTGGGCGCCGGACTGAGGAAGCGGTTCGGGACGGACGCTCGGGCCTACGCCGCTGCGGTGTTCGCCGGGCTGATGTTCACGGCGCCGGCCACGGGGGAGCCGGACTGGCTCGCAGCCGTCCTCGCGGTGGCAGCCGTCGGCGCAGGACTGCTCGGACGCCGAGCGGTCGGCGGCCTTGCCGGGGGTGTCCTCCTTGCGCTCGCAGCCCTGGTCAAGATCAGCAGTCTCCCGGTTGCCCTCGCCGCACTGGTACTGCTGTGGGCCCTCGACCACGGTCGTGGCTGGATCGCGGCGGCGTCGGCGCTGGTCGTCGGGCTGCTGGTCGTCGCGGCGATCGCTGCGTGGGCGCCCCACGAGATCGCGTGGTTGCTCGACATCCGCGCGCTGCAGCCCGACCCGTGGACCCGGTTGCAGGCAATCGAAGCCGGCAACTACCTGGCGAACGTCGCGGCGCGATGGCCGACGATCGCGCTCCTGCCGGCATTCTTCGTCGGTAGGTGCCGGCGGGAGGGCTGGCCGGTAGCGGCTGCCATCGGGCTGATCTGCCTCGGCATCGCCATGCAGGGGCAGTACTACGTCTATCACTCGATGGCGTTGGTGGCGCTCAGCTCGGTTCTGGCCGTGCGCACTCTGAAGCGGTCGGGCACAGCGCTGCACCTGCCCGTTCTGACCTGGTGTGCCTGGACGCTGATGCTGTTCCTTCTGCCCGCCGACTGGCGGGTCGGGCACACGACGGTGCTCTTCTCGGCAACTGCGGCGTGGGCGACCGGTCTGTCCTTGTGGCAGTGGCGGGCCCTGCGCCACCGCCGCTCGCTCCCCGGACGTACTCCCATCGGCTCAGCGCTGGTGGTCGTCGCGGCGATGCTCGTCACGCAGACCCCGGCCTCAGCGGAGTCGCTGACGTTGGGCACCTCGGCCCAGACGCCCCTTGTCAGCCATGCCGCGCTGCGCGCCGAACTCGCGACCGCTGCCTACATTCGCGGCATCATCGGCGCCCACACCCCGGTCGTCTACCTCGCCTTCGGATCCACGACCTACACGCTCGGGAACCCGACGCACTGCCGCTATCCGTCCCCACTCTTCCTCCAGCGTCTGGAGGCCGAGGACGCGGCGTCCCCGGCCACGCGCATGGAGAACCTCGCCTGCGTCACCGAGCCGTCCGCCCGCTGGCTGGTCTGGGACCGTGGGTGGCTGCACCGCAAGGGAGCACCGGCAGACCTGATCGCCGCGATCGACGGCACCTGGGATTGCGGGGAGGCCCTGCTCGCCGGCCCCTACACCGTCTGCCCGCGACGCCCCGCCTGACCGGGGGCCGGAGCCAGCGCTCGTTCACCCGGCGTTCAAACACTGCTGTTAGTTTCGTCGGTGTCTGCGTCGACAAGCGAAAGGGGTCCGATGCCGTGAAGTTGTCCCTGCCTGGACGCCGCAACCCGATGCCTGGCCTCACCCGGGTCTTCCGCGTCGCTGAACCCCTGCCCGCACCAAGCCCGAGCGAGCCTTCCGACCCGGCTGACCCGCTCGGCGCGGCCATCGACTGGGCGCGGTACGTCGACGGTGTGCGGCAGCCCGGCGACGACTTCCTGGACGCCTGTGGCATGGCGAGGGTAGGGGTGGGCTTCATCTGGCTCGGGTTGTTCGAACCCTCGATCAGCCAGCTGAACGGGCTCGGGAGCATCTTCGGGCTCCACCCCCTCGAACTGGAGGACGCCAACGGCGAACGACAGCGCCCGAAGCTGGAAAGCCATGAGGACGGCAGCATCTTCCTTTCGCTGCGCACCATCGGCTACGTCGAGAGCGCCGTCCGCAACGAGGGCGGCGAGATCGTCGAGACCGGTTCTGCAACGGTCTTCGTCGGCGACTGGTTCGCTGTCACCGTCCGCCGCGGACGCTACGGCGCACTCCAGCCAGTGCGACGACACCTGGAGTCCCGACCGAAGCAGATGGCGCGCGGTCCGGTTGCCGTGTTGCACGCTGTCCTCGACAGTGTCGTCGACGACTACCTGCGGGTGGCCGACGCGGTTGAGGACGACGTGGAGGAGATCGAGACCCACGTCTTCGCGGTACGGGGCGTCCCGCAGGTGGAGCGCATCTACGAATTGAAGCGCGACCTCATCGAGATGAAGCGCTCCATCGCACCACTGCACCTGCCGCTGCGGATGCTCGCCGAGCACCAGCGCGACAAGGACCTTCGGCAGTACTTCCTCGACGTCCACGACCACCTGGAGCAGGTGCGCGAGCAGGTGGCCAACTACGACGAGCTGATGAGCTCGATCCTTCAGGCGGCGGTGGCGCGGCTGTCGGTGTCCGAGAACGAGGACATGCGCAAGATCTCTGCCTGGGTCGCAATCGCAGCCGTCCCGACGATGATCGCCGGCATCTACGGCATGAACTTCCAGTACATGCCGGAGCTGGAATGGCCCTGGGGCTACCCCTTCATAGCAGCTGTGATGGCGACCGCGTGCTGGCTGCTCTACCGCAACTTCCGTCGCCAACGCTGGCTCTGACACAGATGCACTCCATCGTGGTGGGACCGGCGCGTATTGCCTGGGCAGCGACAAGCCCAGGTCCCGTCCGCACCCGGCCGCGCCTCACCGACCTGAGCCCGCAGGACCAGTCACGGGCAGCAGGCTTCGGTGTTGACCGCCGCCGCGAGTTCGTGGTGGGACGCTCGCTGGTGTCATCTCTCGTCGGCGGACTGTTCCCGGACGCGGAGGGCTGGAGCGTGGGCACCGCGGTCTGCGCCAGGTGCGGAGAGCGGCACGGCGCGGTGGAACTGACCGGCGTCCCGGCCGTGGCGGGCGTGTCCTACGCCCGCGGCCTCGTCGTCGCCGCTGTTGCCCCGTCCGGGACGGTGGGAAGGCTGGGCGTTGACGTCGAGCTCGACGCCGTCGACACCACCCGGACCCGTGACCTGGAACGGATGCTCGGACGCTCGCGGCAGCCAGTGCCGCGGCGGTGGACACGAATCGAGGCCGTCCTGAAGGCCGACGGCAGGGGACTGCTCGTCGAACCCAGGGATGTGAGGCTGCGCGTTCACCGTGCCTCGATCGCGGGCAGCACGACCCGCTACCACCTGGCGGACGCGGATGGGCCGGCCGGGTACGTGGTCAGTCTCGCTTGGTCCGATGCGGAATCTTCGGCAGCTTCAGCTGGTCCAGCCACTGGCTGAACAGCGGCCTGAGGTCAACGCCGGAGAGCTCCTCGGCGAGGGTGATGAACTCCGGGGTGCGCCCGATTCCATGCCGCTTCAGGTCACACCAGGTGCGCAGGATCTCGAAGAAGTCCTCGTCGCCGACGACGCGCCGCAGGGCGTGGAGGGTCAGCGCTCCTCGTTTGTACACCCGGTCGTCGAACATCTCGTGCGCGCCGGGGTCGGAGGTCACGAGGTCCTGCGGCAGGTCGGCCAGCAGCGCGTGGTGGTGCTTCGCCTGCTGGTGGGCCGACAACCCGCCGGACTCCTCCGACCACAGCCATTCGGCGTAGCAGCAGAAACCCTCGTTGAGCCAGATGTCCTGCCAGCTCGCGATGCCGACGCTGTTGCCGAACCACTGGTGGGCGAGTTCGTGGGCGACCAGGCGCTCCGACGACCCCCGCCCGTCGAGGTGGTTGGACCCGTAGACGGCCATGCCCTGGGATTCCAGCGGGATCTCGAGTGCGTCCGGGGTGATGACCACGTCGTAGCGGCCCATCGGGTACGGACCGAAGGACCTTTCGAAAAGCGCCATCATGCCCGGCAACCCTTCGAGGTCGGTGAGGATGCGTCCGCGGATCTCCGCCGGGTAGTAGACCGTGCCGGGCACTGGTCCCAATGGCAGTGCCTCCGAGCGGTACCGCCCGATGTACAACGCGACGAGGTAGCTGGCGGTGGGCAGGGCATCGACGAACGTCCAGGTGGACCTTCCGGACGACGACACGCAGGACGCCAGTTCTCCTGTCGCTGCCACCGTGTAGCCCTCTTCGAGGGTCACCTCGATGCGGTAGTGGGCCTTGTCGGAGGGCCGGTCGTTGCACGGGTACCAGGTGGGTGCTCCGACCGGCTGTGAGGCGACGAGAATGCCGTCCTCGAGATGCTCCCAACCCACCTGGCCCCAGCGGGACGTGCGCGGTCCGGGCGAGCCGGAGTAGCGCACGCTCACCCGGAACTCCTGACCGGGCGCGATCGGCGCCGCCGGCGTGACCGTGAGGCGCCGGTTGCTCTGCCGGAACGACGTCCGCTTCTCCCCGTCGACCCGCACCCGGGCGGCCTTCAGACCGACGAGGTCGAGCCGGAGCGAGTCCAGCCGCTCATCTGCGACGGCGATGATCGTTGCCTCGCCGTCCAGCCGGTTGGTGAGCACGCGGTAGCGCAGGATCAGGCGGTACTCGAGGACGTGGTAGCTCGGATCCCCGCTGTGCGGCGCGTAGGGGTCGACCGTCACGAAGCGTCCGCCTGGTACGCGCGCACCTTCACGGCACGCCACGGGCCGATCGGATTGCCGCTCCAGCGGCTGCCCACCGGCACAGACTCCCCACGCATCACGAGCGACGCCGGGCCGATCGTGGCATGGGCACCGATGGTAGCCCCCGGAAGGACGATGCTGTGCGGTCCCAGCGTGCCGCCGCGTTCGATCACCACAGTGTCCATGCTCATGATTCGATCATGGAAGAGGTGGGTCTGCACAACGCAACCCCGATTGACGGTGGCACCGTCACCAAGGGTGACGAGGTCGGGTTCGGGTAGCCAGTAGGTGTCGCACCAGACGCCGCGCCCGATCTTCGCGCCGAGGCTGCGCAGCCACAGGGCCAGCGCGGGGGTGCCGACATTGGCATTGGCGAACCAGGGGCCGGCGACCATCTCCGTGAAGGTGTCCGACACTTCTGTTCGCCAGACGAAGCTCGACCACAACGGGTGCTCTCCCGGCCTGATGGGACCGACAACGATCCATTTCACGGCCGTCGAGATGGCGGCCGCCATCACGCCGGCGGCAAGCAGGACGACGCCGGAGAGGATCGAGGCCCAGAAGAGCCCGACGCGCTCATCGAGCCAGGCGAGGGCCAGGACGACCCAGAGTCCGATGGCGCACGTCGTGACGACTGCCAGTAACCGGCACGCCTCCCAGAGCGCGCGCGACCAGCGCAGGGCAAGGGTGGGACGGTAGGTGCGCTCGAGGTCGCCGGTGACCGCCAGGCGGCGGAGCCGGACGGCGGGGGAGCCCAGCCACGACGAGCCGGGCTTCGACTTCAGGGGAGTCACCGACAGCACGGCCACGAGGCCATCCTTCGGCACGGAGTGGCCGCCGCCGGCGAGGCCGGAATTGCCGAGGAAGGCACGCTCGCCGATCGTCACGCTGCCGATACGGAGCCAGCCGTTGTGCAAGTCGTAAGAGGCAACCATCGTGTCGTCTGCGAGGAAGGCCCCATCCTCGATCGTCGTCACCGACGGCAGGAGCACCACCGTCGACGCCTCCACGTCCTTGCCCACCTCGGCGCCGAGCAGCCGCAGCCACAGCGGGGTGATCAGGCTCGCGTACAGCGGGAACAGCAGGGTGCGGGCCGAGTCCAGCAGCCGCTCCGTACACCACGCCTGCCAGCCGATCCGGCTGCGCACCGGGTAGGTGCCGGGAACAAGCCCGATCGCGAGCAGCCGGGTGGCGACGAGGATGGCGCCGGCGAGGGCTGCGCCGGTCACGAGCACCCCGGGCACGAGGAAGGGGAGGGCACGCAGGCCGGCGGTCGCCACGTCGGGCGCTCCGCGCATGCCCTGGGCCACAACCAGCGCGCCAAGGGAGAACGCGACGATCGGCAGCAACCCGAGCACGATGGACGCCGCCCCATAGGCGGCCACCCACCGCCGGCTGTTCAGCGGACGGTCCTCCGGCCAGCCCTTGCTGGGTTCAGCGGCGCGGACGGCGGGGGAGCCGGCCCACAACTGGCCCGACTTCACCCGGCCGAAGACGGCGGATCCTGGCGCAACTTCCGCGCCCGGGTCGATCCGGGTGCCCGGGGCGAGGGTGCTGCGGGCGCCGACGGTCGCGTGGTCGCCGATGCGGATACCCCCGATGCGGACGGTGTCGCCGTCGATCCAGTAGCCGGCGAGGTCGACCTCCGGCTCGATCGCGGCGCCGTCACCGATCCGCAGCAGACCCGTCACCGGGGGAAGGGTGTGCAGGTCGACGTCGTTGCCGATCCGGGCGCCGAGGGCACGCGCGTAGAAGACCACCCAGGGGGCGCCGGCCAGCCCGACCGCGTCCACCTGGTGCGCGACCTGTTCTGCCAGCCACAGCCGCATGTGCACCTGACCACCGCGCGGGTAGTCGCCGGGCCTCAGCTTGTACAGCAGCAGGCGGGCGGACGCTGCGGCGATGGCCATGCGGCCGAACGGCGAAGCGAACACCACCAGTCCTGCCAACAGCAGCCAGCCGTTCACCAGCGGGAGGAAGTCGAAACCAGTGGTCGCATGTCGGAGGAGCCAGCTCGCTGTGAGCAGGTACACCAGCCAGCGGACGCCGGAGAAGATGAACAGCGGCACCGACAGCACGGTCTGCGCCCAGCGGGTAGCCAGCGGCGTCGGTCGAGGCTTGCTGAACGTCGCGCGCCAGTCGGTATCGGTCGCTGTCTCGGCGATTGCCGTCGACATGGCGTCGAGACGTGGGTGGTCATAGACGTCGGCGACGCTGAACTCCGGTGCGCGGGTCCGGATGCGCGACACCAACTGGGCGGCCGCCAGGGAACCGCCGCCGATGTCGAAGAAGTCGGCCTTGCGGTCCAACACGGGAATGCCGAGGACCGCCAGCCACTGCTGCGCGAGCCAGCCCTCCTCGCCACGGAAGAGGGTGAGTGCCTCCGTGACCTCCGGCAACGGCCATGGCAACGCGTCCCTGTCGATCTTGCCGGAAGTGCGTACGGGCAGCTCGTCGACCTGCGCCAACATCGGGATCATCGGCGCAGGGAGGTGCCTGGCCAGCCGCTCGCGCGCCGCCTTGCGGTCGAACCCGGGGGCGGCGATCAGGTACCCGACCAGGATCGGCACGCCGGCCTCGGTCCGGCGGACGGCGACGGCTGCCGCGTCCACCCCGGGCAGCGCGGACAGTGCTGCCTCGACCTCGCCGAGCTCGATCCGCCGCCCGCCGACCTTCACCTGGTCGTCCGCCCGGCCGTGGAACATGAGTCCGGCCTCGGCGAGGGACACCAGGTCGCCCGAGCGGTAGGCCCGTTCCCAGCCCAGCGAAGGCAGGGGAGCGTACTGCTCAGCGTCCCGGACAGGGTCGAGGTAGCGGGCAAGTCCGACGCCACCGATGACCAGCTCTCCGGTGACGCCCCGCTGCACGGGCTGGCCGGCACCGTCGACGACGGCGACCGACCAGCCGGCCAGCGGAAGCCCGATGCTGACGGGGGAGTGCCCGTCGAGGAGGAAGGCCGTGGCGACGACGGTGGCCTCCGTCGGGCCGTAGGTGTTCCAGACTTCACGGCCCTCGGCCACCAGTCGCGCGGCGAGTTCCGGCGGGCAGGCCTCGCCTCCGAAGATCAGGAGCCGCACCTGCTCAAGGGCCTCGACCGGCCACAATGCTGCAAGGGTCGGTACCGTCGAGACGACCGTGATCCGGTGGCGCACGAGCCAGCCGCCGAGGTCCTCGCCGCTGCGCACGACGGAGCGGGGCGCCGGCACCAGGCAGGCGCCGGAGCGCCAGGCCAGCCACATCTCTTCGCACGAGGCGTCGAACGCGACGGAAAGGCCGGCCAGCACCCGGTCGCCGGGGCCGAGCGGGGCATCGGTGAGGAAGAGCTGCGCCTCCGCGTCGACGAAGGCTGCTGCGGAACGGTGGCTGACGGCGACGCCCTTGGGCAGCCCTGTCGATCCCGACGTGAAGATGATCCAGGCATCGTTGGCGGGTGTCGGCTCCTGCGGCCCTGCGTCGGGCCGGGACCGGTCGCCGGCAATGGGACGGAAGCCGTCCTGGGTCATCACCCCGACCACGGCGGCCTCGCCGAAGACCAGGTCGGCCCGCTCCTGTGGGTCGTCGGCATCGACCGGAACATACGCTGCGCCGGCTGCGAGCACGCTCAGGATCGCGACGTACAAACCGCGTGAGCCGGAGGGGAGGCGCACGCCCACCCGGTCACCGCTGCGCACCCCGGCGGCGATGAGTCCGCGGGCAGCCGTCTCAACCTCCGTGAGGAGCTCGCTGTAGACAATGGTGCCGTCGGGATCCTCGATCGCTGCGGACTCGGGGTTGCGGGCCGCGGTCTCGCGGAAGATGTCGAGCAGCGTCCGTGGCTGTGACTGCTCGGCCGAGCGGTCGACCACGGCCAGGTGCGTCACGGCGTTCGGCGAGTCGTGGGGTGTACTCACGTTGCCAGCCTCGCTCACGACTTGACGCTATGGCATCGCCGGCAGAATGCGGCATCGCCCGAATGACGTCCCGGCAAACAGACGGCGAACAAGTTGTGCCCATGGGCCGACGTCCGAGGGTCGGAGGCCCTTGCGGACCGAGTCGGCCCGGGATCAGCGTGCGACCTGGCTGGAGTTCCGGACGACAGGATCGTCGGCAGTCCCTGGGCTTGAAGAAGGGTCAGTCGCCGACGGTGTCGCGGGCGCGCGTCACGATCAGGGGGTCGGGTTCGCCAACAACGGCGTTGTCCTTGCCCTCGTAGTCGAACTGGTCGAGGAAGTAGCGCATCGCGTTCAGGCGGGCGCGCTTCTTGTCGTTGCTGCGGACGGTGATCCACGGGGCATGGTCGGTGTCGGTCTGCGCGATCATCAGCTCCTTCGCAGCGGTGTAGTCCTTCCAGCGACCGAGTGACTCCAGGTCCATCGGCGATAGCTTCCAGCGCCGCACCGGGTCGATCTGGCGGATCGCGAACCGCGTCCGCTGCTCGCGCTGGGTGACAGAGAACCAGAACTTCGTGAGGTGGATGCCGGCATCAACGATCAGCCGTTCGAACTCGGGGGTCTGCTTCATGAAGGTCTCGTACTGGTCCTGGGTGCAGAACCCCATCACGCGCTCGACACCGGCCCGGTTGTACCAGGACCGGTCGAACAGCACGATCTCGCCGTTGGTGGGGAAGTGCTGCACGTAGCGCTGGAAGTACCACTGGCCACGTTCGCGATCGGTCGGCGTGTTGAGCGCGACCACGCGGGCGGCGCGCGGGTTGAGGTGCTCGGTGAACCGCTTGATGGTGCCACCCTTGCCGGCGGCGTCGCGGCCCTCGAAGACGATGATGTGGCGCACGTCGTTGTCCTGGCCCCAATACTGCAGCTTCAGCAGCTCGATCTGCAGAAGGTACTTCTCCTGCTCGTAGGTGTCGCGGTCGAGCAGTTCGTCGTAGGGATAGTCCTCGCGCCAGGTCTCGACGGCGCGGCCGCCCGGGTCGATGAGCTGCGGGTCGGGGCCTTCACCGTCGGTGACGGTGTAGCCCTGCGCTATCAGGCGGTCGATGAACTCCCGCAGGTTGTCGTCTGCATCGGGGTGGATGTCGTCCAGATCCGTGGCGTCCACGTCCGGCCTCTCTCGTCATGCGGCCACCGCGATCGGCAGCGCTCCAACCCTATCGACCCCAACCACCCCTGGCCGTGATGCACGCAACGAGGGAGGGCGCGCCCCAGGTCCCTGAGCCGGATGGAGGGTGCGCCCGATCGACCCTGAGAAGCTTCGTGAGGAACCAGCGAAGCGTCACGAAGGGCCGCAGCCACGGCCGTCGTTGTGGCAGCCGGGGAACACGCATCCCCCGTCCCGTAACACCAGGGCTGCGCGCTTCTCGGCGGGCACCAACCGGCGGTCCCGGCCCACATCGAGCACGATGCTGGGCCCGCCCAACACCTCGGGGAGCAGGTCAGCGTCGCAGCACAGGCCCGGCTGTTGGCCGCTGCGGCCGGTGCCGGTGTCCAGCTGGCCGGCCAGGTCGAGCAGCACTGCTCAGCCTGGGCCTGCTGGGTCTGGTCCAGGCCGTCCAGCCCACCGCGCACGGCGCCGATCGCCCGGGCTTGCCCGACGCTGATCCGGCCGGTTGCCGGAGTCGAATCAACTGCCATGGAACATGGTCAAACACCCACCCACTGACAGTTATCGAACGTACATGCGAACGGGGTACTGTCGGGCGTAGCTCAGGTGGCGGCGGCCCTTCGTGACGGCTCGCTCGCTCCGCTCACGAACCTCCTCAGGGACCGAAGACGGGCTCCGCTCACGAACCTCCGCGGCACTGCAGACCACCATCTTTCTGGTGTGAACGCCTACCGTCGCACCGGGTACCGAAGGTGGAGGACACCCTCGCCCTGGATGACGACCTCAGGATCGCCGAGGATCACCGGGGCGTCGACGAGGGCCCCGAAGTACGCCTTGCCGTGACCGAACACGACCGGGACGACGTCGATCGCGACGGTGTCGATGAGTCCGAGGGCCAGCGCCTGCCCGCCGATGTCGCCGGCAGTCACAGCGATCTCACCGTCGCCTGCCACGTCGTGGGCGCGCGCGAGGGCTGCGACGACCGAGGTCTCGAAGTCGAAGGGCGCCTCCGGGTGCCAGCCGTCCGGTCGTGGACGATGGGACACCACGACCACGTGCCCGGCGGCGGCGGGCTTGCCCTCCCAGCCGTTGGTGAGGTCGAAGAGGTGCCGCCCCATGACAAGGACCTCCTGGCGGGCCCACATGCCGCGCACGTAGTCCGCCGAGGCTGCGGAGACACGGAACGGGGCGCCGTGGATCTCGGCGTGGTCCTCCTCGAGCAGCGGATGGTCACCGTTGAAGTACCAGTCGTGGAGCGTTCCGACGTCGTCGTCCTCGCGGGCGATGTACCCGTCCAGCGAGGCCGCAGCGTGCAGGTAGGTCGTTCCCATTGGTGTGCCTCCCTCGACCGGCTCCCACCTCACCCTGCGTTCCGAACGGCCCCACCGTCAATGCCGGTGCGCCGACGAGCCCTAGACTCCGTGGCTGTGAGGCGACCCTGGCTCAACCGTGTGCTCCTTCCGGTCGGAGTGCTGCTGGCGTACTTTGTTGTGCCGGAGAACGCCGACAACGCGCCGGTCGGCGTGCTGCTGGGCGCTGTCCTTGCGATCGCCGGCCTTGCCGCGGTCACCTGGGTGATCGTCGACGAGGTGCGGCGGGCGGAGAAGCGGCTTCTTCCGATCCACCTGCTGCTGGCCCTGGAGCTGGTGGTGGTCATCTTCTCGCTGTTCTACTACTGGGTCGCTGCGCACCTGCCCGGCGAGTTCATCGGGATGGAGACCCGGCTCGACGCCCTGTACTTCTCGCTGACCACCGTCGCGACGGTGGGCTACGGCGACATCAGCGCTTCCGGACAGCTGGCTCGCCTACTGGTGTCAGTCCAGCTGGTCTTCAACCTCGTCTTCGTTGCCGCCCTCGTCGGACTCTTCCAGGGCAGGCTCCGCACCGGGAAGTCGCCTTCCTGACGCCCCCCGGTGTGCCTCACTCCGGGGGATGTCCCGTCACTTACGCCGCTGCAACCCTTGGTAGCCCTCGGCGATCATGCGGCGCGGGGGCACAAGAGCCAGCTCAGGGAGCAGTCGTCGCGGGGGTGTGGCGTCGCTGTCAGGGAGTGTGCGTCGCGGGCCTGCGGCGCCGATCTCGGGGAACATCCGTCGCGGGCGCACTTCGTCGATCTCGGGCAGCATCCGGCGCGGGCGAACCTCGTCCCGTTCGGGCAGCATGCGGCGCGGCTGCCGGTGCCCCGTCCTGGCTGAGCCCGACCACTCCTTCCGGCTCCGCTCTTCGTCCCACTCCGGCAACGCGCGGCGCGGAAGCCCACCATCGACCTCGGGGAGCATCCGGCACGGTTGGTGCTCTTCGGACTCGGAGAGCATCCGCCGCGGCTGCTCGACGTCACGCTCAGGGACCAACCGGCGCGGGGGCACACCGTCAAGGTCAGTGAGCAAACGACGCGGGAGCCATCGGGGGAGTTCAGGAAAGATGCCACGCGGGCGGCGGACGTTGGCCCCGCTGGAGGGAGCCCCCGTACCGAATCGTGGGGGGGCTTCATGGCGGGCGGTGGCGGTCATGCGACCGGGACCTGTACGTGTAGCGGCACGTGGGCCTCGTTCTTGATTGCGAGGATGGTGCGCGGCCCGCAAGAACACTGGGCCGCCCCCGGGGGTGAGGGCCATCTGCGACAACGCTAACAGCAGGTCTGCGGTGCCGGAATCCTTCATCCGAAATCGGGCAGACCAATTCTGTACCAGGACGAGAGACGAAGCTCGTCAGGCCGTGTCACGCTTCCTCGACATCGCGACCTACGGTGGGGGTATGAAGACCAATCCAGCAGTGCTCCTGCTGATCGGCGGGATCCTCCTGATCGCGGTCGGCGCGGTCTGGACGCTGCAGGGGGTGGGCATCCTCGCCGGCAGCGTCATGTCCGGCTCGACGATGTGGGCCATCATCGGACCGATCGTCGCCGTCGTCGGCATCTACCTCATCGTGAGGTGGTGGCGGGGGCGCTCGAAGGCTGCCTAGAAGCCGTGCTTCGCGCGACTGGTCTGCTCCTGTGCCCGGAAGAGGCCGAACCTCGGCAGGAACTTGTCCCAGTCGATGCTGTGGGCGTCGATCTCCGGGCCGTCGATGCAGGCATGCTTGCGCACCAGCTTGTCGCCCTCGTTCACCGGAACCATGCACGCCCCGCACATGCCGGTGGCGTCCACCATGATCGAGTTCAGGCTTGCGACGCAGTGCACCTCGTACGGCCTTGTGAGGTCGGCCACCGAGCGCATCATCATCGGTGGGCCGATCGTCACAACCTCCGCCACACGCCTGCCGTTACCGGCGGCGGCTGCGTCCAGCAGGTCCTTCAGGGGCGCCGTGACGAAACCCTGCACGCCGACGGAGCCGTCGTTGGTTGCGTAGATGACGTCCAGCTGAGCACCGAACTCCGCCTTGATCCGCCCGATCCGTTCGTCGGAGTGGTCCCAGAACATCAGGTCGGCCGTCCGGAAACCAGAGATCAGCGTCACATGGTTCCCCAGGCGCAGGTGCTCGCGCATGATCGGGTACACCGGTGGCAACCCCAGGCCACCCGCCGTGAACACCACTGTCTGGTCGTCGGGGTAGCGCTGCAGGTCACTGGGACGGCCCAGCGGCCCCGCGATGCCGGCGAAGGCGTCCCCGACCCTCATGGTGTTGATCGCGAGCGTTGTCGTTCCCATGCCCTGCACCACCAGCGTGATGGTGCCTGCGTGCGCGTCCCAGTCGGCAAGGGTGAGCGGGATCAGCTCGCCGTTCGCTGACGGCAGCACCCGCACGAACTGCCCGGCCTGCGCCGACTCGGCGATGACCGGCGCGCGGACGGTGAACTCCTCGATGCCGGCGCTCAGGTGCTGCTTGGCCACGATCACCGGGATGGCGGCTGCCGTCTCGGTGTACGCCAGCGCGCGGGCAACCAGGTCGGTGATCTCCGCCTTCTCCATCGGCTCGATGGTCCCGATGATCTCCCTCGCCGCCGACTGACCGTCGCCGGCCGCACGGATGGCCGTGGATCCGCCGCGGGCCGCGTCGCCGCCGGTGAAGACTCCGGGCAGGGTGGTCTCCTTCGTCGCGTCGCCGGCCTGCTGGATGGTGCCGAAAGGCGACACCGACAGCCGGGGCTCGGAGTCCTTGATGATCGGGTTCGCCGTGTTGCCCAGCGCCATGATCACCAGGTCGGCCGGCATCTGCGCGGTGCGCCCGGTGGGCATCGGCCGGCGACGACCGGACGCGTCCGGCTCGCCGAGGCCCATGATCTCCACCGTCGCGCCGGTCACGAAACCGGTCGCGTCGTCGCCGGAGAACTCGACGGGGGAGCGCAGCACCGACAACTCGATGCCCTCCTCGAGGGCATGCTCGAGCTCTTCGACACGGGCCGGCATCTCCGCCCGCGTCCGCCGGTAGACGATGGTCACCTGGCCGCCGAGGCGGCGCGCCGTGCGGGCAGCGTCCATCGCCGTGTTGCCACCGCCGATGATCAGCACCTGCTTGCCCGCTGTCATCGGCAGGGGAGTCTCGTGGTCGTCGGTGTGTGCCTGCATCAGGTTCACCCGGGTCAGGAATTCGTTGGCCGACATCACGTTCAGCAGGTGCTCACCCGGCACGTTGAGGAACCGCGGCAGTCCGGCGCCGCTACCGACGAACGCGCGGACGAACCCGGCTTCGCGCAGCTGCTCCAGGGTTGCCGTCTTGCCGACGACAAAGTTGGTGACGAACCGCCCGCCGAGGCCGCGGATCTTCGCGACGACGTCGTCGATCAGTTCGTTGGGCAGGCGGAACTCGGGAATCCCGTACCGCAGCACGCCGCCCAGTTCGTGGAACGCCTCGAAGACGGTGATCGGGAAGCCCTCCGCCGCCAGCAGGTAGGCCGTGATCAGCCCGGACGGGCCGGAGCCGACGATCGCGATCGGCGGACGCGTCGCGAGCCGCCACGGATCGGGGACGCCGGCGAAGCGGTTGGCGGCAGCCTCGGGATGG
Source organism: Propionicimonas sp. (assembly GCA_030158185.1). GTDB lineage: Bacteria > Actinomycetota > Actinomycetes > Propionibacteriales > Propionibacteriaceae > Propionicimonas. The sequence goes on from JAOATP010000011.1 coordinate 24,182, forward strand.
GCGAGCTTGTCCCACTCCGGCAGGAACCACTCCAGCTGGCCGATCGTCATCGACTGCTTGTGGATGCACATCCCCTGGCACTGCAACTCCTGCGGGCAGACCCGTCCCGTCACGTTCGGCAGCGGGTTGCAGTCCTCCAGCATCTCGAGGGCCTCGCGGAACCGTCCGGTGCCGATGAGCTCGAACATCTTCGGGATGTGGATCTGCACCGGGCAGCCGCCCTGCGGCTCGCGGTGGCCGGCCAGCAGGACGCCCAGCTCGCACGGCGCCTCCGCGCACTGCTTGTCGCGCAGCGCCTCCAGCCAGACGAACAGCTCGACGTCGCGGCGGGTGTAGCCGAGATCCATGTAGCCGAGGAAACCCTTGTTGACCAGCTCGAAGTCCTCGCTGCGCGCCTCGGCTCCGCGGATGTACGGCGGGATGGCGTTCCCGGCCGGCCAGTTGGTGGCGAGGCCGGCGAACATCGGGTAACGCTCCGAAAGGTGGGCGTCGAGGGCACGCACGAACATGCGCTTCTTGCCCAGCGGCAGCTGCCAGAGGAACCGCATCAGCACCTTGCTGGCATCGTCGTCACGGAGCAGTGCCGTCCACAGCTGCCAGATGAAGTCGGAGCTCAGCTCGGCCTGCCGGAACTCCCAGGCGACAGCCTCCATCCCGTCGGCCGTGAACAGCTCACGGAACGCCCGCGGGTCGGCAACCAGCCGGCGCTCGAGGAGGCCCAGCTGGTTGGCGTGGTCCGGCGCGGTCACTGGATGATCTCCGCGTCGCAGGTGGCCTTGACCCGGATGATCCGGGCGGCGAGTTCTGCCGTGACCTCCAGATCGACCAGCGCGTCTGCACGCATCCTGCCGACCGTTCTCGGCTCGCCGTCGACGACGATCGTGGCCTTCTCGAACAACTGCGGCAGCTCCTGGTAGCAGGTCGCGCAGTCGTTGCAGCGGGGAAGATCCTCACCGTCCAGCCAGATCGGACGCTCGGTCGTTGAGGCTTCGTCAGGCTCAGCCAGCGGTGCTGCGCTCGGAGTCGGGCCGGTGAGCCCCAGCCCGAGATGCAGCGGGCCACCAGCCGGCGCGCCGCTCGACACGGCGAGATCCGCCATCGCCTTCGCGATCACGTCGAGCGCCGACTCCCGCGATTCGATGGCCTCGCCGTAACGGGACGCCCAGACCTGCAGCTCCGCACGGTGCTGCGAGGACAGCGTCGCCGCGGCCTGCCCGGAGAGGAACTGCAGCGTCTGCCAGTACCGGCGGCGTTCCTCGACGAGGCCGACGATGGTCTGCGAACAGGCCATCCTCACCAGCTTCTGCCTGCGGTCGGTCGTGTAGACGAACGGGACGCGGCCCGCGCGCTGGTGCAGCGGCAGCTCGACGTACTCGGCGATCGGGACGGCTGCAGCCTCCTGGTAGGCGGCCAGCCAGCTGAACTGCTTGGCGAAACGTGCCTCGCCGATCGCGAAGTCGGCCGGCGTCAGCGGCAGGGAGAGCAGCTGCGCCCGTCCCTGCTCGTCGCGGTAGGTGAGCGTCGTCGTCGTCCACAGGTCCTCGGGCTCGGGGTTGCCCTCGAGGCTGAACCGTTCGGCGAGGGTCTCGCCCTTGCGCGGGTCGTGCACGAACAGCGGGCTCATCCGGCTGTCAACGGCAAGCCGCGAGCGGGCGTTGGCCAGGTCCTCCGGCATGCCGTTCTCGGTGTCGCACGGGGTGTGGGTCACCATCAGGGCAGCGCCGGAATTGAACTCGAGCATGTCGGCCGTCGCCCGCAGGAAGTGCCCGTGGTACGACGAAGCCGTCGCGCAGACGAAGGTGCCGGGGTGGAAGGCTGCCAGCAGGCCGAGTTCCTTGCGGGTCTCCTGCTTGCCGGAGTGGGAGGCGCCGAACCGGGCGAGGTCGGCGTCCTGGCCGGCGAAGCTGGCCGTTGAGGCCTGACCGCCGGTGTTGGAGTAGCCGCCGGTGTCGAGGACGAGCGACTTGATCGGCGTCCCGCCGACGAGGACGCGGGAGAGCGCGCCGAAGCCGATGTCGAACGCCGCACCGTCGCCGCTGATCGTCAGGACGACCGGCACGAGGGCGAGTTCCTCCGGGGTGAAGTCGCGCCACGAGAGGGTGGACAGGGCTGCGTCGTGCACGGCCGGGTCGTACCGTCCGGCCAGTTCCAGGGCTGCCGTCCGCAGCGCCCGCACCTCTGCGACCAGGCCGGAGACCAGGCCCTCATAGATGCCGACGGCCAGCGGCTGGGCGTCCTGGAACAGCCCGTTGACCCAGGGGTCGAGATAGGGCGTGAACGGGACGGTGGAGGCGTACACGCTGGAGCAGCCGGTGGAGTTCGCGATCACCGTCGGCGCCGGGCCGTTGCCGGTGGGACCGGACTCGTACAGGTACAGCCGGTGTTCCAGTTCCGCGACCGATGCCTCGATCCGTTCCCGGCGCGGGCTGTCGAGCGCCAGCGTCTGCAACAGCGTCCCGAGCCTTGCGAGCTGGTCGTCGAGGCGGCGCAGGTGCGCCGTGCGGCGGTTGTCGCCGATGCGGTGCGTGAGCGCGCTGACCAGGTGGATGGCTGTCACCTCGCCGCAGCCACGGCACGCGCCGTGGCCGCCGGTCATCGAGTAGTAGTCGCTGCGGTTCAGCAGGATGCGCTTGATGTCGCCGCCCGGTGCCGTGGCCTCAGCGGTGACGCGCTGGGGGGTGTCCGGGAGCTTGGTGAGGCGCTCGAAGCGGGCCTCCAGCATGCCCAGCAGGACGTCGGACTGTTCTGCAGAGGTGAGCGCCTTGGGCCCGCACACCTCGATGCACTGCAGGCAGCCCGTGCACTTCCACGGGTCGACAACGGCGGAGAACATCACGCCGGTGCCGCCTTCCGCCTTCTCCGCGGCGTCGAAGAGCGGACGCGTCCGCGACGTCGGGAAGACCGCGAGGGCCGTGAGGACGGCCTCGATGTTGGCCGAGCCGGCACTGGTGGCTGAGCCTGACGAAGCCCCTTCCTCAGGCTCGGGGACAGTCAGTCGGGCCACTGCTGCGAGGTCGGTCTCGCCGGAATGCTCGCGCAGGTGGCGACGGATCCCGTCCGCCCAGGCCGGTGCGAGGTTGTACAGCGCCGAACGGTCGCGCTCGTCGAGGCCGGTGGCGTCGATGGCTGCCATCAGCAGGTCGCCGAGCTCGTGCCCGGTGTTGGGAATCGCGTTGTCGGGGCAGGCAAGGGCGCACTCCATGCAGGCAGTGCAGGCTGCGGCATCGAAGACCGGCAGGGTGCGGCGGAAGATGCCCTTGTTCTTGGTCGCGCCGGTGCCGACCGGCATGAAGAGGCCCGTGCCGGGCACGATCGGGGCATCGTCGAGGGTGCCCTCGCGGAGCGGCCGGCCGAGGATCTCCTCGAAGTAACCCGGGTCGAACAGTCCGCTGTTGCGCTCCTGGGTCACCGAAGGCGTCATCGCGACCGACAGTGCCGCCCGGACGCCGGCGAGGATCGGATCGGCCTCGACCGCTGCGAACGCCGGGTCGGTGTAGTCGATCCGGACGGCCCGCATGCCGTCCCGGATCACGGCGACGTTGGCCTCGACGACGCGTTCGCCGCGGCGTCCGAACTTCTTGGTGAGCTCGGCCCGCACCTCGGCCTCGATCTCCTCGGCTGTGCCGCCGCGGACGGCGCCGTCCACGTGGCCGATGATGGCGCCGATGAACGCGATGCCCATCATCCGGGTTTCCAGCTCCGGGTTCGGCGCGTGCGCGCGGGCAACAGCGAAGGCGTCGAGCACGAGGAACCGGATGCCGCGTTCGGCGATGGTCCGCCTCGCGAACGCCGGCAGTTCCCGCCACACGTCGATCGGCTGGCGGTCGGACTGCATGATCAGCGTGCCGCCGGCCACAAGGCCCTTCAGCGGGTTGGTGTGGGAGAACACCTGGTGGTCGGGCGCGACCACGACCTCGACGTCCTCGAGCTCTGCGTTGGTGATCAGCACCGGCTCGGGGGAGAGGGTGATGTAGTAGTTGGTCGAGGCGCCGGACTTCTCCGAGCCGTACTTGGGCGCCGACTTCGAGTGCATGCCCATCAGGGAGCTCAACAGGTCGGTGAGCAGCTTGCCGGTCGCCACCGTGCCGTAGCCGCCGACGGAGTGGAACCGGATCCGCAGCGCCCCTTCCGGAAGGACCTGGGGGTTCTTCTCCGTGACAAGGGCCATGGCCTCGGTCTCCGGGTACGCGGCGCGGAGCCGCTCCTGGATGGCTGCGATGGCCGGCGTCGGGCTGTCGGTGAAGAACTGCGAGCCCAGGTACACCAGCGGCGCGCCGTCGCCGGCAGCCATGTGCCGTACGGCGGCGACGAGGTGACGGGGCTGGACGTCGTGGCCGCCGAGACCGAAGATCGCCGTCGTCATGCGAGGGATCACGCCGAGGGTGGGAACCTCCGGATAGGGCAGTCCGCCGGCGGCATCGGCGTTGGCGCGGGCGTGGAACAACGCCTGCGCGACGAGCCTCGTGAGGGCTGTGTCGTCGGACCTCTCGAGGACGGTCACGGCGCGGGCCCCTCCGATGGCCTCGACGAGCTCTGCCTCCGGGAACGGCTGGAGGAGCTTCACGGACACCACGCGCACAGACAGTCCGAGGCCGGCGAAGTGGGGGAGCAGTGCCTGGGCGTCGTCGGTGATGGAGCCCATGCCGATCAGGACGAGGTCGGCATTGGCCGGCCCGTAGGCCTGCACCGGCCCGTACGTCCGTCCGCTGAGTGCCGCGTACTCGGCCATCGCCTGCCGCACGAGGGCGGGGACGGCGCTGGCGAAGTGGGTGCGGTGATCGGCCGACCCTGCCTGGAAGTCGGGCTGGTTCTGCACCGGGCCGGTGAGGCCGGGGTTGTGCGGGTCGACGAGGGCAGGGACCAGTTGCCGGGTTCCCCTGGCCGCTGCGTGCAGCCACTGCCGGCGCCACTGCGGACGCAGGTCCTCAGGCACCCGGGCCAGCGTTGCTGCGACCAGGTCGCTGGTGTCGTCCGCCTCGGCCGCGTCCCCAAGGGAAGCGAGGTGAGCGCGCAGGGCAGCGAGGTCGGCCGGAGCGAAGTCGTCGGCGTGCCGGTCGAGGTAGTGCTGCAGCTGGAACACCCGGCCCTTGGAGCCGAACAGCATTTCCTGCGCGACCGTCGGGCACGGGATCCGTCCCTGCGGGTCGCCGAGGTAGGCACGCAGCAGGTCGGGCTCCGGGAGCAGCACCTCGCTCATCACGTGGCTGGTGGCGAAGCCGTCCATGGCGTTGGCCACCGGCACCAGCGAGAGGGCTGACGCGCGGTAGGAGATCGCGGCGAGGTCGGCCGCCTCCTGCGGGTTCGACCCGAACAGCACGGTGTAGCCGGTGGGCAGCAGCGAGTAGATGTCGTCATGCCCGGCCATCACGTTGAGCGAGTGCTTCGTGACGACCCGCGCGGCGACCTGCAGCACGAAGCCGCCGATCTTCTTGCCGACGCTGACGTAGTGCGACTCGAGGCCGTA
>JAOATP010000012.1:0-26590 GCA_030158185.1 Propionicimonas sp.
TCTCCTCCGCCATCGTCGAGGCCGGTGGCGTGGGCAAGGAGTTCAACACCATCGCCGTCGACGACGGCATCGCGATGGGCCACGGCGGCATGCTCTACTCGCTGCCCAGCCGCGAACTGATCGCCGACTCGGTGGAGTACATGGTCAACGCGCACTGCGCGGACGCCCTCGTCTGCATCTCCAACTGCGACAAGATCACCCCCGGCATGCTGCTGGCAGCGCTGCGGCTGAACATCCCGACCGTCTTCGTCAGCGGCGGCCCGATGGAGGCCGGACGCGTCGACCTGCCGCGCCTCGGCAAGACCGGCCTCGACCTGGTGAACGCGATGACGGCCTCTGCCGACCCTGCCGTCTCCGACGAGGAACTCACCGCCATCGAGCAGGAGGCCTGCCCGACCTGTGGTTCGTGCTCGGGCATGTTCACCGCCAACTCGATGAACTGCCTGCTCGAGGCGCTCGGGCTCGCCCTGCCCGGCAACGGGTCGACGCTGGCGACGGCGTCCGCCCGTCGCGACCTGTTCCTGAACGCCGGACGCCTCGTCGTCGAGCTGGCCAGGCGCTGGTACGACGAGGACGACGCCTCGGTGCTGCCGCTCTCGATCGCCACCAAGCCGGCCTTCGCGAACGCGATGCGCCTCGACGTCGCCATGGGCGGCTCGACGAACACCGTCCTGCACATCCTCGCCGCAGCCCGTGAGGCCGGCGTCGACTTCACCCAGGACGACATCGACCAGATCTCCCGGCACACCCCCTGCGTCTGCAAGGTGGCCCCGAACTCGGCGAAGTACTACATGGAGGACGTGCACCGCGCGGGCGGCATCGCAGCGATCCTCGGCGAGCTGCACCGCGGTGGCCTGCTGGACACGTCCGTGCACGCCGTCCACTCCCCCGACATCGACAGCTGGCTGGACACCTGGGACATCCGCTCCGGCAAGGCGAGCGAGACGGCGATCGAGTTGTTCCACGCAGCCCCCGGCGGCGTGCGCACCACGGAGGCCTTCTCCTCGACCAACCGCTGGGAGACCCTCGATGTCGACAGCGAAGGCGGCTGAATCCGCGACGTCCAGCACCCGTACACCGTCGATGGCGGCCTCGCGATCCTGAAGGGCAACCTCGCCCCTGACGGCTGCATCGTGAAGACCGCCGGCGTGCCGGAACACATCTGGAGCTTCCGCGGCCCTGCCCGGGTGTGCGAGTCGCAGGAGGACGCCGTCGAGGCGATCCTCGGCAAGCGCATCGTCGACGGAGACATCGTCGTCATCCGGTACGAGGGTCCCAAGGGCGGGCCCGGCATGCAGGAGATGCTCTACCCGACGTCCTACCTGAAGGGTCTCGGGCTCGGCCAGAAGTGCGCGCTGATCACCGACGGCCGCTTCTCCGGCGGCACCTCCGGGCTGTCGATCGGGCACGTCTCGCCCGAGGCAGCAGCCGGCGGCACCATCGGGCTGGTGGAGGACGGCGACATCATCGAGATCTCCATCCCTGACCGGTCGGTCAACCTGCTCGTGGACGACCAGGTCCTGCAGGCCCGTCGCGAGTACCGCGACGCGGTCGGCTGGGAGCCGGAGAACCGTGTCCGCGTCGTCTCCGCAGCGTTGAAGATCTACGCATCGATGGCCCTGTCCGCCGACAAGGGTGCCGCACGCGAACTGCCGGAGACGGCACCCGTGCGCACGCCTGCGCCGGTCCCCGTCCGCTGAACGTGGGCGGTGCCGACGCGCCGGTGCGCGCCCTGCTGATGGACGCCGACGGCGTGGTGCAGTACCCCAGCCCCGGCTGGCTGAAGGACATGGCACGCCTGGGCGGGCCCGGCTTCATCCCTGAGGTGTTCCGCCGGGAGATCGCGACGCTCACCGGCAAGGTCGACCTGCGCGACGAACTGGTGGGGATGCTGGAGCGCCGCGGACGCACCTGCACCGCCGACGACATCCTCGCGATCTGGTACCGCATTGAGGTGGACGAGCACATGCTCGCCATCGTCGACCGGGTGCGGGAGGCGGGGGTGGTGACGGCGCTGGCCACCAACCAGCAGAGCTATCGGGGCACCTACATCAAGGAGAACCTGCCCTACGACCAGCACTTCGACCACCAGTTCCACTCCTTCGATGTGGGCCTTGCCAAGCCCGACCCGGACTACTTCGCGCACATCGTCGAGACGATCGGCGTCGAACCGGAGGAGGCGGTATTCGTCGACGACGTGCTGGCCAACGTCCGCGGGGCGCAGGCGGCCGGGCTGAACGCCGTCCACTTCGCGCACACCGACACCTACGGCTCCCTGCGCTGCCGGCTGCGGGCGCTCAGCGTCCCCGGCATCTGACCGGTAACCTCACCCCCGTGCTGGAATTCACGCTGACGCAGGCCGACCTGGCAGCCTTCGCCGCGCACCAGGCGCAGGAGTCCGGCGAGGAGGCCACCCGCGGCAAGCGGTTCCACCTCGTCAGTGCGTGGCTGGTCGGGATCGCCGGCTACCTCGTCGTGGTCGTGCTCACCGCCGTCCCCCTGCTGCTCAACCAGCAGCTGGGCTGGGCGGCGCTGGGAGAACTCGTCGCACTGGGTTTCGGTGGCGCGCTCGGGCTGCTGGACTGGCGCAAGGGCGGGCTCCTGACGACGCCGCTGCTGGCGCGGCGGTACCGGTTCAAGGCCCGTGAGGCGCTCGCAGCCACCGGGGCTGAGCGGCAGCTGACGCTGGACGAGGACGGCTTCACGGTCGCCGCAGGGAAGCGGTCGACCCGGGTGCCGTGGGCCCGCGTCCAGCGCATCGCGGAGGAGCCCGGCCACTACTTCATCTACACCGGCCCCACCGAGGCGCACGTGCTGCCCCGGCGGGGGCGCGAGGCCGAGACGAAGGCCTTCGTCGAGGCGATCCTCGAGCACCTGTAGGTCACCAGCCGAAGGCGCGTCCAAGCCGGTCGAGGCCCTCTGCGATCACGTCGACGTGGTTGGTGACGTAGGACAGCCGCATGGTCGAGCGATCGGGCTCGCCTGCGAAGAACGGCCACCCGGGCACGTAGGCGACACCTTCCTCGACGGCCGTCGGCAGCCGCAGGGCCGTGTCCGTCGCACCACCCAGCCGGGCCCACAGGAACATGCCGCCCTCGGGACGGGTGAGGCTCGCGCCCTCCGGCAGCATCCGGGCAAGGCCGGCGGACATCGCGTCCCGCCGTTCCCGGTAGACGGCGACGACGCGGGCGATGTGGGCGTCCAGGTCGCAGGTGGCGAGGTAGCGCGCGACGGCGAGCTGGTCCGTGACGGCGCTCTGCAGCCCGACGGCCTGCTTGGCCACCTCGAGGGAACGCAGGATGTCGCCCTCGGCGCGCAGCCAGCCGACGCGGAGGCCGGGGGCCATCACCTTCGAAGCGGAGTTCAGCAGCACGGTCTGTGCGGCCATGCCGGGAAGGCTCGCGAGCGGGAGTGCCGCCTCGCCCTCGAACCGCAGCTCGCCGTACGGGTCGTCCTCCAGCAGCGGGACGCCGGTGGCGAGCAGCACGTCGGCGACAGCGCGACGGCGTTCTGCGGGCATGGAGCGGCCGGTGGGGTTCTGGAAGGTGGGGATCAGGTAGACGAACTTGGGGTGGTGCCCTGCGATCGCTGCGGCGAGCGCGTCCGGGAGCACGCCGTGTTCGTCGGTGTCCACGGCCACAAGTCGCGCCCCTGCCATCGCGAACGCCTGCACGGCTGCGAGGTAGGTGGGCTGTTCGACGAGGACGACGTCACCGGGGTCGATGAGCACCTGGCCGACGAGGAAGATGCCCTCCTGGGAGCCGCTGGTGACCTGCACCTGATCGGGGTGCGTCGGCAGCGTCCGGGAGAGGCGGGCAGCCACCTGCTCGAGCAGTTCCGGCTCGCCCCTGGTTGTGGCGTACTGCAGCGCCCGCGCGCCCTGGTGGGAGAGCACGTGATCGAAGGCCGCGCGGAAGTCGTCCAGTTCGAAGAGTGAAGCGTCCGGGATGCCACCGGCGAACGAGATCACGTCACGGGAGTTCACCACAGAGAGGATGTCGCGCACCGGCGACGTGGTGACGCCGGCGAAGCGGCTGGCCAACAGGAAGGGCGTGCTCATGGCCGGATCGTGCCACGGCGCGGGGAAGGCGGCCGTTGGCGTCCGAGAGCCGACACGAGGCGGTAGCCTCCGGACTGTGCTCGAGTACACCACCGGTGAAAGGGATCGTCCGGACGAGTGGGTTGCTCCCGGCGTAGCGCCGCCGGGTGCCCCTGCCGCCGGGCCGGAATCGCTGTCGTTGACCTACTCGTTGACGGTCGACGACGTGATGGCGATCGTGCTGGACCACCCGCCCACCCGGAAGGGGTTCGAGGCCGACCTGGCAAGGGGTGCGTGGCTGCAGAGCTGGTGGATACTGCTGCTGACCCTCGGGCTGTCGCTGGTCACCAACCTCTACATGTTCGACCTCGGGGTGGCCTGGAGCGTGCTGAGCACCATCGTGCTCGGTGGGCTGGTTGCGTTGATCCGGTGGTCGCAGGTCGACCACTTCGTCAAGCGCACCCTGCCCGCAGCCCTGGAACGGCTGGCTCTGCGCGACCTCGCACGAAGCGGCGATGGGCGCACGATCACCGCGGACGCCGCGGGCGTGACGCTGGCAACCGCCGCATCGACGGTGCGCGTCGCCTGGGCCCAGGTGCGCCTGTCCGAGACCGCGCGGCACGTGCGCCTCACCGTCGGGTCGGCCACCTGGGCGATCCCGAAGGCCCTCGGCGAGCCACTCGTGACCTTCGTGACGTTCGCTCGTGAGCACGGAGCCGGCTGAGGTTTTCGTCAGGCTCACCAGCTGCTCGCGGGCTCGATCGGGACGGCCCGGCCTGCCGGTCAGGGTGCGAGTCGCTCCTTGATCCACGTGCCGGCGTCCAGGCGGAACCGGACGCGGTCGTGCAGGCGGCTCCTGCGTCCCTGCCAGAACTCCCAGGTGTCCGGAACCAGGCGGTAGCCGCCCCAGTTGTCGGGGCGCGGCGGGTTCAGCCCGAACTTCGCGGAGGCCTTCGCTGCGTTGCCCAGCAGCACGGCACGGGAGCTGATCACCTGGCTCTGCGGCGAGGCCCAGGCGCCGAGGCGGGAATCCAGCGGGCGGGTGACGAAGTAGGCGTCCGACTCCTCGGCGGAGGTCTTCTCGACCCGTCCCTCCACGCGCGCGACCCGCTCGAGCTCGGTCCAGTGGAACTGCAGGGCGGCCTGCGGGTGGACGGCGAGCTCCTGGCCCTTGCGGCTGTCGTAGTTGGTGAAGAACACGAGCCCGCGCTCGTCGGCGTACTTGAGCAGGACGATCCGGGTGGACGGGCGTCCGTCGGCGCCAACGGTGGCCACGGTCATCGCCGTGGGCTCGGGAACCTTCGCAGCGACGGCCTCGTCCAGCCAGCGGTGGAACAGGGCACCGGGGACGGTGCCGGCTTCCATCTCGTCCAGGCTGCCGCGCTCGTAGCTCTTGCGAAGATCCTTCAGCTCCATTCCCGCAGGATAGGCGCACGCCCCTTCCGACTTGTCAGAAGCTCACGTCGCTATAGCGCCCTGTGATTCTGACAAGTCGGTGGGGGGTTCGCCGCGGACGGAGACCAGCGGTGGCCGCTCCCCCCGGATCGAGGCCACCATGTCGGCGACCTGCCTCGTGGCGACCACGTCGTGGGCGCGGAACACGGTCGTGCCGAGCCAGCCGGCGATCGCCGTGGCTGCGAGGGTGCCGAACAGCCGGTCGTCCACGGCCAGGTCCAGGGTCTCGCCGACGAAGTCCTTGCGCGACAGCGCCTGCAAGACCGGGAAGCCGAGTCCGGCGATGGCACCGGTGGCCCGCAACACCCGCAGCGAATGGCGGGTCGTCTTGCCGAAGTCGAGCGTCGGGTCGATGAGCACCCGCTCGGCCGGTACGCCTGCGGCAACCGCCCGCGCAGCACCGGCCGCGAGCGCGGAGAGCACGTCGTGCACCACATCGTCAGGATCGGGCCCGTAGCTGATGTTCACCGGGTCGGTGCGCGGGGGCAGTCCCCCGGTGTGCGACACCACGTACCCGGCGCCGAGGGCTGCTGCGACGGCCAGCAGTTCGGGGTCGGCACCGGCCCAGGTGTCGTTGACCAGGTCCACCCCGGCCGGCGCGCAGGCCGTGGCCACCTCGGAACGCCAGGTGTCAAGGCTGAGGATCACGTCCGGGTGCCGGTCGCGCACCGCCAGCAGGAAGGGCAGCACCCGTTCGATCTCCTCCGTGACCCCGACCTCGCCGCCCTGCTGTCCCGCTCTGACGCCGCCGACGTCGATCAGGTCGGCGCCCTCTGCGAGCAGCCGGTCGACAGCCGCAAGCCCCGGCTCGAGGTCGGTGTAGCGGGCGGCGGCGTAGAAGGAGTCGGGGGTTCGGTTCACGATGCCCATCACGGCCGGGTGGCCCGCGTCGAAGCGCCGTCCGCGCAGCACGAGGGGAGCGGCGGCGATCGGCGGGCTCGGCCAGGTTTCTGTCACGCCCCCACTGTGCCGCACGGGGTGGAATCGCGGATCAGCCTCTGGTCAGGCCCCCTGAGAGGGATCTGCACCTGGATGGCGCCGGGGAACCGTATTCGTCCTCGATCGGCGATCCCGGTGCAGATTCTTCCCGTCGCCCCTGGCGGTGCCTACCGCGAGCGGCGATCGGGCGCGAGAATCAGGGCAACGTCCGAGGAGGCTTGATGAACCACGCGATCCTGTCCACCACCGAGTCGCGGGGCTTCCGCTCCGTGCGCGAGTCCGGCATCAGCCGTGCGGAGCGCTTCGCACTCGGCGAGGGGTTGCGCGAGCAGCTGCCCTACGAGCGACTTGGTGAGTGGACGGCGTCTCCCGCCCGCTTCGACCCGATCTCCCTGATCGCCATCAGCCACGTCGGGCGCGTGCAGGACCTGGTGGGCATCCGGGTCGCGAGGATGGCCACATCGCCCTACGGCTTCCTGCGGGGGTCGGCAGTGGTGATGGCCGCCGACGTGGCGTCCCTGCCGTCCACGGGGATCCACCCGATCATCTGCGGCGACGCGCACCTGGGCAACTTCGGCTTCTACCGCTCGCCGGAGGGCGCACAGGTCATCGACCTCAACGACTTCGACGAGGCGCACCCCGGCGCGTGGGAGTGGGACCTGCGCCGGCTCGTTGCGAGCGTCTGGGTGGCCGGACGCGAGAACGGCTACAGCGAGCAGGCGTGCGCCGCCTCGGCCCGCTCGTGCGTCGTCGAGTACGCGGCAGAGGTCAGCGAGCTGGCGACCCAGCCGTTGCTGGCACGCTCCTTCAACCGGCTCGACGTCTCCCGGCTGAAGGAATCGGTGAAGCAGAAGACCTTGCGCCATGAGATCAAGCGCGCGGTCAGTGACGCCCGCAAGCGCACCAGTGACCGGGTGCTGCCCAAGCTCACCGGTGAAATCGACGGGCACCGCAGGATCATCGCCGAGCCGCCGATCACCACCTCCGTCGACGAGGCGTCAGCTGCTGCCATCGGCGTCGGGCTGGACGAGTACCTCGGCACCCTCGCGCCACACTGGCGTCGGGTGGTGGCCGGCTACACCCTCGTGGATGTGGCGCACCGGGTCGTCGGCGTCGGCTCGGTGGGACTGCGGGCCTACGTCGTGCTGCTGGTGGGCTCGAGCCCGGACGACGTGCTGTTCCTGCAGCTGAAGGAGGCCCGCCGATCGGTGCTCGCGCGCTTCGTGCACGGCGACGACGCCTGGCACCAGCACCAGGGTCAGCGCGTCGTCGAGTACCAGCAGGCGTTGCAGACGGTCAGCGACCCGCTCCTGGGCTGGACGACCATCGACGGCCGCGACTACTACGTCCGCCAGTTCCGGAACATGAAGGGGACGGTGCCGCTGAACGCCATCCGCGAGGAGGCCCTCAGCGACTACGCGGGCATCGTCGGGCGGCTGCTGGCGAAGGGTCACGCCCGCACCTCCGGGGCCTCGATGATCGCCGGCTACCTCGGGGACGGGGAGGGCGCAGGCGACGCGCTCGCCCGGTTCGCGCGGCTCTACGCCGACCAGACCGAAGCCGACTGGACCGCGCTCGTCGCCGCGGCGAAGGCCGGCAAGCTCCCGATGTCCGACGACGCCTACATGAGCTCGGCGTTCCGTCCCGGCTGACGTCGGGTGAACCTTCCTACGCAATTTCACCCAACGGTAACCAACGGCGTCGGCAATTCGGCACGGGCGAGGCGCTGCGGGCCGATAGCTTGTGCCCGCTTCATCATCGATCACTGGGGAGAAATTCATGGAAACCACCGATCCTGCTGCCGTCGCCGCTGCGAGCGTGCCGGGAACGATCTTCGGGCTCATCGTCGGCGTGCTGATGATCGTTGCCCTCTGGAAGATCTTCCAGAAGGCAGGCGAGCCCGGCTGGGCTTCGATCATCCCGTTCTACAACACGTTCACCCTGTTCAAGATCGCCGGCCTGAACCCGTGGCTGTTCCTGCTGCTGCTCATTCCGTTCGTCAACATCGTCGTCGCGATCTGGGTGGCCCTGAAGCTCGGCGCGGCCTTCGGCAAGAGCGGCGTGTGGTCGTTCTTCCTGCTGGTCGTGTTCTCGCTGATCGGCTGGCTGATCCTCGGCTTCGGCAGCGACAGCTACCGCAAGCCCGTCACCGTCTGAGTCTGTAGAGCCGCAACACCAACACAAGCTGTGAGTTGGCCGCCGTATTCCGCGGCCCACTCACGGCTTGTGGCGTTTGTGGGGCAGCGTGGCGAGGATCAGCCGATTTCCAGCAGCAGGTCGCCGCCCTCGACGGCCTGGGCGTGGCCGATCGCCCGCCGCTTGACCGTCCCCGAGACCGGGGTGGTGATCGCTGCCTCCATCTTCATAGCCTCGATGGTGGCCACCTGGTCACCGGCTGCGACCTCGTCGCCCACCTCCACGACCAGCGTGACCACACCGGCGAACGGCGCAGGCACCTGGCCGGGCACCTTCTGGTCGGCCCGCTCCGCGACGGCAACCGTCGACTGGACGCTCTCGTCGCGTACGGAGACCACCCGCATCTGCCCGTTGACGGTGCACACCACCTGGCGCATGCCGCGGTCGTCCGGCTCGCCGATCGCTGAGACGGCCAGCAGCAGCGACTTGCCGCGCTCGAGCTCCACCTCGATCTCCGAACCCTGCGTCAACCCGTGCAGGAACTCCCGCGTCGGCACGACCGAGAGCTCCGAGTACGCCTCGACAGCGTCCTCGTAGTCGCGCAGCGGCCCGGGGAACAGCAGCCGGTTCAGCGTCCGGCGCGGCTCGCTGGCCAGCGCAGCAGTGTCCTCCTCCGAAAGCTCGGTCATCACCGGCTTGGTCACCCTTCCGGCGAGGGCCTTCGAACGGAACGGCTCCGGCCAGCCGCCGGGCGGGTCGCCCAGGTCGCCGTTGAGGAAGCCGATCACCGAGTCGGGGATGTCGTACTTGTCGGGGTTGGCCTCGAAGTCGGCCGGGTCGGCGTTGCGGCCGACGAGCGCGAGCGCGAGGTCACCGACCACCTTCGACGACGGCGTCACCTTGACGATGTTGCCAAGGATCCGGTTCGCAGCCGCATACATGTCCTCGATCGCCTCGAACCGGTCGCCCAGCCCGAGCGCGATGGCCTGCTGGCGCAGGTTCGACAGCTGGCCGCCGGGGATCTCGTGCACGTACACGCGCCCGGTGGGGCCGGGAAGGCCGGACTCGAACGGACCGTAGAGCTTGCGCATGCCCTCGAAGTACGGTTCAAGGGCGGTCACAGCGGAAAGGCTCAGCCCGGTGTCCCGCTCCGTGTCCTCCAGCGCAGCAACCAGTGCCGACATCGACACCTGGGATGTCGTGCCGGCCATCGCTGCCGAGGCAACATCGACGGCGTCCACGCCCGCGTCGATCGCTGCGAGGAGCGTGCCCAGCTGGCCACCCGCGGTGTCGTGGGTGTGCAGGTGCACAGGAAGGTCGAAGTTGCTGCGCAGCGCCGTCACGAGCTGGGCAGCGGCAGGAGCGCGCAGCAGGCCCGCCATGTCCTTGATCGCGAGGATGTGCGCGCCGGCATCAACCAGTTGCTCGGCGAGCCGCAGGTAGTAGTCGAGCGTGTACAGCTTCTCGGACGGAGACGTCATGTTGCCCGTGTAGCAGAGCGCAGCTTCTGCGACGGCGTGGTCGGTCTCCAGCACCGCCTCGATCGCCGGCCGGATCTGGTCGACGTTGTTCAGCGCGTCGAAGATGCGGAACACGTCCAGCCCCGACCGTGCGGCCTCGGCGACGAACGCCTTCGTCACCGCCAGCGGGTACGGCGTGTAGCCGACGGTGTTGCGCCCGCGCAGCAGCATCTGCAGCGGCAGGTTGGGCATCGCGGCGTGCAGCGCGTCCAGGCGGTTCCAGGGATCCTCCTTGAGGAACCGCAGCGCGACGTCGTAGGTGGCACCGCCCCAGGCCTCGATGGTGAAGAGCTGCGGCAGCGTCCGCGCGATCACGGGTGCGACGTGCAGCAGGTCGCGGGTGCGCACCCGGGTGGCCAGCAGCGACTGGTGGGCGTCCCGGAACGTGGTGTCGGTCACGGCGACGGCCTTCTGTGCGCGAAGTTCCGCTGCCCATTGGGTGGGGCCCACCTCGAGCAGCCGCTGGCGTGAGCCGGACGGCGGTGGGGCGGACGCGACGGCCGGCGGCAGCACCGGGAGCTTCTTGCGCGGACGCAGGTAGGTGCGCGGCTCTCCGTTGGGACGGTTGACGCTCATCTCCGCGAGGTAGGTGAGCAGCTTCGTGCCCCGGTCGGCCGGGAGGTGGTAGCGCAGCAGGTGCGGACGCTCATCGATGAATGACGTTGTAGTACGACCAGCGAGGAAGTCGGGGTCGGAGATGACCGCCTCGAGGAACGGGATGTTGGTGGAGACGCCGCGCACCCGGAACTCGGTGAGCGCCCGGTAGGCGCGCCGGGCGGCATTGCGCAGGTCGGAGCCGCGGCAGGTCACCTTCACCAGCATCGAGTCGAAGTGCGCCCCGACGGTCGCTCCGGCGAACACCACGCCGCCGTCCAGCCGGACGCCGGCACCGCCGGGCGTGCGGTACACCGAGATGACGCCGGTGTCCGGACGGAAGCCGTTGGCCGGGTCCTCGGTCGTGATCCGGCACTGCAGCGCAGTGCCACGCACCTGGACGGCATCCTGGGTGAGACCCAGTTCTGCAAGGGTCTCGCCGCTGGCGATCCGGATCTGGGAGCCGACCAGGTCGATGTTGGTCACTTCCTCCGTGACCGTGTGCTCCACCTGGATGCGCGGGTTCATCTCGATGAAGACGTAGCGGCCGTCCTCGCCGAGCAGGAACTCCACGGTGCCCGCGTTCAGGTACTTGATGTGTCGGGCGAACTTCACGGCGTCATCGCAGATCCGTTGCCGCAACTCCGGGTCGAGGTTCGGGGCGGGAGCGATCTCGACGACCTTCTGGTGGCGCCGCTGCACGGAGCAGTCCCGCTCGTACAGGTGGATCACCTCGCCCGTGGCGTCGGCCAGCACCTGCACCTCGATGTGACGCGGACGCAGCACCGCCTGCTCGAGGTACATCCGGGAATCACCGAACGCCGACTCGGCCTCGCGCATCGCCTCGGCGAGGGCGTCCGCCAGTGCCTCCGGCTCCTCGACCCGGCGCATGCCGCGCCCGCCGCCACCGCTGACGGCCTTCACGAACACCGGGAACCCGATGTCGTCGGCCGCCGCGATGAGGGTGTCGATGTCGTCGCTCGGCTCGGAGCCCTCCAGGGTCGGAAGGCCCGCCTCGCGCGCCGCCTGGATCGCGCGCGCCTTGTTGCCGGTGAGCTCGAGGATCTGGTGGGTCGGCCCGATGAAGGTGATGCCGGCGTCCTCGCAGGCCTGCGCGAGGTCGGGGTTCTCGGAGAGGAAGCCGTAGCCGGGGTACACCGCGTCCGCGTCGGCGTGCCTGGCTGCAGCGATGATTCCCGCCACATCCAGGTACGCGCGCACGGGGTGGCCGCGCTCGCCGATCTCGTAGGACTCGTCGGACTTCGCCCGGTACTCGGCGTGCCGGTCCTCGTACGGGAACACCGCGACCGTTGTGATCCCCAGTTCGGTGGCGGCCCGGAAGGCCCGGACGGCGATCTCACCCCGATTGGCAACCAGGATCTTGCGGAACATCGGTCTCCTCAGCGTCGGCGTCCCGAAACTGTATTCCGCTGAGCGCCCGCTCCGGCACCCCTTGGCCACCCCACCGCGCGCGCAGGAGTACCGAGTTATTCATACGCCGCCCTGGGTGCGGCATCGCCGAGAACCACACAAGCTGTGACTTTTCCGCCGTTGTCGGCGGAAAAGTCACAGCTTGTGGCGTTCAGGGCTGGGAGTAGCCGCGGTGAGCGTCGAGGCGCGAGGCGATGTCCGTGGCTTCGCGGGTGGCCGGCAGCGGTTCGCCGCTCCAGGCGGCAAGGGCCTCTGCTGCGTGGCGGGCGCCTGCTTCCAGCCCGGCAGCGAACGCGCGCTCCGCCCGCGCCGGCGCCAGCAGATCCGGACCGAGGGCTGCCCTCCCCGCCAGGTCCGGCTCGATCAGCACGACCCGGACGCCGGACTTCGCGAGGTGCGCAGCCTGGCGGACGGGGCGCCGGTTCGCCCGCACGGCAGCGGAGAGCGGCGCGACGGCGATCAGCACGTCCGTGTCGGCCGCCACGTCGAGATTGGCCGGTGAACGCAGCCCGCCGTCGAAGTGCAGCCGCCCGTCGATCCGGACGGCGGGGAACACCCCCGGCAGGGCACAGCTGGCCGCCACGGCAGCCGCAAGGTCGGCCGGCTGCCCTGCGGAGAAGAACGCGGGACGCCCTGACGTCGCGTCGGTGGCGACGATCACGAGGCTCTCCGGCCACGGCAGGCCCGAGAGGCCCTCGCCCACCCGTTCGACCCAGCCGGCCTCGGCAGCCTGCGTCCAGGAGTTCCCGGCACGGGCACCCAGCCAGGCGACGGCGTGCCGCCGGCTCGGATGAAGTTGCGCGGCGACGAGGCGCGCGACGTGGGTCGGCCCGATGCGGCCGGCGCGCTCCCTGCGGGCATCGTCCAGCTCCGGCACGACTCCGGACGTGGTCAGCCAGGCGGCAACAAGGGCACCGGCCGACGTGCCGACCACGAGGTCGGCATCGAGCGGGAGGCCTGCGCGCGAAAGGCCCGTGAGCACCCCCAGCTCCCAGGCGACGCCGGTGGCGCCGCCGCTGCCCAGCACGAGGGCCCTGCGGATGCTCATCCCCTGATTCTGCTCCACCCGGCGGCCGGATTCTTCGCATGCTCTCAGCAAGAGGGTTGCCGCCGAAGGCAGACTGACCCCGACAGGGTGGTCACACTACTGAGGAGCTTCGATTGCGCAGAGCTGGCGTCATCGGCGTGATCCTGCTGACCCTCCTCACCGGGTGCGTGCGGGCGTCGGACAACTGGACACCGGGGCCGGTCATCACCGAGTCGGTCACCCCGCCGCCGGTCACGCCCGCCACCGTCACCCCCTCGGCCACGGCGAGCACGCCAGCAAGGCCGGCCGTCCCCGACGCCGCCGGCGCGCTGGACGTGAAGACCTACGAGTCCGCGCACTTCGCCAGCCCGACCGGACGCATCTGGTGCGCCCTCGCCGGTGACTGGGCGCTGTGCCACTTCCCGCGCGACATGAACATGGGCAAGGTGCCCAAGCCATCGAAGGTCTGCCCGGGCGCGGGGATCGATGTCACCGGGGTGGGTGTGACGAAGGACGGCGTCGACTACTTCTGCAGCGGCGGCGCCGAGGCGCTCCCGCAGACGAACGGCCTCTACACCGCCTGGTGGAAGTCCACCGGCTACCCCGCCGTCACCTACGACGGCCAGAAGATGGCGACCCTCCCCTACGGTCGCAAGCTGGTCCACGGCAACCTCATCTGCCTCAGCGAGCAGTCCGGGATCACCTGCGGCAACACGAGCACGGGCGCGGGCTTCAAGATCTCGCGGGCCGGTGTGACCTTCATCACCTGAACGTGGCGCCGGCACCGCGGGGGGTGGGTGCCGGCGCCAGCCCTCGGGCACGCGGTCAGCGCAGCGAGGCCGCCTCGGTATCGTGTCGGCATGTCTGCGACGGCGTCCGAGCTTTCCAGCCCGATCGTCGACGCCTACCGGGCGCATCCGTCGAGGGCAGGGGTCGACGAGCTCGTCGACGCCAACGGCATCCGTCCGCACGCGGAAGCGCTCGCCGCCACCGTTGAGGGCATGGGTATCGGTGGCCTGCTCGCCGCCCGGGCAGAGTCCGTCAACCAGGTGGCCGACGAGGGCATCAGCTACGGGGCGGCTGCGTCCGGCGTCCGGCAGCCCTGGCTGGTCGACCCCCTCCCCCTGCCGCTGGACGGGGCCGACTGGCTCCGGCTCGAACGCGGCCTCGCGCAGCGCGCCACCCTGCTGGACGCCGTGCTTGCCGACCTCTACTCCGACCGGACGCTGCTGCGCCGCCGCGTGCTGCCGGCAGCCGCTGTGCTCGGCCATCCCGGCTTCACCCGGATGGCCGACGGCATCGGCACGTCCAACCGTCGCCAGCTGGTGCTGACAGCCACCGACGTCGGCAGGGACGCAACGGGGGTGTGGCGGGTCATCTCCGACCGCACGCAGGCGCCCGCGGGAGCCGGCTACGCGATGGCCACCCGCCGCATCGTCAGCCGCGTGCTCGCCGGCCTGCACCGCACCAGCGACCTCGCCCGGCTGCGGGGCTTCTTCCACGCCATGACCGGCGCCCTCCTCGACGCAGCACCCGGCGGCACGGAGATCCCGCGCGTCGTGCTGCTCTCGCCGGGGTCCGCGAGCGAAACCGCGTTCGACCAGGGGTTCCTCGCCACGATGCTGGGCTTCCCGCTGGCGGAGGCCGATGACCTCGTGGTGAGCAAGGGACGGGTCTGGCTGCGGGCCGGCGGCGAGCTGGAACCGGTGGACGTGATCCTGCGCCGGGTCGAGGCGATGCTGAGCGACCCGCTGGAGTTCCGGGGAAACTCGGAGGTCGGGCTGCCCGGCATGGTGGAGACCGCACGCCACGGCGCGGTGACCATCGTGAACCCGGTGGGCGCCGGCGTCCTCGACAACCCTGCCCTGATCGCCCACCTGCGCCCGGTGGCGCAGGCCCTCCTCGGTGAGGACCCGCTGCTGGACTCCCCCGACACCTGGTGGTGCGGCGACCCGGTGCAGGCCAGCCACGTGCTGGCCAACCTGGAGAACCTCGTGATCAAGCCGGTCGCCCGCACCGGCGGGACGGCCGTCCGCTACGGCTGGCTGATGGACGCCGCCGAGCGCGCTGAGCTCGCCGACCGCATCGGCGACGAGCCGTGGGCCTGGTGCGGCCAGGAACCCATCGAGCTGTCCACGGCCCCGGTCGTCACCCCGGCTGGCCTGGAACCGCGGCGCTTCGTGCTGCGCACCTTCGGCGTCGCGACCGGCGACGGGTACACCTTCCTGCCCGGCGGCCTCGGTCGTGTGGCTGCGGGGGTCGACGAACGCACCGTCTCCAGCGCGGCCGGCACCCTGGCGAAGGACGTCTGGGTGCCTGCGGCAACGCAGGAAAGGATCGAGCCGGCAGAGCGCGTCCGGCGTCGGCTGCTCACCGTCGCCCCTCGGGAGACGGCAGTGCCGCCCCGGGTCGCGCACACCCTGATGACCATCGGCAGGTTCGCCGAGCGGGCGGAGTCGACGGCCCGGCTCGTGAAGGTGGCAGACGACCTGAACGAGGACTACAGCTCGCGGCCGGGCACGCCCGGCGCAGAGGCTGCGGCGGCGCTCCTTGCCGCCGTCGCCCGGATCACCCGCATCGAGCGCTGGTACGCGGAGACCCCGCTGGCCTACCTCTCCCGGGTCGCGCTCGACCCGCTCGCACCCGGCGGCGTCCACCACAGCGCCCGCCGGCTCACTGCCGAGGCGCAGGAGGTTCGCGACCTGATGAGCGTCGATGTCTGGAGCGTGTTCAACCGCCTGGAGCGCACCCTCGGGCGGCGTCCGTCCGCTGACGACCAGCTGCAGCCGGTGATGGCCGACGTGCTGGAGTCGCTGCTGGCCTACGCCGGGATCATGGCCCAGAGCATGGTGCGCGACTCGTCCTGGGCGTTCCTCGACGCCGGCTGCCGACTCGAGCGTGCGCGCCACACCGTCTCGCTGCTGCGGCAGGCGATGGTCGACCAGGCCGGCGACCCGACGGCCGAGCTGGTGTCCGACGCTGTGCTGCGGGCCGGCGAGAGCATCATCACGCACCGCCGCAGGGCCGCCTCCGGGACCGGTCCGGCCACGGCCGCCGATTCGGTCCGCCAGCTCCTCGTTCACGATCCGGCCAACCCGCGGTCGGTGGCCCACCAGCTCGGCGCCCTCGCAGCCGACCTGCGACTGGTCGGTGACGACCGCCTCGCCGACCAGGCCGCCGCACTGCTCGCCGAGGTGGACGAGGCGGCCGACGCAGCTCCTGTCGACGCGCCGCAGCAACTCCAGCACCTGGCGCGGGCGCTGGACGGGCTCGGCGAGCGCATCGCAGCCCGCCACTTCGTCCGCCAGGCCACCCGGCGGACGGCGGAAACCAGCTGGTCGACACCGTGGCAGGTGGGCTGATGGTCGCCCAGTACGGACCGCGCCGCTACCGGGTGAGCCACGTCACCCGCTACTCCTACGACGACGTCCTCGAGGCCTGCTACAACCGTGGGCTGCTGCGTCCGCGGGAGACACCGCACCAGCAGGTGCAGTCCAGCGAGGTGGTGGCAACGCCGCAGTCCGACCAGGTGAGCACCCACACCGACTACTTCGGCAACCACTCGGTGTACCTGGAGTCCCGTGCACCGGCGACGGAGCTGACCATCTCCGCGACCAGCGTCGTCGCCGTCGACTGGGCGGAGCCTGACCTGGCAGCCCTGGACGCCTGGACGGTGTCGAGCGCTGCAGGGGCGATCGCCGCGGCCATTGACCCGGTGGAGCTCTCCGAGTTCACGCTGCCGTCCCCCCTTGTGGCGATCGGGCCGATGATCAGGGAGTACGCCGGCGAGGTACTCGCCCCCCACCGTCCGTTCGGTGAGGCGGTGGCAGCCCTGCTGCACCGGATCCACGCCGACTTCAGCTACCGGCAGGGTGCGACGTCGGTGAAGACGACGCTCTCGGAACTGCTGGAGCTGCGACAGGGCGTGTGCCAGGACTTCGCACACCTCGCGGTCGGCTGCCTGCGGGCCGCCGGACTGCCTGCGCGTTACGTGAGTGGCTACCTGGAGACGGCGCCGCCACCGGGCAAGGAGAAGCTCAGGGGTGCCGACGCGACCCATGCCTGGGCGTCCGTGCTCACCCCCACAGGCGAGTGGGTCGACCTGGATCCGACCAACGACAACTTCGCCGACTCCCGCTACATCGTCACGGCCTGGGGACGGGACTTCTCCGATGTCTCCCCGCTGCGCGGCGTCGTGTTCACGGAGGCGGGCAGTTCCGACCTCGTCGTCGAGGTCGACGTCGAGCCGCTGCCGCCGTTCGACCCGGAGCCGCTGGCCATCTGAGGCCGTTCAGCCGAGCCGGTACACCTGGCTGTAGCCGGTCTCGGTGTCGGTGATGCGCACGCTGGCGAGTCCGGACGGACCGATGGCGTACGACTCCTCGATCACCGGCCCGTACCCCCACCGCTCCACGACGATGCCGTCGAGCCGGTAGCGGCCCTGCAGGAAGGGGTCGAACGGGAAGCGGACGTCGGCGAGCGGGATCACGTCCCCGAGCGGCTGCCCGTTGGGACCGAGGGCCGTGTAGCCGACGAAGCGGTACCAGCCGAGGTTGTGGCCGGCGCGGTAGGTGCGGGTCACGACGCCGGAGGCAGGGACGTCTCCGAGGTCGAGGATCAGGTCGAAGTCGACGCCATCGCCGCTGTCGCGGTCGCGCAGGACGCCGAAACCCTGCCATGCACGGTCGCCGGGCACAGCTGAAGTGCCCACATCGGCGCCGATCTGCATGGAACCAACCTAACCCGTACCCCCTCAGCCCCCGGGCCTGTCCGTCCCGCAGGGCGAAACCAACACCGGGCGGCGCGGAATGTCCGGAACTCCGCCCGCCGTGGGCCGCACCGGGCCCCGACTGGGCCCGGACCACAGATCCACACCAGGTGCGGCCACGTGAACGCACGATGACAATCCTCCGGTTCGCCGGACGCGACCGCCCCGGCTGGAGGAAGATTGGGGGCATGTTCTCGGTGATCGGCGGATCCAGCGCACCATGCGCAGTGTGCCGCCAGGTGCACCGCGACCTGCCGCGCGTCCTGGGTACCTCTGCGCCGGACGACTGGCTCGCGGTCAGCCCTGGAGAGCGGCTCGAGGCCGAGCTCACGCCCGACGTCTGCATCCTCCCGCACGGTGGCGCCACCCGGCACTTCATCCGTGGCCACATCCAGCTGCCGCTGCTCGTGCCCGACCCGGAGATCTTCGTGTGGTCGGTGTGGGTGGAGGTGGAGGAGGAGTCGATGTCCTCCATCGCCCAGAGCTGGAGTGACCCCAATCGCGCGGCGATCGCCCCGATCACGGGCTGGCTCGCAACGGAACTGCCCTACGAGCAGCCGACCAAGGGCCTCGAGGTGGTCGTCCACACCCGGGACCCCGGCCAGGTGCCACTGCTGATGATGACCCCCGACGCCACCCACACGCTCGCCGCGGAACAGCGCAACGGCGTGGGCCTTCACCGCGTTGCGGAGTTGGCGGAGCTGTTGAAGCGTTGAAGCTGTCATGAGCGACTTCTTCGAGATCTTCAACCCGGGTCAGCGCTACACGCGCCAGCAACTGGAGACCGAGAAGCTGCTGGTCGTGCAGGACGCGCAGGGCGGCAGCGGGCCGGACCCCCTCGACCTGGACTCCGGTTCTGTCGTGCTGCGGATGCCCGCCTCAGCGGTCCCCGAGCCCGACGAAGGGGCAGATAAGGGGACAGTCCCCTTTCTTGCCCCCGAGTCGCAGCCTGGGGCAGAAAAGGGGACAGTCCCCTTTCTTGCCCCTGAGGCGCCGCCCGAACCCGGCCTGCCGGGCGCCGGGGCAGCGCAGGACGCCGGCGCCGACTGAACTCCCGGCACCAGCCGCTGCGGCGCATTTCGGTGACCGGGCAGACTGGGCCGGTGATCGACGTCCAGCGAAGCCTCGGTGAGTTGCTCCGCTCCAAGGTTGCCGGGGAGGACGCGGCGGCTGAAGCCGAGCGGATCTGGGGCAAGCCGGGGCCCCGCTGGTTCACCGCCGCCGACCCGATCTGGCGGGTGCACAGGGACGCGTCCATGTTCGTCGGGGGCATCACCGCGCTACTGCTGCAGTCGCTGCAGCCCCAGGCGATGGCCGGCGTCGCCGGGCACAGCGGCTACAAGTCCGACCCGTGGGGACGGCTGCAGCGCACCAGCCACTACCTGGCGATGACCACGTACGGCACGATCCTCGACGCGGAGGCTGCGATCGCGAAGGTGCGCTCGGTGCACGAGAGGGTGCGCGGGCAGGACGGCGCTGGCCGGCCGTACCGCGCGTCAGACCCCCACCTGCTGACGTGGGTGCACCTCGCGGAGGCCGACAGCTTCCTGCGCGCCCATCAGGCGTTCGGCGCTTCCCCGCTCACCCCGGAGGAGTCCGACACCTACGTGGCGCAGGCGTCCATCCCCGCACGCCTTCTCGGAGTGGTCGACGCACCGGAGACGGTCGGCGAACTGGCCGACCAGCTGGCCGGGTATCGCGCAGAACTCGAAGCCACACCGGCAGCCCGCGAGGCCGCCCGCTTCCTCCTGTTCGAGCCACCGCTCCCGCTGCTGGCGCGGCCGGGCTACGGGACCCTGGCAGCAGGGGCGGTGTCCCTGCTGCCCGCCTGGGCGCGGTCGGAGCTGAAACTGGGGGTTCCGGACGGCCTGGCCGAGTTCGTCGGGCGCCCACTGGGCAAGTTCTCCGTCGATGTCGTGCGCTGGGCGATGGCAGGGGTACCGGACGGGCGCTGACCGGGCCATAGGATCCCAGGATGGATCTGGAGTTCCGGTTCTCGCAGCACGCGGAGAACATCGATCGCGCCCTCGTCCACCACTGGCTGAGCGACCTCTCCTACTGGGCGAAGGGCCGTCCGAGGGAGCTGCAGGACGCCGCCATTGATGCGTCCCGCAACTACAGCGTCCACCAGGTCGGCAGCGGGCGGCAGGTCGGCTATGCCCGGGTGGTCACCGACCGGGTCACGTTCGCCTGGCTGTGCGACGTCTTCGTCGACCCGGGCGCGCGCGGCGCGGGCGTCGGCAAGCTGCTGGTGGACGGTGTCCTCGCCGATCTGGACGCGCTCGGGGTGCGCCGCACCCTGCTGGCCACGGCCGACGCCCACGGCCTGTACGCGCTGTACGGCTTCGAGCCGCTCGCCGAGCCTGGACGCTGGATGGGCAGGGGAACCGTCTAGCCGGTTACCGCGGCGACACGGTTGACCGCGGGTCGCTGAGCCCGCCAATCATCGGTAGGACCCCGGCGAGGAGACCTACTCGTCGATCGCGCGCACCCAGTCGGCCACGAAGCGGAAGTCGTCCTGCACGGCCGCGTGATAGCGGAACAGGACCGGCTGGCCCTGTCTCAGTTCACGAAAGCCGTCGGCCTCGATGACGCTGAAGTGCGCGAAGGCGTCGCCGGCCTCGAAGACGTCACTGCTGATCGCGCCCCAGCCCTTCTCGGACTTCCAGAACTTGACGACTCCCCGAGCGACGTCGAGATCGTCCGGGACGAGCTCCGCGACGAAGAGGAGCCCCGATGCTGTGAAGCTCACCCCCGGGAAGTCCAGGTCCGCTGCGGATTTCCGGAACCCGAACTCGGCGTGCAGGTCGATGGAAGCCTGGTTGGCGCTGCTCACGAAGTACCAGACCTTGTCGGTATGTGCCCGGAGCCAGCGCAGGCGCTCGGCGGTCAGGCGACGGCCGACCCCCATCCGTCGAAAGCGAGGGTCGACGACGAGGCCCAGCAGGTACCACCCGTCCGGTGCGGCCGTTGCCGGGTTGCCGATGCCGGGAGCGAGCCAGGCGAGTGTGGAGTAGCCGGCCAGTTGCCCCTCAACCATCGCGACAAAGGTCACCCGATCGATCGCCTCGAGGGCGCCCTCGAAGACCGACCTCCAGGCCGCCGGCTCACCGCCCTCCCGCAGAACCGCCAGAGCGACGCACGCTTCGACGTGGCGGGTGGCGAGGGGCTCGACCACAACCTCGGCACGGACGCCGTGGGCGTCCGGCTCGTATGCGGCGAAGAGTGCTGCCATCCGACAAACCTACCGATTCGTTCCGGCCCGGGTGGCGTGGTCCGCGCTGGTGGCTGCCGCCATCAGCGGTAGCACCAGCCACAGCAGGCCGCCGATCCAGACGGCCCCGGACAGCGCGAGGGAGACGCCAGCGTTCGCACGGTGCCTCCCTTCCCGATGCCCCAATCATGCACAGGGCCCCGAAGTCGCGCGATCCACCCGACCCACGCCGGCGGTGCCCGGCCCTATCCTGTGCCGATGGAGACACCGTTGGCCCAACCCGATCCCGAGGACAAGGACTGGACGTTCGTCCTCAACGAGCCCTGCCCCGAGTGCGGCTTCGTCGCAGCTGACGTGGACGTGGCCGACCTGCCGAGCCTTGTGCGCGCCGTGACCACCCCGTGGGCGCAGGTACTCGCAGCGCCCGATGCCGCCGTCCGTCCGGCGCCGCAGGTGTGGTCGCCGCTGGAGTACGCGTGCCACGTGCGCGACGTGCTGCGTATCTTCAACGGCCGGGTAGACCTGATCCGCAACCAGGATGACCCGGTCTTCCCCAACTGGGACCAGGACGCCACCGCCATCGAGGACCGCTACTGGGAGCAGGATCCGACGACCGTCGCTACGGAGCTGCAGGACGCTGCCGCGGTGATCGCCGCAGCCTGGGCGGACGTCCGCGACGAGGAGTGGAGCCGGCCGGGCACCCGGAGCAACGGCTCGAAGTTCACCCTCGACAGCCTCGGTCGTTACTTCCTGCACGACATCGTCCACCACCTGAACGACGTGGGAGGCCGCTGAAGCTGGGGGCGCCGGCGGCCCTTCGTGACGGCTCGTTCGCTTCGCTCGCGAGCCTCCTCAGGGACCGTTGTGGGGCGTCGCCGGTATGTCGGCGGTGAGCTCGGGCGTCCCCGTCCCGGACTCCAGCTCGGGCTCGCCGGGAAGGTCACCCTCGAAGGCCTCGTCCAGCGCCTCCTCGGTGAGGCGCCGGCCCAGCACGATCAGCTCCTCGGCCCTGTGGAAGTCCATGGTCTTCGCAGCATCGCCCGGCACGGTCACCAGGACGTCGGGCGGCAGGGTCGCCAGCCGGAACCGCGTGATCAGCGATCCCATGGTGTCCAGCGCCATCGCCGTCACGTCGGTGATCCGCACTCCCGGGGGCGGCGGCTCGAACGCGGGCGGCGCCGGCTCCTCGTCCTCGTGCGCCTTGCCCCCGAAACGGTTCAGGATCGCGACGACGACGTCGTTCTCCCACACGCCGGCCGCACTCTTCACGAACCGGTCAAGCCACTCGTTGGCCGGACGTTGCGCAGAGGACTCCTTCGCCGGACGGTTGCTGAAGCTGCGCGGCCTGTCGCCGGCAAGGACGACAGCCATGGTGAAGTCGGCGTCCACCCCGGTCACCGGCTCCATCGGGACGGGGTTCAGCACCGCGCCGTCCACCAGCAGCCGGCCGTTGACCATGATCGGGGTGATCATGCCCGGGATGGCGATGGATGCGCGGATGGCGACGTCCAGCGGCCCGCTCTGGAACCACACCTCCCGGCGGGCGCCGATGTCGGTGGCGACGGCGGTGTAGGGGATCGGCAGGTCCTCGATCAGTGCGCCGTCGAGGATCTCGCTCATCCGGGCGAGCACCCGCTCGGCGCGGATCGCGCCCGGCCCCACCAGCGTCGGATCGAGCAGCCGGATCACGTCGCGCTGCGAGAGCCCGGTGACCCACTCGGTGTACTCCTCGAGCTTGCCGGCCGCCAGCAGGCCCCCGACGAGGGCGCCCATCGACGTGCCGGCGACGGCGACCACCTCGTAGCCGCGTTCCGCCAGCACCTGGACCGCACCGATGTGCGCGTACCCCCGCGCCCCTCCCGAACCGAGGACGAGTGCCACGCGCTTTCCATGGGCTGTCATGCCGCCATTATCCGGCGTCGCTGGAGCCGGGGTGGCGGGAAACGGAACCGTCCCCGATTCCCACCACGCCGACGAGAATCGGGGACGGTTCCGTTTCCGTTCAGGCTGTCCGGCCGAGCAGCCAGGAGACGGCCTGTCCTGCGGTCCAGCCGCCCGGGTAGTGGGCGATCAGCCGACGTGCGCCGTCCAGGTCCTGGCCGAGGGTGACCGCGGCCTCCTCGACGTAGCCGCTGCGACGGACCTGGCCGAGTCCGATGTTGGCGAAGAGGGCGTTGCACAGGCACTTGCGGCCCACCAGTTCGGCCTCGTCCCCGCCCTTCTTCAGGTACATGTGTGCCGGCTCGGACGCGCAGCGGTAGCTGATCGAGCCGTCGGGACGCTCGGCGGGCGTCCGGAGGTATCCCAGGTCGCAGATCCGCTCGCGGGCCTGGTAGTTGCTCTCCTCGGAGAGGGTGTCGTTGAGTTCCGCCACCTTGAACGGGAAGCCGGTCGGCGAGGCGCGCGGGTCGTTGCGGACGACGAGGGTGTCGTCGGCGAGTTGGGCGATGAGCTTCGCCTTGAGGTCGGGGCGCAGGCCCGACTCGCTGGCCATCGCGAACAGCGTGCCGATCTGGACGCCGGCCGCTCCGGCGGCCCGAGCCTCCGCGACCTTCTCCGGCGTGGCGTACGCGCCGGCAAGCCAGAACGGGAGGCCGGTCTCGGCCACCTTCGCGAGGTCGGCATCGTCCCTAGGGCCGTAGACCGGCTCGCCGTCATCGTCGAGGACCATCTTCCCGCGGGGCGGCGCGCTGTGCCCGCCGGCACGGGGTCCTTCGACGACGAACCCGTCGGGGCGGATCTCCGGGTCCTTGTTGAGGTAGGTGGCCAGCACGTGCACGGAGACGATGGCGAGGAACTGGGGACGCCGCAGCGTCGGCAGCTCGTCGCCGAGGTAGGTCACGGGGTCGAGGGAGGCCCGGTGCACCTTGGTGGCGCCGGCGACGTCGATGGTCAGGTGGCCGGTCTTGCCGGAGGCGAACTCGGTGAGCAGCCGCGGGATCTCGCGTGGGACGCCTGCGCCCATGATCACGTAGTCGACGTCGGCCAGCATGGCGCCGAGGATCGCCGACGCGTTCGCTGTCTGGATCTTCTCCAGCATGTTGATGCCGACGACGCCGTCGTGGCCCTCCTTCGCCAGCCAGACCTCTGCGAAGTTGCCGGTAAGGCTCAGCTCGATGGCCGCCCTTCCGGGAGCGATGGTGAGAGTCGGGTGGGGGCGATAGGGCTTGTCAGCCTCGCGTCCGCCCTCGATGAAGTAGCTGTCCAGGACCCGCTGCGCCATCGCGGGGGACGGGAAGTGCGCGAGCGCCCTGCGCATGTGCCCGCCGACATCACCGTCGGAGAGCGTGCGGGCGAGGACGCCGTCAAGGGCTGTGCCGGAGACCACTCCGAGCTGCCCGGCCAGCGATACCTCTCTGGCCAACTGCCATGAGGAGACGGCAATGCCCATGCCCCCCTGAATCACCACTGGCGGGTTCGGCTGGGGCACCGGAACTCCTAAGGTTGAGGTGTCGATATCCTACGGTAGCGTAAGTTACTGTTCCGTAGGTAATTACTTGTCCACGGCGGCGGGGTTCGCCAGCGGGTATCGTGCAGGCCATGACGCAGCCGCCGGTGGCCTACCCCTGCTATCGCCATCCGGCCGCCGCCACCTATATCCGGTGCCAGCGCTGCGGCCGTCCGATCTGCGGCGAGTGCATGATCAGTGCCGCGGTCGGCTTCCAGTGCCCCGAGTGCGTCTCCGAAGGTGCACGGCAGACGAGGCAGAACGAGGGACCCTACGGCGGCGCGCGTTCGACCAACCCTTCGCTGACCACCATCGTGCTGATCGCCCTCAACGCCATCGTCTGGGTCGCCATCAGCGCCACCGGCGGTGCGCTCAGCCGGCTGGTCAACACCCTTGCCCTGCTGCCCGTCGGACGCTGCATCTCGGCCTCGGACGCACGCAGCTACTACCCCGACGTCGGCGCCCAGGCCTGCAGGCTGATGGCCGACGGCATCTGGCAGCCGGGCGTCGCGGACGGCGCCTACTGGCAGCTGGTCAGCAGCGCGTTCACCCACGTCGACCTGATCCACATCGGCGTGAACATGCTCATGCTGTGGTTCCTTGGGCCCAGCCTCGAACGGACGCTGGGTCGCGTGCGGTTCCTCGCCGTCTACCTGATCTCCGCGCTGTCCGGCTCGGTCGTCGTGCTGTGGCTGTCGAACCCGAGCGACTCGACGCTGGGAGCATCCGGCGCCGTCTTCGGCATGATCGGTGCCCTCCTTGTCCTGGCCTACAAGGTGCACGGCGACGTGCGCAGCCTCCTGCTCTACCTGGGTATCAATGTGGCGTACACCTTCATCGGCCCGGGCAACATCTCCTGGGAGGGCCACCTCGGTGGCCTGATCGGCGGCATGGCTGCGGCGATCATCGTGCTCTACGCCCCCAAGCCCGGGCGGACGCGACTGCAGCTGCTCGGGCTGATCGGGGTGACCGTCCTGCTGCTGGCGCTTGCAGTGGTCCGCATCCTCCAGCTGGGCTGACCCGACCTTTCGAGGAGAACACCATGGAATACCGCCTTCTCGGCCGCAGCGGCCTCGCCGTCTCCCGGCTCTGCCTCGGCACGATGACCTTCGGCAACGAGACCGACCTCGCCGGCGCCTTCGCCCAGCTGGACGCCTTCGTCGAGGCCGGCGGCAACTTCATCGACACCGCCGACGTCTACTCCAAGGGCGTGTCCGAGGAGATCATCGGTGCGTGGCTGGCCGACCGTCCCGGCGTCCGCGACCAGGTCGTGATCGCGACCAAGGGACGGTTCCCCATGGCTGCGCACCCCAACGGCGTCGGCCTTTCGCGTCGCCACCTCAGCGACGCACTGAACGCCAGCCTGAGCCGGCTCGGCGTCGACTGCGTCGACCTCTACCAGCTGCACTCCTGGGACCCGCTGACCCCGATGGAGGAGTACCTGCGCTTCGTCGACGACGCGGTCAGCGCCGGCAAGATCCACTACTTCGGGCTGTCGAACTTCACCGGCTGGCAGCTCACCGCCGTCTCGGAGCGCGCCCGCGCCCACGGCTGGACCGTGCCGGTGTCACTGCAGCCGCAGTACAACCTGCTTACCCGCCATATCGAGCTGGAGATCACCGGCGCCGCGACCGAGTACGGGTTGGGCCTGATCCCGTGGAGCCCGCTGGCCGGAGGCTGGCTGTCCGGCAAGTACGCCCGCGACCGACGGCCCGCGGGCCCGACCCGGCTCGGGGAGAATCCGTCCCGCGGCATGGAGGACTACGACCGGCGCAACACCGACGCGACCTGGGCGATCCTCGACGTCGTCGCCGACGTCGCGGACGCGTCCGGGCTGAGCATGGCGCAGGTGTCGCTGGCCTGGCTGGCCGACCGTCCGCTGGTCACGGCGCCGATCCTCGGCAACCGCACGCTCGAACAGCTGTCCGGGTCGCTGGCGATCGCCGACATCCACCTCGACCCCGCGCTGGCCGCGCGGCTGGACGAGGTCAGTGCCCCGGTCATGCCCGACTACCCCTA
>JAOATP010000012.1:26690-29569 GCA_030158185.1 Propionicimonas sp.
CCCGAGCTAAGCTCGAGACGCGATCCAGGCCGGGTTCAGGAGACCCGAATCGCGCCCGTCGAACGGAATCGCGATGTTCTATCTCGTTGGTGTCATTGTGCTGGCGCTGCTCCTCTTCGCGCTCGGACTTTCGCTGCGCATCGTCAAGCAGTATGAGCAGGGGGTCCTGTTCCGCTTCGGGCGGGTCATCGCCGTCCTCGAGCCCGGTCTGCGGTTCATCATTCCCTTCGTCGACGTCCTGCATAAGGTCTCGCTGCGGATCGTGACGATCCCGATCCAGTCGCAGGGCATCATCACCAAGGACAACGTGAGCGTCGACGTCTCGGCCGTCGCCTACTACCGGATCACGGACGCGAGGAAGTCGGTGGTCGCCATCGAGAACATCAGGACGGCGATCGACCAGATCGCGCAGACCACGCTGCGGAAGGTGGTCGGTCAGCACACGCTGGACGAGACCCTCTCGGAGACCGACCGGATCAACCTCGACATCCGCGAGATCCTCGACATGACCACCCTCGACTGGGGCGTCGAGGTCACGCTGGTCGAGCTGAAGGACATCCAGCTTCCCGAGAGCATGAAGCGCGCCATGGCCAAGCAGGCGGAGGCCGAGCGGGAGAAGCGGGCCAAGATCATCAACGCCGAGGGCGAGTTCAAGGCTGCTGCTGCGCTCGGCGACGCGTCCGACATCATGATGGCGCACCCGCTCGCCCTGCAGCTGCGGAACCTGCAGAGCCTCGTCGAGATCGGCGTCGACAAGAACACCACCGTGGTCTTCCCCGCCCCGATCATGACCACGATCAGCGAGCTGGGGAACTTCCTCCAGCGGGAGAAGGAGTCGGCAGCGGCGAACCCGCAACCTGCCCCGCGAGCTGAGGCCGACGGCCCGGCGGAGACGCCGGCGCTGGCGGCGTCCGAACTCCCCGCGCTGACGGGGACGGCGGTTCCCCAGGCCGAAGCGCAGCCGGCCACCTGGCCAACCCGCTGACGCGAAAGGGGCAAGAAAGGGGACTGTCCCCTTTCTTGCCCCTTTCGCGTCGCGTTACGGGCTGTTGAGCGCTGCCGCCTTGCGCTTGTTCGAGATCAGGCTCGTCGTGATGACGATGGCGAGAATGCCGACGATCACGCCCAGCGAGAACAGGGTGTCGATCTCGGGCACCCAGCTCCAGACACCGTGGGCCCAGTGCATGACCAGCTTCGCGCCGATGAAGGCGAGGATCGCAGCCAGCCCGTAGCCCAGGTGGACGAGAGCGCCGAGGGCACCCTCGAGGACGAAGTAGAGCGCCCGCAGGCCGAGCAGGGCGAAGGCGTTGGTGACGAACACCAGGTACGCGTCCCCCGTGATCCCGTAGACGGCGGGGACGGAGTCCACGGCGAACACCACGTCGGTGGCGAGGATCGCCAGGGTGGCCAGCGCGAGAGGTGTGATCGCGCGCCGTCCGTCCTCCATGACGCTCATCCGCGAGCCGCGGTAGCCGTCCGACACCGGGAAGAAGCGCCGGGCAAGCTTCACGATGCGCAGGTCGTTGGGATGGATCTCGTGCTCGGCAGGGTTCAGGGTGTCCCGCAGCACCTTGACGGCCGTCACCAGCAGGATCAGGCCGAACAGCAGGAACGTCCACGCGAAGTTGGCGAGCATCGCAGCGCCGAGCGCGATGAACACGCCGCGCAGCACAAGGGCGCCGGCGACGCCGATCAGCAGCACGCGCTGCTGCAGCTCGCGCGGGACGGCGAACGAGCTGAGCAACAACATGAAGACGAACAGGTTGTCCACGCTCAGGGACTTCTCCACCAGGTAGCCGGCGTAGAACTCCAGGCCGCGCTGGGAGCCGAACGCCTGCCAGATCCAGACGCCGAACGCCAGCGGCAGCGCGATGTAGAACGCGGACCACCCGATGGCCTCCTTCATGGAGACCTCGTGGGGCTTGCGGGTGATCATGAAGTCGAGGCCGAACAGCACCAGCACTGCTGCGATGCTGATCGCCCACAGCTCCGGTGAGCCGATGGCAATCTCGAGAGCGGTATGGGTCATTGGTGTCCCGTCACAGTTGGTCCTGTGAGGTCTCCTTCACCGTCTCCGGTGCACCTGCGGGGACACGATCACGCGTCCGTATTGACCGACAGATGGCTTGGGAAGTACTCCCCTCGGTAGGGATTCTAGCGGAAGACTCGAATCGCCCGCCGTGCGGGGTAGCCTGCCGCCAACCTGCTGGACGGAGACGGATGCACCTGCGCACGCTCCCGGGCATCGTGCTCGCCCTGCTGGTGACCGCCTGCAGCGGCGTGACACCGCCCGTCACGGACGCATCGTCCGGCGCCGCAACCACCGTCGCGGCCAGCCCGTCCACTCCGTCCACCGCGTCCGTGTCGCCAGTGGCACCAGCGATCTGGCAGCCGAAGCCGGGCCTGAGCTGGCAGGTCCAGTACTCCGGCACGCTCGTCGCAGGCACGGCGTTGGTCGTCGACGTCGACGGCCACGAGACCAGCGCCGCGACGGTCGCGAGCCTCAAGAAGGCCGGCAAGCACGTGATCTGCTACATCAATGCCGGCGGCTGGGAGGACTGGCGTCCCGACAAGGCGGCGTTCCCGAAGGCCGTCATCGGCGACAAGCTGGACGGCTGGCCCGGCGAGCGCTGGCTCGACATCCGGGCCGTCGGCGTCCTTGTGCCGATCATGGCCGCCCGCATCGACGAGTGCGCGAGGAAGGGCTTCGACGCAGTCGATCCGGACAACATGGACGGCTGGCAGGCCAGGAGCGGCTTCCCGCTGACGCAGGCCGACACGCTCACCTACCTGGCAGCCCTCAGCGAGGTCGCCCACACCCGGGGACTAGCGATCGGGCTCAAGAACGGCATCGAGGTGCTCGGTGACGCCGCCCCGCT
>JAOATP010000013.1 GCA_030158185.1 Propionicimonas sp.
GGGCTGCCTTCGGGACGCTGCGCAACACCCTCGGCGGAGCGATCCTGCTGGGGCTTGAGGTGCTCGTCGCCGCCGACCTGATCCGCACCATCACGTCCAAGCCGTCCATGGAGGACGCGCTGATCCTCGGCCTGATCGTCCTGATCCGGACGGTGCTGTCGATGGCGATCCAGATCGAGATCGAAGGCGTCCTGCCCTGGCGGCGCGCCCTCCTCACCAGCGGCGCACAGGTGATGGCCGACCAGGTGCGCACGGCCAAGGCGTAACCAGGACCTGATCAGTGGGCCTGGGCGGGCCACTTCGCGGCTGCGGCGTGCATGGCATCCGGCAGGGGCACCGGGCGCCCGGCCGGGTCCCCGCTGACAAGGACCGTCCGGGCACGCGCCAGCATCGTGCCGTCCAGGGGGTCCTCCACCTGGGCGATGATCGTCACGGACGTCCGCCCGACCCGAGCGACAGCAGAGCGCACCCGGTACGGCTCGACGCGGTGGTTGATCTGGCCCAGGTAGTCGACGTCCTGGCGGGCGACCATCCACAGCAGGCCGTCCTGCGCTGCCGAGTCCATCCGGGTGACGCTGTCGGAGTCGGGATTCATCCGGATCCGCGCCTCCGCGAGGAAGTCGAACACGCGCACGTTGTTGACGTGGCCGTACGGGTCGAGGTCCGACCAGCGCACCGAGAACGCGTGCTCGTGTGCCGCGTCGCCCACATGCCAGCGACCCAGCGACCGGAACGGCTCCAGGTGGCCGGACTGCCCGGCGAACCAGGTGCGCTCAGCCGTCGTCATCCGGCGCGGACGCCCCGCGCCGTAGTCGTACAGGCACAGGGTCGAGTGCGCCCTTGCCAGCTCCGCCCCGTCCTGCCGCAGCGAGTAGCCCAGCTGGAAGCGGGCGGCACCCACCGAGCCGACAGCAAGCTCGACCTCGACGGGTTCGGTGGCGAACATCACCGGCCCGAGGAACTCGATGTGGTGGGAGACGACCATGGTCGAGGTTCCCAGCAGGTGCGCGTTGGGGCCGGAGAGCAACCAGTCGACCCGCGCCTCCTGCAGGTAGTCCGCGACCAGGGCGTTGTTGACGTGCCCCTGGGCGTCGAGGTCGACCCAGCGCAACGGGACGCGGCTGAGGTGGCCGGTCACTCGGTGTCGGCGGGCTCGGCGTCGTACAGCGATTCCACGACGTCGGCGTACTTCTCCGCAACGAACTTGCGGCGGATTTTCATGTTCGGGGTCACGCCACCGTCGTCCACGCTGAACTCGGACGGGAGGATGGCGAACCGCTTGACCGTCTCCCAGCGCTCCAGCTTGGCGTTGGCCGAGTTGAGGAACCGCTGGACGGTCTTGCGCAGGTCGGGGTGCTGCGTCACGTCGGCGTAGTCGAGGTCGGCCAGCCCGTGACGGGTCGCCCACTTGAACAGGTTGTCCTTGTCCATGGTGACGAGCGCCGAGATGTACTTGCGCCCGTCCCCGACAACCACGACCTGCGAGACATAGGGGATGCTCGCTGCGATCACGCCTTCGACCTTGGACGGCGCGACGTACTTGCCCCCGGACGTCTTCAGCAGGTCCTTCTTGCGGTCGGTGATGGTCAGGTTGCCGTCGGCGTCGAGCTTGCCGATGTCGCCGGTGTGGAACCAGCCGTCCACCATCACCTCTGCTGTGAGCTCGGGGTCGTTGTGGTAGCCACGCATGATCTGCGGACCCTTCGCGAGCACCTCTCCGTCCTCGGCGATCTTCAGCGTCGTGCCCGGCAGCGCCGGCCCGACCGTCCCGAAGTGCGCGGGCAGCGGCAGGTCGACGCACAGGACGGCCCCGGTCTCTGTGAGTCCGTAGCCCTCGACGATCACGAGGCCCGCCGAGTAGAACCACGACTGCACCTGCGCGTTCAGCTTCGCCGAACCCGAGACGAAGAAGTCGATGTTGCCGCCCATGCGGTCCTTCAGCTTGCTGAACACCAGCCGGTCGGCGATGCCGTAGGCAAGCCGCATCGACACCGGCAGCGACTTGTCGGCCTGCCGGTACTCGCGGGACGCGCGCCCCACGGCGAAAGCCCAGCGCGCGATCCTGCCCTTGATGCCCCGTTGCGGCGAGGCGAGCAGCACAGCGGCGCGCACCTTCTCGAAGATGCGGGGCGCTCCGCACATGAAGGTCGGGTGGACGACCCCCAGACCGCTGACGATGCGGTCGACCCGGCCGTCGACGGCCGTGCTGAAGCCGATCCCGAGCTGGATGGTGAGCAGGTCCTTGCCGAAGACGTGGGACAGCGGCAGCCACAGGTACTGCACGGCACCGGGTTCGATGACGCCCATCGCGTCCAGCATCCGTGCCTGGTAGGTCCAGCAACGGTGGGTCAATTCGACGCCCTTGGGCATGCCCGTGGTACCGGAGGTGTAGATCAGGGTGGCAAGGCCGTCGGTGGTCGACCCTTCGATGGCGCGGTCGACAACGCCCGGATCCGTGGCCAGCAGTGCCTGTCCGCGTTCGGTGAGTTGCTGCCAGCTGATGACGTGTTCGCCGTCGCCCTCACCGTCCAGCAGCACGACGGTGCGGAGCTGCGCACCGGCCTCGGTGGCGTCCTTGAGCTTGTCGAGCTGTTCGACGTTCTCTGCGACGAGGATCACCGTCTCGGAGTCCGTGACGATGTGCGCGAAGTCCTTGCCCTGCGTGTTGGGGTAGATGGTCGTCGTCGCCCCACCGGCGCAGTTGATGGCGTAGTCGATGAGGATCCACTCGATGCGGGTGTTGGAGACGATCGCCACCCGTTCCTCCGGCTGGAGACCCAGCGCGAGCAGGCCGGCAGCGAGGGCGTCGACGCGCCGTCGGGTCTCCGTCCAGTCGATCGAGACCCAGGCCTCGTTCGCGTCGGGATAGCGGAACGCCTCCTTGGAAGGGGACGTCGCGACGCGCCACCGGAACAGTGCACCCACGGTGGGCTGGACGGACTGCATGACCGCCTCGACATCAATCATCTGTGCCGCCATCCCCTCACACCCGCCATTGGATCGTGCGTGAAGTCTAGGGGCGCCCACAGGCCCGCGGAAGCAGCGACGATGCGCGTCACGGATTTCCCCACTGCGCCACCGTCCCGCTCGTGGCCGTGGATCGGTTGAGGACGGAGCGCGGGAGCAGGTAGCGTCCTGCTCGCACGGAGCGGAGCGGTCGTGCGAGCAGGTCGGCCGCGAAGACACACACCTGACAATGTTGTTGAACTGTAAACTTCTTTGCTAGGATTCGCCCGTGACCACGACACTCCAACCCCGCTGGCTTGATGCCGATCAACAGCGGATCTGGCGATCCTTCCTCAATGGCGTGGCCAGGATCAACGAGCGCCTCGAAGCCGAGCTGCGATGTTTCGGCCTCGACCTCGGCGAATACGAGATCCTGGTGCACCTCTCGGAGTCGCCCGACCGCTCGCTGCGCATGTCCGACCTCGCCGATCGCGTCCGGCAGTCCCGCTCACGACTGACCCACACCGTCGCCCGCATGGAGACCAAGGGACTGGTCGCGCGCATGGCCTGCCCCTCCGATCGGCGCGGCGTGATCGCCCTCATGACCAACCAGGGCCACGACCTTCTCGTCGAGGCGGCACCAGCCCACGTGGAGTCCGTCCGCAGGGCCCTCGTCGACCCGGTCTCCCCTGAGGACTTCGCAGCACTCGGGCGTGCGATGGACGCCGTCACGGCCGTGCAAGACTGAGCATGTGCCAGCAGGGTTCACCGACGCGCTGACCGCACTGGTCGCTGCCGGGATCCAGGCCGATACCGGGACGCTCACGCGGGCGCTCTACTCCTCAGACGCATCGCTGTACCGCGTCCCGCCCGCCGCCGTGTGCCGGCCCGTCACCGTCACAGAACTCGTCGCAGCAGTCGATGCCGCGCGCACGGCTGGCCTGCCGCTGACGATGCGCGGGGCCGGCACCTCGATCGCAGGCAACGCAGTCGGCCCGGGCCTGGTGCTGGACTGCTCACGGCTGGACGCCATCGCCCACGTCGATCCCGGTGGCCATGCAGCCATCGTCGAACCCGGCGTGATCCCTGCCCGGCTGACGGCTGCCGTCGCCCGGCACGGCCTGCGGTTCGGCCCCGACCCCTCGACGTCCGACCGCTGCACCATCGGCGGGATGATCGGCAACAACGCCTGCGGACCGCGGGCACTCGGCTACGGCCGCACCGCAGACAACGTGCTCGGCCTCGAAGTGATCACCGGTACCGGCGAACGGCTGTCACTGGCTGCCGGACACCGTCCCGACTCCCCCACCCTCGACGCGCTCGCAGCGCTGGTGCGCGCCAACCTCGGCGTGATCCGCACCGAGTTCGGCCGGTTCCCGCGGCAGGTGTCCGGCTACAGCCTCGAGCACCTGCTGCCCGAGCATGGGTTCGATGTCGCCCGCTTCCTCGTGGGCAGCGAGGGCACCCTCGCCGTCGTCACCGGCGCCCGCGTCCGCCTCGTGACCGATCTGCCCCACTCCCTGCTCATCGTGATCGGCTATCGCAGCATGGCTGCGGCTGCCGACGCCATGCCGCGCGTCCTGCCGTCCCTTCCGACAGCTGTCGAGGGCCTGGACTCGCGCATCGTCGACGTCGTCCGGCACCGGCAGGGCGCGGCGAGCGTCCCCGCACTGCCGGCCGGCGAGGGCTGGCTGTTCATCGAGCTGACCGACGCCGACCCGGAGCTGTTGGCGAGCAGGGCTGCGGAGCTGGTGGCTGCGGCCGGCGGCCTCGCGGCCGAGGTGATCTCGGACAAGGCGCACGCTGCCCGGCTGTGGCGCATCCGGGCGGACGGGGCCGGCCTCGCCAGCATCGGGCTGGGCAAGCCCGCACACTCCGGCTGGGAGGACGCCGCCGTGCCTCCGGAGGCCCTTGGCGCCTACCTGCGCGACCTCGACGGGCTGCTCAGCCGGCACGGGCTCCATGGGCTGCCCTACGGACACTTCGGCGAGGGCTGCGTGCACATCCGGATCGATTTCGAGTTGTCGAGCGCTGCCGGCGTGGCCCGGTACCGCAGCTTCGTGGAGGACGCCGCCGTCCTTGCCGCCGGCTATGGCGGCTCGATGTCGGGCGAGCACGGGGACGGCCGGGCGCGCTCGGAGCTGCTGGGAAGGATGTACTCCAGCCAGGCGCTGGCACTGTTCGCCGCGGTCAAGCACATCTTCGACCCGCTGAACCTGCTCAATCCCGGGGTGCTCGTCGACCCGCGTCCGCTGGACGCCGACCTGCGGCTGCCGGCGGCCTCCGGCTCGACGCTGCCACGGCTGGACGCGGCGTTCGCCGGCGACGTGCACCGCTGCACCGGTGTCGGCAAGTGCCTCGCCGAGTCGGGGACCATGTGTCCCAGCTACCAGGCGACGGGGAGGGAACAGGACTCCACCCGCGGGCGGGCGCGGGTGCTGCAGGAGATGGTGAACGGCAGTCTCGTGACGAAGGGCTGGCGGGCACCGGAGGTGGCAGCGGCCCTCGACCTGTGCCTTTCGTGCAAGGCGTGCGCCAGCGAGTGCCCCACCGGCACCGACGTGGCCGCGTACAAGTCGCGGGTGCTGGAGGAGGCCCACCGCCACCGGCTGCGCCCCCGGAGCCACTACGCCCTGGGCTGGTTGCCGACCTGGGGACGCGCCATCACTTCTGTGCCCGGTCTTGCCGCGGTCGTGAACGCCACCCTCGCCGCGCCGGGCATCGGCCGGGCGTCACGCTGGCTGGCCGGGGTCGACCAGCGGCGCAGCCTGCCACGGTTCGCTTCCCGGCGGGCGCGCACCGGCCCCCGGCACGACGGCAGCGGCAAGCCGGTCGTCGTCTGGGTGGACTCGTTCACCGACACCATGGATGCCGGGCGGCTGGAGGCGGTGCTGGCTGTGCTCGTCGCCGCCGGTTTCGCCCCGTCCGTCCTGCGCCGGACGGCGTGCTGCGGACTGCCCTGGATCACCACAGGGCAACGCGACCACGCCGCCCGCCTGCTGCGGCACTCGCTGGAGCTGCTGCACCCGATCGTCGCTGCCGGCACCCCGATCGTCGGGCTCGAGCCGTCGTGCGTCGCCGTGTGGCGCAGCGACGCTTCCGAGCTCGTCGACGATGCAAGGGTCGCCGACCTTGCCGCCGGCATCCGCACGCTGGCGGAGGTGTTGTCGACGGCCGCCGACTGGGAGCCACCCGATCTCACCGGCACCGTGGTGGTCGCCCAGCCCCACTGCCACCACTCCGCCGTCCTCGGCTGGGCCGCCGACGCTGCCCTGCTGGCACGGACGGGGGCGAGCGTCGTCACCGTCGAGGGCTGCTGCGGCCTTGCCGGCAACTTCGGCGTCGAGATCGGCCACTACGAGACGTCGGTCGCCGTCGCCAACACCCACCTGCTGCCCGCCGTCGAGGCTGCCGGCCCGGACGCCGTCCTGCTCGCCGACGGCTTCTCCTGCCGCCTCCAGCTGTCCGACCTCGCCGACCGCCGGGCCCTCACCCTCGCCGAACTCCTCACGTCCCAGCCCTCCGTCACCCGCGCCCGCGCCCCCCTCAACGCCCCCTCCCCCGACAAGGTGTGACTTTTTCGCCGATGTCGGCGAATCAGTCACAGCTTGCGGGGGGTTGGGACCCGGCGCCGGGGGGGTGAGGGCGGAACGGGGGCCTCGGGGGTTGGCGCTGCCATAGACTGGACGCCGCTCAACAAACTCCTGAGGAAGATCGCCATGCCCGAATTCGTGTTCTCCATGCACAACGTCCGCAAGAAGCTGGGCGAGAAGCTCGTGCTGGACAACGTCACCCTCTCGTTCTACGAGGGCGCGAAGATCGGCGTGGTCGGGCCGAACGGCGCCGGCAAGTCGACGATGCTGAAGCTGATGGCAGGCATGCTGCGCGCCGACAACGGCGACGCCATGCTCGCCAAGGGCAAGACGGTGGGCATCCTCCTGCAGGAGCCGCCGCTCACCGAGGACAAGACCGTCATGGAGAACGTCTACGAGGCGGTGGCGGAGACCAAG
Organism: Propionicimonas sp.; assembly: GCA_030158185.1. Taxonomy (GTDB): domain Bacteria; phylum Actinomycetota; class Actinomycetes; order Propionibacteriales; family Propionibacteriaceae; genus Propionicimonas. Next base: position 6,957 of record JAOATP010000013.1, read on the forward strand.
GGCATGCTCGACCGCTTCAACGAGATCTCCATGGCCATGGGCGAGCCGGACGCCGACTTCGACACCCTGCTCGCCGAGATGGGTGAACTGCAGACCGAACTCGACCACCGTGAGGCCTGGGATCTGGACGCCCAGCTCGAGCAGGCGATGGACGCCCTACAGTGCCCGCCCGGCGATTCGCCGGTGAACATCCTCTCCGGTGGTGAGCGCCGCCGGGTCGCACTGTGCAAGCTTCTGCTGCAGCAGCCCGACCTCCTGCTGCTCGACGAGCCCACCAACCACCTGGACGCGGAGAGCGTGAACTGGCTGGAGGGGCACCTGAAGAGCTACCCCGGTGCCGTGCTCGCCGTCACGCACGACCGGTACTTCCTCGACAACGTCGCCCAGTGGATCTGCGAGATCGACCGCGGACAGCTGCACCCCTACGAGGGCAACTACTCGACCTACCTGGAGACCAAGAAGGGCCGGCTCCAGATCGAGGGCAAGAAGGACGCCAAGCGCGCCAAGATCCTCGAGCGCGAGCTCGAGTGGGTGCGC
>JAOATP010000014.1 GCA_030158185.1 Propionicimonas sp.
TCGCGACACCGGCCATGCCGACGTCACCGGTCACCCGGGGGTGGTCGGAGTCGTAGCCGCGGTGGGTGGCCAGGTCGAACGCGATCGAGAGGCCCTTCTGGCCGGCGGCCAGGTTGCGCCGGTAGAACGCGTTGGACTCCTCGGCGGTGGAGAAGCCGGCGTACTGCCGGATCGTCCACGGCTGATTGACGTACATGGTGGCGTAGGGGCCACGCAGGAACGGCGGGATGCCCGGGTAGGTGCCGAGGAAGTCGAGGCCCTCGTAGGCGGACTCGTCGTAGCGCGGCGGCACGAGGATGTGCTCGGGCGTGAGCCAACCCTCACCCATCACCTCGGGAGCGGTGTCGGCGACAGTGGGGGCACCCAGCTCGATGCCGGTGAAATCGGGAACCGTGGTCACTTGGCCACTCCAATCCGGTCAAGGGCACCCTCAAGGAAGGCGACCACATCCATTCCGTCGAACACTTCGCCGTCGATGACGGACGTGTCCTCGGCACCGATCTCGGTCTTCCGGCCGGCGAGGTAGACGGTCTCGACGCCTGCGCCCTTCAGCGCCGTGGCGACCTCGATCGCCTGGGTGGCGTAGACCTTGGCTGACGAGCACAGGATCGCCATCTTCGCCCCGGACGCCGCAGCCTGGGCTGCGATCTCCTCGGGCGTGCCGCCCTCGGAACCAGGGAAGTCGATGCCACCGACGAGCAGGACGTTGTTGGTGAACATCTCGCGTCCGCCGAAGTCACGACGGGCACCGAGGCAGGCGAGGAAGACCTTCGGCTTCTCGCCGGCTGCTGCGCGGTCACGCACGGCCTCGAAGACCTCTGCGTCGCGGGCTGCCTTGAGCCCGGCGAGCGTGACGGCCGGACGGGGCTTGGCCGCGACCGGCTGCTCGTCCTTCATCGGGAACATGCTGACACCGGTGATCGGCTGCTTGCGGGTGGCGAGGCGCTTGGTGCGATCCGCGACCGTCGCTGCGATCCGCTCTGCGACCAGGCCCGACTCCAGGGCTGCGACCATGCCGCCGGCTGCCTCGATCTCCTGGAAGGCCGCCCAGGCGTGGGTGGCGAGCTGATCGGTGAGGCTCTCGACGTACCAGGAGCCGCCGGCAGCGTCGCTGACGCGTCCGATGTTGGACTCCTCCGCAGCGACCAGCTGGGTGTTGCGAGCCATGCGACGGCTGAAGTCATCGGGCAGGCCGACAGCGGTGTCGAACGGCAGGCAGGTGATCGACTCGGCGCCACCGACGGCGGCGGAGAACGTGGCGATCGTGCCGCGCAGCAGGTTCACGTACGGGTCGTCGCGGGTGATCATGCGCCAGGAGGTGACGGCGTGCTGGATGGCACCGCGGGCGTCTTCCGGCACCCCGGAGACCTCGCCGACACGTGCCCAGAGGCGACGCAGTGCGCGCAGCCGGGCGATGGTGAGGAACTCGTCGGCGTTCGCGCTGACCCGGAACTCGAGCTGGCCGAACGCGTCGGCTGCGCTGACGCCGGCAGCCTCGAGGTCGCGCAGGTAGGCGACGCCGGTGGCGATCGCGAAAGCGAGCTGGTCGACGTCGCCGGCACCGGCGTCGTCGTAGGGCAGCACGTCAACGGTGAGCGCACGGACGCCGGGCAGCTCCGCCATGGCGGCCTGCACCCAGACGGCGTGCGGCGTGAGGTCGACCTTCTCACCGGTGCGCGCGGCGAGCGCGAGCGCATCCAGTCCGAGGTTGCCCCGTGCACCGGTCGCGCCTGCGGCCTTCCAGAAAGCTGCGAGCGCCTTGGCTGCAGCCACCTGGTCGGTGGAGCTGGAGAACGCGATCGGTGCCAGCGCCGGGTTCACGCCGGCGAGCGCTGCTGCGACATCCTCGACGGCGATGGCGCCCTCTCCGGTGCGCAGCCAGATCGACGTGGCCCCGCGCTGCAGGTCGGCAAGTACCTCTGCGTTGGTGAAGGCGACGTCCGCGTCCTCGTGGAGTGCACGCACGTCCCAGGCGACACCGGCGTCGCGGACGGTTGCACCACGGGTGAACGGCATTGCGCCCGGCAGCCCGAGCGGTGCGACCGCTTCGGTGTACAGGGGCTCGATGGTCAAGCCGTCCACGGTGCTGGTGCGCAACCGCGAAAGGGCCTGATCAATGGTCAGTTCCTTGCCTTCGGGACGTCGCCGGTTGAGGACCTTGAGGACCTCGGCCTCCCACTGTTCGCGGGTCGGCGTTGCGAAGTCTCCGGCAAGCATGAGGGGCGTGTCGGTCATGGCAGCACCAAATCGCTCCCACAAGCCCGAACCCTGCCGCTCAATCATTTACGGACGATTGCGCAAGTACCCGCTCAGATGCTGGACGCCAAGGACTACGCAGGCCGGATCGCTCGTGGTGCCGACGAGCCGGCTGTGGCCGGCGTCGAGTCCGGCTGGGCCTCACCCTCCGCGGCTGACTGACCGCCCCCCTCCGAGTTGTCGGGGTTAGCTGACCTGGCGGACCAGGGCCTCCGCCGAACCGATCATGGTGGCGGTCTCTCGCTCCCAGTCCGGCTCCTGGCCGCGGAAAGGACCGGTGGCAAGGGAGATGATCACAGCTGCCGCACGAAGTCGCAGCTCGGTCGCGTCCACCCGCGTGTCGAACACGGGCACCCAGCGGCGGATCAGCTGGTGCACGCGCGCCTCCTGGGCGGCGTTCATGCGCTGGATCGTGGACAGGTGGGCGATCAGGCAGGCGAGGTCGTCCGCACGACGGCCGGGGCCGAGGGTGTCGGTGTCGAGGAGGCCACAGACCCGTCCGCCGGAGACGTGCACCTGGCCCTCATGGAAGTCGCCGTGGGTCGCTTCGTTCCCGGGCGGGATCGGGGCGAGTCCCTGGCTGATGGTCTCCACCAGCCGGGTCAGCTTCGGCTCGAGCGCCGGCAGCGCAGCACCCACCATCCGGGCGTAGTGCCCGACGGCGTCCGACCAGGGCGGACGGCGGTCAAGGCGGGCAACCGACGACGGCATCGCGTCCAGCAACTCGATGAGCGCCTCTGCGGAGCACGGTTCGGGGCTGTCGAAGATGGCCTTGGCCAACGGCTCACCCGGCAGCTCGCGGAGTATGAGGAGGTGGTCGTCGGTCACGGCGGCGATCGGTGCCACCGGCAGGCCCTCCTGCAGGAGCAGCCGGTGCCGGTCGAGCACATCGTCGAAGAGTCGCGCCCGCAACACCTTGACGTAGACCACCTGTTGCGGCTCGCCGAAGCTCACCCGCACCACGGCACGCCGTCTCGGGCGGTAGCCGATCATCTGCAACGACAGGTCCTCGGGCCGCACCTCGCCGGTGAAGATGTGGTGGGAGTTGCACAGCTCGGCCATCGACTCGACATAGGCGGCTCGGGCGAGGCCGGGCAGGTCGGGGTCCTGCGGATAGATCCAGACAGCAACCTCACGCTCACCGTCGGCGAAGATCTCCGCCACGGTGTCGGTGTCCGCAGGACCGGACGCGCGAGCGCTCACCCCGAGCAGTTCCTCGCGGCGTCCGTACGGCCAGTCGACGAGGGCGGAGTACGTCGCCGTCGTCGACTGCGCGGGGTTGGCATCGACGTGATCGAGTGCCCAGGAGACGAGCGTCCCACCGGCGTGCTGGACGGCAGCAGCCAGAAGCGCGCCGACGTCGTCAGAGGTCAGCAGGAGCGAGCCGTCGGGATCGCTGGGTACCACCTGGCCACCTCCTTGTCCGCCGGGCTGGCAGAAGACTACTTCGCAGGGCTCGGCCGTCAGCCCTCAGTGTCGAGCGGCGCGCCGAGCCTGGTGAGCCGCAGGCGTGCCGCCCGGCGTCCATCCAGCTCCGTGACGCGCAACTCGAAGGTGGCCGGCGGTTGCTGTTCCAGCTCCGCTGCAAGGGTGACGGTACAGGCGTCGTCGAGGTTCGGCAGGTTGCCGAGCTGCGCCATGACGAACCCCGCGACGGTGTCGTAGGGGCCCTCGGGAAGCCGGTAGCCGATCTGCTGGCCGAAGTCCTCCAGCGTGACGAGGCCGTCGAGGTCGATGCTCGCGTCATGGTTGGGGACCGACGGTGACTGCTCCGGGTCGAACTCGTCGGTGATGTCGCCGATCAGCTCCTCCACCAGGTCCTCGATGGTGACGATGCCGGCCGTGCCGCCGTACTCGTCACGCACGATGACGAGGTGCTGCTTGGTCTGGCGCATCTCGGTGAGCGCCCGGAGGATCTTCACCGTCTCGGGCAGGGACATCACCGGACGCACGAGCTGGCTGACCGGGGCGGTGCGTTCGGCCGGGTCGAGGTCGGCGAGGTCGCGGATGTGGACGAAGCCGATCACGTCGTCCAGGTCCTCCCCGATCACCGGGTAGCGGCTGTGGGCAGCGCCCTGCACCTCGCGGATCGCCTTGTAGGCCGGCATCGAACCGTCGAGGAAGTCCACCTCCGTACGCGGGATCATGGTCTCGCGCAGGCTGACCTCGCCGGCTGCGAACACCTCGTCCACGATCCGGCGCTCCTCGCGGCCGAGGGTGGACGAGCTGCCGACCATGGCCCGCAGTTCCTCATCGGACACCTCCTCACGCGCGGCGTTCGGGTCGCCGCCGAGCACCCGCACCAGCAGGTCGGTGGACTTGCCGAGGAACCAGATGACCGGTGTGGCGATCTTGGCGATCGCGTTGACCAGCGGGGCGAGGGCGATCGCGAACGCCTCTGCCCGCTGCATCGCCAGCCGCTTGGCCGTGAGTTCGCCGACGACGATCGAGAAGTAGGAGATGACAAGGGTGATCAGCACGAGCGCTAGCGCGCCGGCAGCAGCCTCGGGGAGGCCCCAGCCGATCATGACGACGGCGAGGCTGTCAGCGAGGGTTGCGCCACCGAAGGCTGCGGAGAGGAAGCCCGCAAGGGTGACGCCAATCTGGACGGCAGAGAGGAACCGGTTGGGATTGGAGGTCAGCTCCGCGACGGTCTGGCCCCGCTTCCCGCGGACGCTGAGCTGCCGGACCTGCGATTCGCGGAGCGAGACGAGGGCCATTTCCGCGGCAGCGAAGACGCCGCCGATCATGATGAAGACAAGAATGAGCAGGATGTCGCCGACAATCGAGTTCATGCCACCGCCGCGCTAGGGGATCCGTGGTGGCAGAGTCTACCGGCGCTCCCCCTCCGTCCGAGGAGCCGGGACGGTGCTAGCCTCGCGGCCATGTCCAGCGGGGGGTTCGGTTTCGCGAAGGGGAACCTGAGCAAGCTGCTGTCCCTGCCCCGTTACGCCGCCGGAGCGCTCCGCGCCCGCTGGGTGGAGCGCGACCCGCAGCTGTGGGTGGTTGGCAGCGCCTTCGGTCCCGCCGAGGGCGCGCTCGCCTTCGTCCGCGCTGCCGCGGCCCTGCCGGATCCGCCGACCCTTGTGTGGCTGAGCGGCTCGGAGGCGGAGACCGCAGCCGCCAAGGCCCTCGGCATCCCCCGCGTTGTCGACCGCGATTCGTCCCAGGGGCACGCACTCACCCTGCGGGCAGGCCTTGCCGCCGTGACCCACGGCTTCGGCGACGTGAACCGGTACGGGCTCTCGGGAGCGGTGATCGTCCAGCTGTGGCACGGTGCGCCGCTGAAGAAGCTGCACGCCGATTCGCCGGCCGTCACCTCCCTCGGCGGGCTGGAGCGCATTCCCGGGGTGGCTGCCCTGCTGCGCACGGCCTATCGCAAGGGCACGCGACGGATCTCGCTGATGCCCACCAGCTCCGGCTACTTCGTGCCGTTCCTCGCCAGCGCTTTCGACCTGCTCGGCGGCCAGGTGCAGGTTCTCGGGGAGCCCCGCGCCGACCTGCTGTTCACCGGTACAGAGGACGCCCGCCGGGCGGCGGCCCGGGCCGTCCTCGCGCCGCACCTGGGTGAGTTCACCGAGAGCCGGGTGGTGCTGTACGCGCCGACGTGGCGGGACGGCGACCCCGACCCCGGCGTGCCGACCGAACTGCAGTGGCAGCGCGTCCAGGAGGTCTGCGAACGGCTGGACGTGGTGCTGTTCGTGCGTCCACACCCCCTCGGCGTCGGGGAGTACAACCATTCCTCGCCGCGGGTGCGGTTGCTCACCGCAGCCATGCAGCCGGAGTCGATGCCGCTGCTGTGGGGGCTGGACGCGCTTGTCACCGACTACTCGTCGATGGCGGTCGACTACGTGGTGACCGGTGGTCCGCTGCTGCTGCTCGCGCCCGACCTGGAGTCCTACACGCGCACGCGGGGCCTGTACGTCGACTACGCCTGGCTGGCGGGTGGCAGCTGGAGCACCGACTGGGACCAGGTGCTCGACCGGCTCGAGGCCATGTTCACGAATCCGGACGCCGCGGCCGCAGCAGCAGCGCACAGTCGGGAACTGGCCACCCGCTTCCATGAGTGGACCGACGGGCGCAGCGCCGTCCGCGTTGTCGAGGAGGCGGCCGCGCTGGTGGAGGCGGTCAGGAAGCGACGCGCGAGCGGTCCACCGTGGTTGCAGCGCCCGTGAGCCAGCCCTTGATGAAGCCGGCGCCCCACCCCAGGTGCATGGTGACGAGCACGACGACGTTGAGCAGGCGGTCGACGACGCCGTCCCCGCCGAGCCGGGTGGCTCCCACCACCGTCACGCCGGCGAGGTAGCCGAGGGACGGCACGTGCGCCAGCGCCCAGCCGGCGCCGCGCGCGACACCGAGGAGCTGCAGCAACCCGACCAGCACGCTGATCGCCACAAGGACGGCGACGGCCGGCGGCGGCAGGTAGCGCCACGGGGTGGACTGCTGCCGGCGGACGAGGTGGCCGCGCCACACACCGGTGGCATACATCTGGCGGCGCAGCGCGTCCCAGTTGTCGCGGGGCCAGTAGGTGACCTTCAACTTCGGGGTGAACAGGATCAGGTGGCCGGCAGAGCGGATGCGGTGGTTGAGCTCCCAGTCCTCTGCGCGGCGCAGGGTCTCGTCGTAGCCGCCGACCTCTTCCAGCACCTCGCGGCGGAACACCCCGAGGTAGGCGGAGTCCGATTCGACCTCTTCCTCGCCGTGGTGCCAGGAGCCGCCGCCGAGGCCGAACGGTGAGTTGTAGGCGCGGGCGACGGCGCTCTGGAACCGTCCATGCCCCTTGGCGACCATGACGCCGCCGACATTCGCAGCCCCGGTGCGGTGCAGGATCTCGACAGCTGCTGCGGTGTAGCCGGCGGGGAGCTCTGCATGGGCGTCCACCCGGATCACGACCGGGTTGCGGCTCGCTGCGATGGCGAGGTTGAGCCCGATCGGGATGTCGTTGCGGGGGTTCCGGACCAGCCGCACCCGCCGATCGGAAGCTGCCAGCGCCGCTGCCACGTCGTCCGTGCCGTCGTTGGAATCACCCAGCGCGAGCACCAGCTCCTGCTCCCCCGGGTACTCCTGCGAGAGCACGGCCCCCACGGCCTCACCCAGGTGGCCAGCCTCGTTCAGCACCGGCATCACGTAGGAAACCGCCGGGTGCAGGGGAAGCGGGGAGAGGACGGGGCGCACCTTTGCTGCCGGGCCAGAAGTCACGCCGTCATCTTCTCACCCCTCCCCGAGTTGTCAGAA
>JAOATP010000015.1 GCA_030158185.1 Propionicimonas sp.
TCCGGATGCTGCGCGCAACCAAGAACAGGTTCGGTCCCGCCGACGAGGTGGGGTGCTTCGAGCTGGTCGAGACCGGCATCCGTGAGGTTGCCGACGCCAGCGGGCTGTTCACGTCCCAGCACAGCGAGCCGACGCCGGGCACCTGCCTGACCATCTCGATGGCGGGGCGGCGTCCCCTGCTGACCGAGGTGCAGGCCCTGGTGGCTCCGAGTGCTGCACCCGTGCCACGCCGGGTCACCCACGGCGTCGAGAGCACAAGGGTGGCCATGATCCTCGCCGTCCTGCAACGCCGCGCCGGCGTGAAGCTGCACACCAGGGAGGTCTATGTCTCGACCGTCGGCGGCGTGCGGGTCAGCGACCCCGCGACCGACCTGGCCACGGCGATCGCCGTTGCGTCCGCAGCCCTGGATCGGGCGTTCAGCCTTCCGGTGGTTGCGCTCGGCGAGGTCGGACTCTCCGGCGAGCTGCGGCGGGTGCCAGGCGTCGATCGACGCCTGGCGGAGGCGTCCCGGCTCGGTTTCGAGGTGGCCCTTGTGCCCAAGGGCAGCGGCGCTGCACGCATCCCCGGGCTGCGGGTGGTGGAGGTCGGCACGGTGGCTGCAGCGCTCCAGGCCCTGCAGCTGCGTCCGAAGGAGCGGCAGCAGCCGACCGACGCCTACGGTTCCCGTCCGGTCCTGAGCGTGATCGAGGGCGGTTAGCCCTTCGTGGTGACCAGGAACACCTGGCGTGACTTCACCGTGTCGGAGAAGACGGCCTGCGCCACATAGGTGCCGGGGTTGAGCAGGCCCTTGGCCTCCTTGCACCCGGCGGCCGACCGGAGCACACCCCACTCGATGCTGAACTCGTAGGACTGCTGCGACTTCAGGGTCTGCTTCTTGACCGGCACCCACTTGGCGCAGTCGGCCGTGCTCCAGATGCGGTCGGTGCCGCTGGTCACGCTGAGGCTGAAGTTGGCCGCCGTGAGGTCGAGCACACAGGGCTGGGCGCCCGTGTTCTTCACGCCCACCTTGAACGACTGCTTCGCGTCCTGCTTCACCTTCTGGTAGCCCGCCAGCGAAAGGCCCGTGTTGGTCTGGTCGCAGGACAAGGGTCCGGTGGGGGTGGGACTTGCCGTGACGGAGGGCGTCGCTGCGGGGGTGCTGGCTGCCGTCGTGGTGGGACCCCCGGCGGGAACGGCAGCGATGGTGGGGTTCTCCGGCGGACGGAAGAGGAAGAACCCGATCACGATCACAGCCACCAGCGCGGCGACGAGTCCTGCGCGTCGAGCCCAGTAGACCCAGCCCGGCTGGGCGCCAACAGGGTGTAGCAGCGAACCCATGCGCTCAGGCTAAGTCGGAACCGCGACCGGCCGGGCACACCACGCCGAAGGCGCAGTTACCGTCCGTGACCGGGTACCGTTGGCGCAAGAGCGCACCAGCCAGCCAGAGGTAACAATGACCGACTCCTACGCACGCCCGGCGGACGATGGCGGCGACGCCACCATCCCCATCGTTCCCGAAGCCGGCTACGCGCCCACCGAACAGCTGCCGTTCGCCGAGGAGACCCTCGTCGATCCGGCAGGTCCGGGCAGCCTGTGGTCCGCCGACTCCGGTCTCGACCTCTCCGCGCCGGGTTACGGCGGGACCTCCGGGACCCCCTCACCTGCGTCCCAGCCACCACAGGGGGACTACCGGCAGGCCCCGGCCGCCTACCCGCCACCTTCCGGGTACCCGACGCCCGCTGCCTACACCCAGGCCAACTACACCCAGCCGACGGCCGGCTACACCCAGCCGACGGCTGCGTACGACCAGAGCGGCTACGGCCAGCCGGCTCCGCAGACCAACTACGTGCAGCCGCAGGTGGCACCGTCCCAGCCGGCGCC
>JAOATP010000016.1 GCA_030158185.1 Propionicimonas sp.
GCTGGTCGGGGTGACAGGATTTGAACCTGCGACCTCGTCGTCCCGAACGACGCGCGCTACCAAGCTGCGCCACACCCCGAACGGCCAGGACTGGGTCCGGGCCGAATGGCAGCTTAGCCGAACTGCTGCCGGTCAGCCATTCGGTCCCGGAGTCAGCGTGAGCAGGGTCACTTCGGGCGGGCAGGCGAACCGGTAGGGGGCGAACGGCGAACTCCCGAGGCCGGCGGAGACGTGCAGCCAGGAGGAGCCGATGGGCGTCCGGTGGCGGCTGAGACCCTTGGCCTGGGCAGGGGGCAGGTCACAGTTGGTCGTGAGAGCTCCCCAGCCTGGTACGCACACCTGGCCGCCGTGGGTGTGCCCGGCGAACACCAGCGGCACGCCGTCGGCGGTCATGGCGTCCAGCACCCTCCTGTACGGCGCATGCGTCACACCGATGGACAGGTCGACTCCGGCGGAAGCAGGGCCGGCGACCAGCCCGTAGTCGTCCCGGTGCAGGTGGGCGTCGTCGGTGCCACGGAACTCGATCCGCGTGCCGCGAACCTCGATGGTTGCCCGGTGCCCGGTGAGGTCCTTCCAGCCACCGGCCGACAGCCCTGCGCGGAGTTCCTCCGTCGGGAGCTCGCCCCGGTCGGGCGCCGTGCCCTCCCGGCTGGTCGAACGGGCCAGGTAGGCCAGCGGGTTCGTCCCTTTGGCCTCGGTGTAGTCGTTCGAGCCGAAGACGAACACCCCCGGCACGTCGAGTAACCGACCCAGGTCGTCGAGCAGTGGACGCAGCGCCGCACCCTCACTCAGGTTGTCCCCGGTGTTGACCACCAGGTCGGGCTCGAGGCCCGACAGTGCAGCAACGAACCGGCGCCGTGCATGCTTCCCTCTGGTCAGGTGGATGTCGGAGACATGCAGCACGCGAATCCGCTGGGCGCCTGCGGGCAGGACGGGCACCCGCACCCGCCTCACCTGGAACGCGTTGGCCTCGATGAAAGTCCCGTACGCGACGCAGGCAGCACCGGCCAGTGCGAGCCGGCCGGCGAGCGTGCCGATCACCTGGGCCCGCGCCTCGGCTTGGTCGGGGTCGGTGTCGGCGTGGGTTCGACGGTCGGCACCGGCTCGGGGCCCTTGCTGACATAGATGGCGATCTGGCTACCCTTGCCTGCGCTACCGCCACCACTGGTGCCGATCAGGCCGCCGGACGCAATCGTGGGGTGGTACTGCTTGGAGTAGTAGGTGCTGAACCCGGCGGCGTGCAGCAGGGCTGCGCAACTGGAGGGTCCGCGACCCGAGCAACTGGGGATGTCGACGGTCTCGCCGTTCAGCACCGACTGCGGCGGGTTGCTGAACTGGGTGTTCCTGTCGATATCGTTCAGCGCGTAGGTCATGGCGGGCTTGAACAGCATCCAGCCGGCGTCAGAGCCGAAGCCTGTCAGGTAGGTCTTGGACTTCGGCAACCTGATCCCGTGCAGGAAGCCGCGATGGCCCTTCCAGAACTTCTTGAAGCGCGGGCCGTTGTCGTAGCTGATGACGGCAGCGGTGACCAGGTCGGGGGTGTAGCCCACCGTCCAGGCTGCCTTGTTGCTGGGCACGGTGCCGGTCTTGCCTGCGAGCGTCGTGCCGTAGATCCGCGACCGGGTCAGCGTGCCGGAGGTGAACGGGCCCTGGAAGATCTTGTTGACCGCGTCGGCGACGCCCTGGTCCATCACCTTCTTGCAGCCGGCCTCGGGCTTGGGTAGCTCGGTTCCGGCCTTGTTCTTGATCGACTTGATGATGCTCGGGTTGCAGCGCACCCCGCGGTTGGCGAAGGTCCCGTAGGCGGTCACCATCGACAGCGGCGTGATCTCGACAGAACCGAGGGTGAACGAGGGGAAGGCGAGCTTGGTGATGTCCTCGCCGCTGGCCGGCTGGAGGCCGACAGCCTTGGCCATCTTGACTACCGGGCACAGCCCGACCGCCTGCTCGAGCGGGACGAAGTAGTTGTTGACCGACTGCGAGGTTCCGTTCCACAGGTTGTAGGTGCCGACCTCCGGCCCGTCGACGACCCATCGCTTGGTCACCTTGACGCTGCCCTTGCAGCTGGGGAACGTCTCGCCCTGGTAGTTCCTGTGGGCACCGACCTTGAACGTGGTGTTCGTGCCGAAGCCCTGGTCGAGGGCTGCCGCAGCGACGAAGGCCTTGAACGTGGATCCACCCTGGAAACCGTCACCACCGTGCTGGGCCCTGCCGACCGCGTAGTTGTAGAACGTCTCGCCCTTGCGCCAGTTCAACCCCATCACCGGCCGGCTCTGCGCCATGGCCCGGATCAGGCCGGTGTTCGGCTCCATCATCACGATCACGCCGATCGCGGGGTCCCTCGGCGACACACGCTTGCTGAGCACGCGCTGAGCCTGCCGCTGTGCCTTCGGGTCGATCTGGGTCGTGATGGTCAGGCCACCCCGGTAGACGGCGTTGAGACGCTCCTTCGGCGTGGTCCCGAGGGAGGTCGCCTGCTGCTTGAGCACCTCGAGGGCGTAGTCGCAGATGAACGGGAAGGTGGAGTTGGCGCAGCCCAGTCGGGACTCCGTCACCTTCTTCTTGTCGAAGGGCTCGGCCTTCGCCTCTGCGGCCTGTTGCGCGGTGATCAGGGGGGCGCCGCTGGCATCGGTGAGCTCAGCCATCCTGTCCAGCACGGTGTTGCGGCGCTCGATGGCCTGCGCCGTGTGGTCAACCGGGTTGGTGGCCACCGGGTTGCGAACGAGGCCGGCGAGCATCGCGGCCTGAGGCAGCGTGAGCTTGGCAGCGCTGGTGTTGAAGTAGTGCTTCGCTGCGGCTTCGACGCCGTAGGCGCCGTCGCCGTAGTAGGCGATGTTCAGGTAGCCCTCGAGGATCTTGTCCTTGCTGAGGGTCTTCTCCATCGCGATCGCGTAGCGGAGCTCGCGGATCTTGCGGGCGATGGTGTTCTCCGTGGCTGCGGCCTTGGCCGTTGCGTCGTTGTTCTCGTCCGCGATCTCCACGAGTACGAGGCGAACGTACTGCTGGGTGAGGCTCGAGCCGCCCTGGGTGTTGCCCTGGCTGCTGCGCACCAGGGCCCGGAGGGTGCCGGTCAGGTCGAGGGCGCCGTGCTCGTAGAAGCGGTGGTCCTCGATGGCCACCTGCGCCTGCTGCATGATCGGGGCGATCTTGTCGAGGGTCTCGTAGATGCGGTTCTCGTCGTAGAAGTAGGCGAGGACGCTGCCGTCGGCGTTCAGCAGCCGGGAGCGCTCGGGCTGCGGCGGGGTCTGCAGCTCGGTGGGGAGGTTGTCGAGGCTCTCCACCATCCCTGTCCCCGTGGCCGTGGCCATTCCTGCCACAGGCACGATGAGGCCCGCCGCCAGGAGCCCACCGAGGAAGGCAACGACGATGAACATCATCAGCGAGTACAGCCGTTTCCCGATGCGCATGACTTCTAGGGTACGTCACCGGCCCCAGCGGGCCGAAAGGACAGCCCGAAGCTCGCCAGTTTCCATCATTGACCCCTAGCCATGGGCACGTTCCTTGACATACCCTGCCCCGTACGCCTAGCAATTACGTATGCGCCTCAGGCGGCCCCACCCCGGGAAAGGATGAGAGCGATGACGCTCGGAGTCGATGACTGGACACTCCAGGCCAAGTGCCGTGGCCTGCAGGACGAGCTGTTCCCTGAGGGTGCCGACCAGAAGAGGGCCCGTTCGGTCTGCTTCACGTGCCCGGTGCGCAACGAATGCCTTGCCGAGGCCCTGGACAACCGCATCGAATGGGGCGTGTGGGGCGGGTTGACCGAGCGCGAACGCCGGCAACTGCTGCGCCAGCGCACCGACATCACCTCGTGGACCTCGATCCTCTGCCCGAAGGCGCGCCGCGTCGGCGAAATGCACTGAACGACACTTCAACACCGGTTCGACGGCTTCGGGAGTACACCGGCGTCACCACCGCTGATTAGGGTGAGCCCATGACGAAATGGGAGTACGTGACCGTGCCTGTCCTCGTGCACGCCACCAAGCAGATCCTCGACACCTGGGGTGCCGACGGCTGGGAGCTCGTGCAGGTGGTGCCCGGGCCCAACGCACAGAACCTCGTGGCCTACCTCAAGCGGCCGGTCGCGGAATGAACGAGGAACTCGCTGAGGTCGCAGCGTCCGCGCGCCTTGCCGAACTCGGCATCACCCTTCCCGCTGTCCCGGCGCCGGTCGCTGCCTACCTGCCGGCAGTGGTCTCCGCGGGTCAGGTGTTCACTGCGGGCCAGCTGCCCTTCGTGGACGGCGTCCTGCTGGAGACCGGCAAGGTCGGCGCGACCGTGAGCCCGGAACGCGGCGCGGAACTGGCCCGGGTCGCCGTGCTGAACGCCGTCGCGGCTGCCGCGTCCGTCGTCGGTGGGGTGGACGGCATCCGCCGGGTGGTGAAGCTGGTGGTGTTCGTCGCGAGTGACCCGTCCTTCACCGGGCAGCCGAAGGTGGCCAACGGCGCCTCCGAGCTGCTGCAGCAGGTGTTCGGCACGCGCGGCCAGCACGCCCGCAGCGCTGTCGGGGTGGCGGTGCTGCCGCTGGACTCGCCCGTCGAGGTCGAGCTCGTCGTCGAAGCCAACGCCGCATCGTTCTGACGTGATCGACACCGAGTCCCGCCTCGCACTCGTCCGGCGCGCCCGGAGGATCAACGCCGAACTGGCGCTCCTCTACCCGGACGCGCACTGCGAGCTCGACCACACCAGCGCCTGGCAGCTGCTGGTGGCAACCGTGCTGTCGGCGCAGTCCACCGACCGCCGGGTGAACACCGTCACGCCGCTGCTGTTCGCCACCTACCCCGATCCGGCTGCCCTTGCCGCGGCCGACCGCGCGGCACTGGAGGAGATGATCAAGCCCACCGGCTTCTTCCGGGCGAAGAGCGACGCACTGCTGAAGCTGGGCGCTGCCGTTGTCGCAGAGTTCGGCGGCGTCGTCCCGGGCACCCTCGAGCAGCTGGTGACCCTTCCCGGAGTGGGACGCAAGACGGCGAACGTCGTCCTCACCGATGGTTTCGGTGTTCCCGGCATCACCACCGACACCCACTTCATCCGCCTGTCCCACCGCTTCGGCTGGACGGACGAGCAGACCCCGCCGGGCATCGAGGCAGCCGTCGGAGCGCTGTTCGAGCGCAAGGACTGGATCATGCTGAACCACCGGGTGATCTGGCACGGACGCCGCCGCTGCCACGCCCGACGCCCGGCCTGTGGAGCCTGTCCGCTCGCAGCCCTGTGCCCGTCGTTCGGCGAAGGCCCGACCGACCCGAAGGTGGCGGAGAAGCTCGTGCGGGAGCCGCGCGGATGACCAGGCCTGCGCCGACACGGACGGTGGCAGCTGTGCTGCTGGCGCTCCTGTTCGCTGGCTGTACCCAGGGCTTCCTGCCCGGTGTGGGGGAGCCCGGCGCCACGACCCCTACGGCAAGCCGGAGCGCAGACCTTGTTGCCGCGCGGAAGGCTGCCGGCATCGCCGACTGCCCGCCTCCCAGTGGCGCCAAGCCGGTGGCCGGGGGCCTGCCCGACGTCACCCTCGACTGCCTCGGCGGAGGGGAGGGCGTCCGCCTCGCCGGCCTGCGCGGGCCGCTCGTCGTGAACCTCTGGGCACAGTGGTGCGAGCCGTGCCGGTCGGAATCCACCTACCTCGCGACGTTCGCAAAAGCCCAGAAGAAGGTGGGTGTGCTGGGCATCGACTACTCCGACCCGCAGACCGCCCTCGCGATCGAGTTCGCCAGGGAGACCGGGATGACCTTCGCGCACCTGGAGGACCAGGAGAACACCCTGAAGGGCCCGCTGGGCGTCACCGGGATCCCCTACACGTTCCTCATCGATGCCAAGGGCAGGATCGTCGCCCGCCATCCGGGCCAGTTCATCTCGGTGGAGAACGTGCAGGAGTGGGTCGACAAGGGACTGCGCGGATGACCGTCGGTGTTCCGGCAGAACTCCAGTCGGCGCAGGCGCGCTTCGCCCGCCCCGATGCCCTGGAGTTCATCCGGGGTGCCCGCGCGCCGAAGGGGACGCGACGTGCCGCCGTCCTGATCCTGCTGAGCGCCGGTGTCGAGGGCTATGACCTCGTACTGATCGAGAAGCGTCCCGATCTGCGGTCCCACGCGGGGCAGGTCGCCTTTCCCGGCGGCAGGATCGAGTCGACCGACGTCGACCCGGTGGCGGCGGCCCTCCGCGAGGCCAACGAGGAGGTCGGCGTCGACCCGTCCGCCGTGTCGGTGCTGGGGGTGCTCCCGGCAGCGCACATCCCGCGGAGCGGGTTCGACGTGACGTCCGTCGTGGGCTGGTGGGGCGCCCCCGAGCCCCTCGTGCCGGTCGACCTCGGTGAGATCGCCGCCGTCCACCAGGTGTCGGTGGCGAGCCTCCTCGATCCGGCCAACCGCGGCACGTGGGTGCATCCACGCGGGTTCAGCGGTCCGGTCTTCCTGCTCGGCGACCTGTACATCTGGGGTTTCACCGCCTATCTGCTCGACGGAATGTTCGACCTGCTGGGGTGGACGCTGCCCTGGGACGAGAGCAGGACGAGCGAGATCCCGCCGCGCTTCCTCAGCGAGCGGCTCTGATGACAACGCCCGGCCAGTAGGCTCGGTCGGCGTGCGGATCCTGGTCACCGGCAGTAACGGCTTCATCGGCCGTCAGTTGACCCACGACGCCCTCGAACGGGACTGGGAAGTGATCGGCCTCGGGCGGGCGCTGCGTCCCGCCGGAGCGGTGAAGAGCTACCTCCGCCACGACCTGGCCGAGCCCCTGGAACTCGACACCCAGGTGGACGCGGTCATCCACGCCGCAGGGCTTGCCACGCCTTGGGCGGCGCCGGTGGAGTACCAACGCAACAACGTGCTGGCAACGAGCAACGTCATCGCCTGGGCCAAAGATCATGGCCGTCCTTCCTTGTACTACGTGTCCTCCTCCTCCGTGTTCTACCGCGAAGCCGACCAGCTCGGTATCACCGAGGATTCGCCGATCCCCGCCGATGCCGAGCAGATCAACATCTACTCCCGCACCAAGCTGGCCGGCGAGCGGCTCACCCGGGCCTACCCCGGCCCCTGCGGCGTGCTCCGGCCACGAGCCGTGTTCGGCCTCGGCGACACCGTCCTGCTGCCTCGGGTGCTGGCGGCTGCCCGGCGGGGGGTGCTGCCACGGTTCGCCCGTCGCGACGGTCACCGGGTGCTGGCGGACCTCACCCCGGTGGCGACCGTCTCGCACTACCTGCTCGAAGCCGTCGCACGACAGTTCACGGGTGACCTCAACCTTACCAATGGTGAGACGGTCGAGCTCGACCCGTTCGTCGACGACCTGTTGACCCGGCTCGGCCTTGCCCCGCGCCGCCCGCGCGTCCCGCTCGGCGTGGCGATGGCACTGGCCGGTGCCGGCGAGCAGTGGTCGGCCCGCTTCGGCGGCTACGCGGAGCCACCGATCACCCGCTACGGCATCTCGATGTTCGCCCACTCCAAGACCTTCGATGCCACCAGGGTCCGGTCGGCACTCGGGCCACCCCCGCGAACGGTGGCACAGACGGTCGCCGAGCTGGTGGCGGCAGGCGGATGATCCTGCTCGGCTGGCTCCTGCTCGTCGTGTTCGCCGTCATCACCGCCGTGCGGATCGGTCTGGCGGCGCGGTTCTGGCGTCCGCCGGTTGCCGGGCCGGAGCCCGTGGTCACCGTGCTGCAGCCGATCCTCTCCGGAGACCCCTCGCTCTCCGCCGACCTGCAGTCGAACCTCGACAGCCATCCAGGGGCCTGGTTCCGCTGGCTCGTCGACGACGCCGATCCCGAGGGCGTCCGGGTGACCACCTCGTTGGCGTCCGGCAGCCCGGGGCAGGTGGAGGTGCTGCAGTTCGGGGCTGCGCCGGCCACCTGCAATCCCAAGGTGTTCAAGCTGGCACGCGCCGTCCAGCCGGGCGACGGTCTCGTCGCCGTTCTTGACGACGACACCGTCCTGCCACCCGGGGCGCTGGCCCGCGCCGCCGAGGCGCTGAGGAACGGAGGCGATCTCGTCACAGGGCTGCCCTATTACCTTGCCGGCCACACCGCCTGGTCACGGCTGGTGGCCGGGTTCGTGAACGGGTCCGCCCTGATCACCTACCTGCCGCTGCTCGCCGCCGGCCCGCCGGTCACGATCAACGGGATGTTCTACCTCACGACCGGGGATGCCCTCGCCAGGGCCGGAGGATTCGGTGCGATCGAGGACTTCGTCTGCGATGACTACGAACTGGCCCTGCGCTACCGGCGCACCGGCCAGCGCCTTGTGCAGGCCGCGATCCCGCACCAGGTGCGGACCACGGTGCCCGACGCCGCCGCCTACCGCCGGCTCATGCGGCGCTGGATGGTGTTCACGGGGCGGCAGTTGCGGGCCGAGTTGAGCCTGCCGATCGTCCTGCTGCTTCTGGTGCCCGGCGTCCTGCCCCACCTCGCCCTGCTGCTGGCTGCCTTCGGCTGGTCGTGGACGCTCGCGCTCGCTGCCCTCCTGGCGATGACGACCAAGGCCGCCGCCATGGCGGTGCTGCGTGCCCGGCTGCTGGGCACGGCCGAGTCGGCCACGGCCGTCGGCTGGGAGGTGCTGGCCGACCTGCTCCAGCCGATCCACGCTGCGGGCTCGCTCCTGCGGCCCGGCCGGATCGTCTGGCGGGCCAAGCCCATGCGCCTCGACCGGAGCGGACGGGTGCGGCCATGACCCGCCTGCTGCTGGTGTCACCCCCGTTCGCCGGTCACCTGTATCCACTGATCGGCCTTGCCCGGGGGCTGCGGGATCGTGGCTTCGACATCCGGTTCGCCTCCACCCCGGCAGCACTGCCCCTGCTGGCACGGCTCGGCTTCCCGGCAGACGCCCTCCTGCCGGATGCTCCGACCGCGCTGGAGAGGATCGCCAACACCGGGACGGCTGTCGGGCACAACCCGTTCCGGCTGGTCGGCCAGCTGCGCCAGAACCTGGCCATCCTGCCCGGGGCAAGAACCGAACTCGATGCCCTGATCGCCCGGCACGCCCCTGCCCTTGTGCTGGCCGACTTCACCGCGCCGATCGCCGGCTGGGCCGCCCAGGCCGCCGGGATCGGCTGGATCACCACGATGCCGACCCCGTTCGCCCTCGAGACACGGCGGGGCACGCCGAGCTACTGCGGGGGGTGGTCCGAACCCACCCGGGCCTGGCACCACGCGCGCGACTCGGCCGGCCGGCTCGCCGTCCGTGGCTTCAAGAACGGCGTCCAGCTTGCCTTCGCCGACGAGCTTCGCAGGCTGGGGACGCGGGTCTACCGACCCGACGGCACCGAGGCGGTGTACTCGCCGTCACGGATCCTCGGCCTCGGCGTGGCCGAGCTGGAGTTCGAACGGGACTGGCCGGAAGGCTTCAGCCTGATCGGGCCGGTGACCGGCTCGGCCGAGGACCGCGAACTGCCCGACCTGCTGCTGCGGCCGGCACGACGCGTCCTTGTGACGCTGGGCACCCACCTGTGGTGGGCGAAGGACGCCCTCGCGCCGGCCGTCGGGCGACTGGCCCAGGAGTTCCCCGGGCACGAGTTCGTGATCAGTCGTGGCGACGCCGGCGGCACCGGGGTGCGCCGTGTTGACGAGCGGGTCTGGGAGTGTGACTACCTGCCCTACGACGAGGCGCTGCCCCGGTTCGAGGCGGTCATCCACCACGGCGGCGCAGGCATCGCCTACAGCACCCTTCGGGCGGGGCTGCCCGCCCTGGCCTGGCCGCACGACTACGACCAGCCCGACTTCACAGCGCGGCTCGTGGCCCGCGGCGCTGCTCTCAGGATCCGCGACCTCACGTCGGCCGCGACGGTTGAGGCGTTGCGGACCGCCCTTGCCGGGTTGCCCGGTGTGGGCCGGTTGCAGGCGGCCGTGCTGTCCAGTGACCCTGTCGCAGCGACGGAGCGCGCGATCCTCGAGGTCATTGCCAGGTCCGGCTGACCCGTCGGCGCTTGCGGGTGGGGTCGGGCGGGGTGAACGTCGCCGGACTGATCCGTGGGGCGACGAAACCTGCGCCTGACAGGCCCGATTCGAGGACAGTCGCCGCTGCGCGCCAAGCTGCCTCCGGGGACACCGCCAGCGTGAGGTGATCGGGCCCGTCCTGCTCCACCCGGAAGTCCTCGACCCCTGAGGTGCCCAGCACGAGGCCGCGGACGAGGTCGGCGAAGCACGGCGCCGTCCCCCCGGTGGCCCGGGCAAGGCGGAGCACGTCGTCGTCGCGTCCCTCGATGCGATCAACGGCCTGGAACGGGGACCCGCATGGGCACGGCATCGCTGCGGGATGGAGCACGTCGCCGATCCGGTAGCGGATGATCGCCTGGGTGGTGCGGAACAGGTCGGTGACCACAGGGGTGAACCGGCCGTCCCCGATGTCCTCGCGTTCGACAACCAGGAGGTCCTCGTTCAGGTGCAGCGTGCCATGGGCGCAGGTGATGCCGAGGAAGCCTTCCGTCGCCTGGTAGACCTGCCCGACGGGGACGCCGAAGCCCGCCTCGATGCGGGCCGCCACATCGGCGTCGAGGACGTCAGCGATCGAGTACACCGCAGCAGGGGAGATGGCCAGCCGCCCGTCCCGGCGGGCCGCGGCCAGCTGGTCGAGCAGTACCGGTGGGGCTGCGAGGACGGTCGGCGCGAACGCAACGAGCTCGGCCCGTTGCTGTTCGGCCGGCGAGTACAGGTCGATGAAGGTGAACCTGACCCGGCTCGAGCCCACCGCTGCGTACAGCGGACCACCGGCCCGAAGGACGAGCGCGATCCGCGCACCGGCGAGCAGGCCGTGGGGTAGCGCCTTCGCCAGCAGCGTGCCCGCCCAGCGGGAGCGTTCGGCAGGGCTCGTCAGGAATGCGCCCTGACGCCCGGACGTGCCGGTGGACAGGCCCACCGACACCCCGCGAAGCGTGGTTCCGAAGCCACGCCCTGCTTCGGCGTTTCGTGAGGCGGCCAGGCATTCCTGCAGGTTCAGTCCGCGGTCGTTCAGCCCGTCGAAGCCGGCCAGCCAGGTCTCCCGGTCCATCAGCGGGAAGGCCGCCAGGTCGTCGCTGGAAACCTCGCGGTAGCCGGGGAAGGTGGCACGGGCCCGTCGAAGTGCCCGCTGCAACCGCGGCCGTTGCCAGGCAAGGAGCGCTTCCCGGTCGGCGAACCTGCGGTTGCGCGTGGCAAGGTAGCTGGTCAGGACTCCCAGCCGGCCGGACGCCGCACCCATCGGGTCAGCCCCTGGCCAGGGCGTCGGCGGCACCGGCCACCGACTCGGCGCAGTGGGAGGGCACGATCAGGACGTCAGGGCGGGCTGCCGCGAGACCGGCGAGGCGTTCGACCGTCCGCACGTAGGCGTCCCTGCCGCCGAGGGTGCCCATCACCCAGGTGGGGGGCAGGTCACCGTCGAGGAAGGCCTGCCGCAGCCAGCAGGCGTCACCGACCAGGAACAGGGGCGGTCCCTGGGTGGCAGGCAGCCAGAGCCCGAGGTGGCCCGGGGCATGGCCGGGCAGCGGGACCAGGACGACACTGCCGTCACCGAACAGGTCGTGTCCGGTGCCGAACCCCGGCAGCCCGGTGGCCACCGGCGGCAACGACTCCATCGCCCGAAGGCGGGCGAACAGGTCGGACGGAAGGAGCGCCGGCAGGAAGCCGTGCCGGGTGTGGCGCAGCGCCGCCCGCAGCGAGCCGGGCTGCCCGGGGGTGGCGCCGGCCAGATCGGTGGCAGACGACCAGACGATCCGGGCGTCCGGGAAGTCGCGCAGACCGGAGATGTGGTCGCCGTGCAGGTGGGAGAGGACCACCGTGAGCACCTCATCGGCAGGGACGCCGAAAGCTTCCAGCTGCTCCACCGCGGACTCGGCGTCCGCGAACTCCACCGGCACCAGCCACCGGTACAGCCGTTGCGGCAGCGGGTCGGTGGCTTCGCGGAAGCGCGGGGCGTAGCCGGTGTCGAAGAGGGTGCTGCCGTGCTCCGGGTGCTCGATCAGTGCCACCGTCGCCGGGAAGCGGATGTGCTGCCAGCCGCCGGAACGTCGGGCGAACCGCTGCCGCTGCACCGAGTTGCCGGCCACCAGCAGCCGGACGTGCACCGCCATCAGAACCGCACGACAGCGCCACTGAGCACCAGGCCGGCGCCGGTGCCGATCAGCAAGGCGGTGCGGCCCGGGCCCAGCCGTCCGGTCCGGACGGCGTGGTCGAGGGCTGTCGGCAGCGATGCGGACACCTGGTTGCCGTGGTCGCTGAGGATGTCGACGACCTTGTCCGCTGGTGCACCGAGCCGCTCAGTGAGGTAGCGCAGGCCGAGGCGGCTGGCCTGGTGCGGCACGACCACGTCCACCTCGGCCATCGTCACACCGGCATCGGCAAGGGTCGCAGCAACGAAACCGGGCAGGTGCCGGGCCGCGAGCCGCATCACCCCGAGGCCGTTCATGCGGAACAGGTAGTCGGCGGGGTCCGGCGGTGGCTGGGTCGGGTTCCAGCGGGTGCCGCCTGCAGCGATCTCGCACAACCGCGACCCGGACGGATAGGTGGCCGACCGGGAGGCGAGGATCGCGGCGCTGCCGGTGCTGGGTCCGAGGATGCAGGCTGCCGCGCCGTCCCCGAACAGGGAACTCGACTCGAGGTCGCTGTGGTCGAGTCCAGGGGACGCGATGTCGACCGCGGCGACGGCGACCCTCCGCCAGCGACCGGCGGCGATGGCAAGCCCGGCAAGGTCGAGCGCGGTCAGGAATCCCATGCAGCTGGCATTGATGTCGAAGGCGGACACCCCGCCGTCGGTCCTGCCGAGGCGTTCTGCGACCAGCGCTGAAGTCGTCGGCATCGGTTGCTCGGGAAGAACGGAAGCCACCACCACGGCGTCCAGCCCGCAGGCGTCCATGCCGGAGGCGGCGAGTGCCTGTTCGACGGCCGCTGCGGCGAGCGAGGACGACGTCTGCCCCTGCCCCGCCCAGAACCGGCTGGTCACACCGGAGCGGGCCTGCGTCGCTCCCGGTGCCCTGAGGTGCACCAGGTCGAGGGACGCGGAGGTCACCATGGTCGAGCCGGACACAGCCCCGGTGCCGAGGATCGCCACCGGCAGCGCAACCCCAGGGCGTCCGACCATGCGGTGACTCTACTGGCCGCACCCCCCGGCAAGGACCGGAATTTCCACCGCCCCGAGGTCAATCCACGGGCCAATCGGCCATGATGGGCCTATGGCTCCTTGGTGGCACAGCGCAGTGGTCTACCAGATCTACCCGAGGTCGTTCGCCGACAGCGATGGCGACGGTGTGGGCGACCTCCCGGGCGTCGTCGCCCACCTCGACCACCTGAGCGCGCTCGGTGTGGACGTGGTGTGGCTGTCGCCGGCGTACCGCTCGCCGATGGACGACAACGGCTACGACATCTCCGACTACACCGACATCGACCCGCTGTTCGGGACCCTCGCCGACCTCGACGCCCTCATCGCCGGCCTGCACTCCCGCGGCATGAAGCTCGTGATGGACCTCGTGGTCAACCACACCTCGGACGAGCACCCGTGGTTCGTGGACTCCCGTGACGTCTCGTCCCCGAAGCGGGACTGGTACATCTGGCGTCCGGCCCGCCAGGGCCACGAGCCGGGCACGCCGGGGGCGGAACCCACCAACTGGGGGTCGTTCTTCTCCGGTCCCGCCTGGCAGTTCGACCCGGCGTCCGGGCAGTACTACCTGCACCTGTTCAGCGCCAAGCAGCCCGACCTGAATTGGGAGAACCCTGCGGTGCGCCACGCCGTCCACGACATGATGCGCTGGTGGGTCGACCGCGGCGTCGACGGCTTCCGGATGGACGTGATCAACCTCATCTCCAAGACCTACCCGCTGGTGGACGGTCCGGTGAACGGGCCCGGTGGCCTGTGCTACGACCCGTCGATGGTGGTCGAAGGACCGCGGCTGCACGAGTTCCTCCGCGAACTGAACCAGGAGGTCGGCATCGACGATCGCGAGCTGTTCAGCGTGGGCGAGATGATCCTCGTCGACGTCGAGCAGGCCCGCTCCCACACCGCGGCGGACGCGCACGAGGTCGGCATGGTGTTCACCTTCGAGCACATGAGTATCGACGCGGGTGCGAGCGGCACGAAGTGGGACGTCGTGCCACTGCACCTTCCTGCGCTGAAGGCCAACCTCGCCCAGTGGCAGGAGGGACTGGCCGACGAGGGCTGGAACTCGCTGTACTTCGAGAACCACGACCAGCCGCGCTCGGTGTCGCGCTTCGGCGATGACTCACCGGAGTTCCGGGTGGCCTCCGCCAAGACGCTCGCAACGACGCTGCACCTGCTCAAGGGGACCCCGTACGTCTACCAGGGCCAGGAGCTGGGGATGACGAACGCGGGGTTCACGGCCATCGAGCAGTACAACGACCTCGAGTCGACCCGGTTCTTCGCCGAGGCGTCCGCCGCCGGGGGTGACCCGGCCCAGCTGCTGGGCGCGATCGCCTTCAAGAGCCGCGACAACGGGCGCACCCCGATGCAGTGGGACGCGTCCCCGCAGGCCGGTTTCACGACGGGCGAGCCGTGGCTCAGGGTGACGCCGAACCACGACACCGTGAACGCCGCTGCCGCGATCGCCGACCCGGGTTCGGTGTTCCACCACTACCGCGCGCTGATCGACCTGCGCCATCAGCTGGAGGTCGTACGCCAGGGCCGCTTCGCGCTGCTGCTGCCCGACGACGAGCACCTGTTCTGCTTCACCCGCACGCTCGGGGACGAGGCCTTGCTGGTGGTCGCGAACTGGTCGTCGTCGCCGGTGCCGCTGCCGGCTGGCCTGCCGTCCCTCGCCGGCGCGGAGGTGCTGCTGGGAACGCACGCGTTCAGCCCTGGCGACGACCTGGCCGCCTGGGAGTCGAGGATCTACCGCCTCGCGTAGCCCCCGTCGGGGAGGTGGGTGGTTCAGGCTTCGAGCTCGGGGCGCCGTCCGGTCAGCGACAGTTCCTGGACGTCGTGCAGGCTGGCTTCGACGGCGTCCTTGACGGCGGCGACGGTGGCTTCGGTGCTCGCCGCGGTCTCCTTGGCGCCGGTGAACGCGAGCTGGTTCTTGCCGAGGAGGGCGACGACGGCTGCGACGAGGAAGAAGATGACGGCGATCGTGGCGAAGCCCCAGGCCAGCGACGGCAACAGGTCGAGGTGGAACCAGGCCTGGTAGCCGTAGGACAGCCAGAAGGAGAAGCCGAACAGGAGCACGGTCAGGCCGGTCATGGCGACGACGGCGGCAACAGTGAACAGTCCCGCCCCGATGCCGGCGGCCTTGGCCTGGGGCATGAGCTCAGCCTTGGCCAGCTCGATCTCTCCCCGGACGATGGCGGTGACGTCTGCCTGGATGTTCTTGATCACGTCGGCGATGTCGGTCTGATCGGCCATTTCTCGCTCCTTCCGCGCACGTTCGTTGTCAGCCTAACGGCTGCCCCGCCCGGGTGGGTGGGGACTTGTGGGGTCAGAGGCTGATCTGCAGCCCGTCATCGGGAAGGTGGAGTTCTGCGCTCAACTCGCTGTGGTCGACGGTCGCCCGCCAGCACAGTACCGAGTACGGCAGGAGCAGGGGTTCGGGTTCACGGGCCGACGAGTCGTACAGGGCGGCCACCTCGTCGAGGAGCGCGTCCGCCTCCGGCTCTCCGAGGCCGGCAAGCCGCGGAGAGGCGCTCACCATCTCGAGCATCCCCTCACGGGTGATCGGTACCCACATCCGGAACGAACGATGCTCCAGCACGGGGAAGTGCGGCGACGCTGCGATGCCGGCAACCGAGTACAGCTCGGCGCCGCTCGTCATGGCGTCCGGATCGTAGGTCCGCAGGATCTTCGCCAGCCGCCGCACCCAGGGGACGGAGTCGTCACGGACGGTGAACTGCACGCAGAGCCGTCCGCCGGGGGCGAGGACGCGGGCGAACTCGTCGAGGGCGAGTCCGGTGGGAAGCAGGTGCATGCCCTGGACGACGAGCACAGCGTTGAAGGAGCACGGCACGAACGGCAGCGCGTCGGGTGCTGCTGCCACCCCCTGCAGGGAGGGGTACCGATGGCACGCAGCGCGGACGGCGGTGGAGGACTTGTCCGTGACGGTGCCGGGGTTGCCCAACCGCGCGAGGCGGTTGGCCGTGGCCGCGGAAGCCCTGCCGATCGCGAGCACGGGGCCGCGTTCGGCGGGCGCGAGCCAGTCGACTGCTGTCGTGGGGAAGGCCCCGGGTTGCCCGTTGGTCATCTTCGCATCGTAGGTGCTGCCATCGCGCCTGCCGAGGTGCACCTCCGCAGTCCGTCCCGAAGGCTGTGGATAACCGGGCGCCTCGACCGGCGTCATCCACAGGCAGCGGGGCCGGGTGACGCGTTCGACCAGGTCCTGCCGAAGGTGGGGACGTGGCGGAGCGCAGCGATGTCCTGGTGGTCGCGGGCACGGGGGAGACCCAGGACCTCATCCTTTCTGCCGTCGCGGCGCAGGAACTGGCCGTGTCCGTGGTCACCGACCTCGAGGCACTCGCAACGCCCTGGCGTGATGCCGGCGTCGTGCTGGTGGCCGACGACCAGGCAGAACGCGTCGCGGCCCGGGCCCTCCCGCACCGGGCCGGTGTCTACCTTGTCGGGGCGGACAGCCGGCGGCTTGCCGCCTGGTCCGCCCCGCTGTCGGCGCAGGTGATCGGCCTGCCGGACGGCACCGCGTGGCTCGGTGCGGTGCTGGCGGACGGCAGTGCCCGGGCGCGCGCGCCGGTGGTTGCCGTGCTCGGGGGTTCTGGTGGGGTGGGCGCGTCGACGCTCGCTGCCGCGCTGGCCCAGCTCGGCGCCGAACGCCCGGAAGGAGCTGCGCTGGTCGACGTCGATCCGGCCGGCGGCGGGATCGACCTGCTGCTCGGCGCGGAGCAGGTGACCGGCTGGCGATGGCCGGGGCTGCGCGCTGCCGAGGGCCAGTTGGGCGACCTGCGTCCGCAACTGCCCGTGGTCGAAGGGGTGTCCGTGGTCTCCATGGCGCGCGGTGTCGCCCTCGACCTGGCGCGGGAGCCGCTCGCAGCGGTGGTGGGCGGGTTGCGATCGTGGCACTCGCTGGTCGTCGTCGACCCCGGGCGTTCGCTGGCACCGGCAGCCCGTGAGGCCGTCCGGCTCGCGAGCCGACACCTGGTGGTCGTTGCCGGCGGCATCCGCGGGGTGGCCGCGGCGCGGCAGACCATCGCTGCTCTCGGAGTGGAGCACCCCGAGCTGGTGCTTCGGCGCTGGCCGGGCGGACTCCCGGTGGACCTCGTGGCAGAGGCCGTCGGGCATCCGGTGGTCGCGGTGCTTCCTGAGGAACGGGGGCTCCGCTCGGCAGCGGAGCGAGGGGAGCCGCCTGCACGCGGAGCGCGGCGTGGCTACCGCAAGGTCGTGGCGAGACTGCTGGCCGCGGTGACGGGAGGCCGTGATGACGGGAGTCCGTGATGGCTGACATCGACCTCGAGGCAGTCCGCGCGCACCTTGGCCAGCGCGGGCAGTCACCCGGCCCCGTGGAGGTGGGCGCGGCCCTGAGAACCCTCGGGCTGCTGGTGAGCGACACCGCCGTCAGGGCGACCGTCGCGGCCCTGCGCAGGGAGAGCGTCGGTGCGGGCGTCCTCGACCCGCTGCTGCACCTTTCGGGGGTGACCGACGTCCTCGTCAACGGTCCCGACCGGGTCTACGTCGACCGTGGCGCGGGCCTCGAACCCGCAGGAGTCAGCTTCGCGGGGGAGGACGAGGTGCGCCGGCTCGCCGTCCGGCTGGCGGCGTCCGTCGGCAGGCGGCTGGACGACGGCTCCCCCTTCGTCGATGCCCGGCTGCCCAACGGCGTCCGGGTCCACGCCGTGCTGCCGTGCGTCGCCGATGCGGGAACCTGCCTCTCCCTGCGGGTACCGAACCGCCAGCGGATGAGCCTCGATGACTGGGTGGCCAGCGGCAGCCTCACCGCGGAAGGGTCGGACCTGCTGGCGGGTGTGGTGGAGCGCAGGCTGGCATTCCTGATCTCGGGCGGCACCGGGTCGGGCAAGACGACCCTCCTCGGCGGGCTCCTGGGGCTGGTCCCCGATGACGAGCGGATCGTGATCGCAGAGGACTCCCGCGAGTTGCAGCCCGACCACCCGCACTGCATCCGGATGGAGGCCCGGCCGGCCAACGCGGAAGGAGCGGGTGCAGTGACCCTGACGCAGCTGGTGCGCCAGGCGCTGCGCATGCGGCCGGACCGGCTGGTTGTGGGGGAGGTGCGCGGTGCGGAGATCGCCGACCTCCTGAGCGCCCTGAATACGGGCCACGAGGGTGGTTGCGGCACCGTGCACGCCAACTCCGCTGCTGACGTGCCGGCCCGGCTGGAGGCCCTTGCGGCTCTCGGCGGGTTGGGTCGGGACGCCCTGCACGCGCAGTTGGGCGCCGCACTCACGGTGCTCGTGCATGTGCGCCGGCTCCCGGACGGACGCCGGTGGGTCGACGAGCTGCGGCTCGTGCGCTCCGACCCCACCACCGGACGTTGCGCCGGCGTGCCGGCCATCGGCTTCCTGCCCCACGGAGGGCGCGTCGAGGGCGAGGCCTACGGAGAACTCCGAAGGCTGGTGGCGCGGTGATCCTGCTCGCCGGCCTCGCGGTGTTCGTCGCCGTCCTGCTGCTGGCCGGAAGGTCACCGCTGGCACGCGTGCGTCGGCTGGGGCAGCGGACGGAGCCGGCCCGTCACTCCCGGCGTTGGCGCAGGCTTGCCGTGCCGGTCTCGCTGGCGGCACTGGTCGGCGCGGGTGGCGTCCTGGCCGGTGCGGCCGGCGCGGCGGTCTGCTTCGCCATCGGCCTGCCCGTTGTCACGGCACTGCTGGTCTGGCGCCGGCACTCGTCGCGGCGGGGGGCCGTGGCGAACGCTGTCGCTGTCGCCGATGCGTGCCGGCTCCTCGCCGGCCTGCTGCGGCTGGGACACGTACCGCCCGCTGCGCTGCGGGTCGCTGCCGGTGAATGCCCGGTGCTCGCAGAGGTTGTCGCCGTGCAGCAGGTCGGCGGGGAGGTCGCGCCCGTCCTGCGTCGGCTGGGGGCCCGGCCGGGCTGCAGCGGCCTCGCAGAGCTCGGCTCGGCGTGGGAGGTCGCCGAACGCACCGGCGCCTCGCTCGGCGCGACGCTGGACGCGCTGGCGGAGCGGCTGGCTGCGACCGGTGCCGTGAACGACGTGGTCAGCGCGGAACTGGCCGCTCCGCGTGCGACCGGGCGCCTACTGGCTGTGCTGCCGGTGGCGGGCCTGCTGCTCGGCTACGGCATGGGCGGCGACCCCGTCGCCTTCCTCACCGGGTCGGCGGCGGGACAGGTGAGCCTCTCGCTGGGCGTCGTCCTTGCCTGTGCCGGCGTGCTGTGGACCGAGCGCATCGCCGACGGCGCCGATGGCTGACCTGCCCTGGCCCCTTGTTGCTGCCATCGCCGTCGGCCTCGCGGTCCTCAGCTGGCGGGCAGCCCCCGGCGGACGGCTGCGGGCCGCGGCCGGTGTCACGCGGTCCGCGCTGCCACGCGACCGGCGCCTGCAGCAGTCAGCGCTGATTGCTGTGAGCGCGGTGCCGCTGGCGGTCGGCCTCGGCTGGTGGGCGCTTGCCGCTGCGGTCGTCGTCGGGGCGGTGAGCCACGTCCTCCTCGGCCGTCTCGAGGCGGGCAGCGTCGTGCGCCGACGTGAGCAGCTGGTCGCAGAACTGCCCCAGGCCTGCGACCTCCTCGCGGTGTGCCTGGAATCGGGCCTGCCCCTCCGCCTGGCGGCCTCCGAGGTGGCGCGCGTCCTCGACGACCCGCTGGGCGCAGCCCTTGCCGAGGTCTCGACGACGGTCGCGCTGGGTGCCGACGAGGCCGGAACGTGGGCCGAGCTCGCGGACACCGAGCCGGCGCTCGGCGCCCTCGGCAGGGAGGTCGCGCGCACCGTCGGTTCCGGTGTCGCCCTCGCCGCCACGCTGCGCGCCCTCGGTGCTGATGCGCGCCGGCAGGCGGTTGCCGTCGCCCAGGTGCGTGCCCGCCGGGTCGGCGTCCGGTCGGTGCTGCCGTTGATGACCTGCTTCCTGCCGGCGTTCCTCCTGCTCGGGGTGGTGCCGATCATCGGCGGGGTCGTCGGGCACCTGTTCGGTTGACGCCGTCCACAGGCGGTGCGGGCGAAGGAGTGCCATCCACAGGCAGGGGCGACGGCTGACGGCGAATCCGCCCTCCTGCCGAAGGTGTGACTGCGTCCGCCCGGGCGCCGAGGGAAGGAGCAGGCATGGCAGTGGGATGGGTGCGAATGGGGGCACGGCGCGACCAGCGGGGCATGACCACCGCTGAGTACGCCGTGGGGACGGTGGCAACGGTGAGCATGGTCGGGGTGCTGATCGGCATCCTGAACAACCCGGACTTCTCGAGGATCCTCTGGGAGATCGTGAAGGCCATCATCCAGGTGATCCTGCGTGTGGTCGCCGGCGGCTGAACCGCTCCTCCGGCCGGCCGGGTGGGTCCCGGCCGGTTCGGGGCACAGGACACGGCCGGCGGGGCGACGGCGTCCGAGACCGCGCGGGGAGCGCGGCATGGTCACGGCGGAACTGGCGTTCGCCAGCATCGGCGCCGCGCTGGCCTGCGTGTTGCTGGCCTGGGTGCTCGCGCTGGTCGGGCTTCTGCTGCGCTGCCAGGCGACGGCCGTCGAGGTGGCACGGCAGGAGGCCCGCGGCGACAGGGAGGCCGTGGCGCGGGTCCTTGCCGAGCGCCCGGTGGGCGCGAGGGTGTCGATCTCGCACGACGCCGGCCGCATCCGGGTGCGCGTCGAACTTGCCGCCCGGCCCTGGGCGGAGTGGCTGCCCGCAGTCCCGCTGACCGCGGGTGCCGCCGTCGAGCAGGAACCGGCGTGACGGGCGAGCCGGGCGAGCGGGGTGGGCGTCCCACCCGGCTCGGCGGGCAGGGCGAACGCGGCTCGGGCACCGTCCTCGCCGCCGGAACAGTGCTCCTGCTGATGGCGGTGGCTGCGGCGATCCTCGTTGTCGGCGCCTACGTCGTCGCAGCGGACCACGCCCGCGGAGCCGCGGACCTGGTGGCGATCTCCGCTGCGGCGAAGGTGACGCAGCGGGGTGACGGCTGCCGCGCTGCCGGGGACATTGCGCGCCGCAACGGCGTCGCGCTCGCGCGCTGCACCGTGCGTGGCGACAGCTTCGACTTCGTGGTCAGCGTGACGGTGCGCCAACCCGTCCGGCTACGGCTGCCGCTGCTGCCGGACGCCGTCCGCGCCACCTCGCACGCCGGCAGGTTGGGGGTGATCGCCAGGGGCTGAGGACCTGTTCAGCCGACGAGCAGTGACAGCAGTTCGGCTGCCGCGGCCTTCTCCAGAGGCTGGTTGCCGTTGCCGCACTTGGGGGAGACGACGCAGGCAGGGCAGCCGGCAGCGCACGCGCAGGTGCGCAGGCGCTCGAGCGTTGCCGCGAGCCAGCCCTCGATCACGTCGTAGCCACGTTCCGCGAAGCCGGCGCCACCGGGATGGCCGTCGTGGACGAACACGGTGAGCTCGCCGGTGTCGGGATGCAGCGTCGTTGACAGTCCGCCGATGTCCCACCGGTCGCAGGGAGCGAAGGCAGGCAGCAGTCCGATCGCACAGTGCTCCGCAGCGTGGGCAGCGCCCGGCAGGTCGCGGGAGGCCAACCCGTCAAGGGCAGCCGACGGCACCGTGTACCAGACCGACTGGGTGCGCAGGAGCCGCAGCGGCGCCTCCAGCGGGTGGCTGTCCCACACCTTGCCGGTGGCCTCATCGCGGCGCAGGAACCCGGTCACGCGGCTGGACAGCTCCACCATGCCGAAGGTCACGGTGGCTGCACCGAGCGGGCGGCTGCGCAGCGGCGCCACGATCCGCACATCACTCTCCGCCAGCGGCTGGGTGAAGTACCCGGCCTTCTCCCGCACGGCAAGGGCCGTGTGCCCGGCCCGGTCGTAGCCGGTCACGAGCCACTGCTCACCCTGGTGCAGGTAGATCGCGCCCTCGAACACGGTGCGGTCGGCCGCCGCGGGATCCATCTGGCCGATGACCCGGCCGGTCGCGTCCTCGACCACCTCGACGGAGCGCCCGGTGGCCGAGCGCAGGTCGATCGCGTCGACTGCCCGGTCGGGGCGCGTCCAGAACCAACCGGTGCTGCGGCGACGCAGGTGGCCGGCGGCGGTCAGGCCGTCCAGCAGGGCGGGAAGGGTGTCCCCGAAGTACCGGGTGTCGGCCAGCGTCACCGGAAGCTCCTGCGCGGCCGCTGCCACATGGGGGGCGAGCACGTGCGGGTTCTGCGGGTGCAGGACGGTGCGTTCCACCGGACGGTCGAAGATCAGCTCGGGATGCGCGCACAGGTAGGCGTCGAGCGGGTCGGGGCGCGCGATCAGCACGGCGAGGGCGTCCCTGCCTGCCCGCCCCGCCCGTCCCGCCTGCTGCCAGAGCCCCGCGAGGGTGCCGGGGAAGCCGCAGGTGACGACGGCGTCCACCCCGGAGATGTCGACGCCGAGCTCGAGTGCGTTCGTGCACGCGACCCCCTGCAGCCGGCGGGTCTGAAGGCCCTGCTCGAGCAGGCGACGGTCGTCGGCGAGGTAGCCGCCGCGGTAGGCGGCCACCGACCCGGCGGGCAGCATGCGCTGTGCCCGCAGTGCGACCAGTTCCGCCTGCACCCGCGATGTCGTGAAGGCCAGCGTCTGGCGTCCGTCCGCGACGAGCCGGGCGAGGAGGTCGGCGGCCTCGTGGTGGGGGTCCTCCTCCGGCTGCCACAACAGGAAATCCAGCGCGGGACGGGCGGACGTGTCGGTGCCGACCTCGACCGCACCCGTGACGCCGGCGAGCCGTTCGAGCAGTGGCCCCGCGTCGGACACCGTCGCGGAAGCCGTGATGAACACGGGGTCGGACCCGTAGTGGTTCGCCAGCCGGCGGAGACGCCGCAGGACAGCGGAGACATGCGCACCGAAGACGCCCCGGTAGCGGTGCGCCTCGTCGACGACGACGTAGCGCAGCGTGGACAGCAGCCGCGTCCACTGCTGGTGGCGGGGCAGGACCGAGCGGTGCAGCATGTCGGGGTTGGTCAGGATGAACCGGCCGAAGTCGCGGGCGAAGCGCCGTTCGACGGCATCGGAGTCCCCGTCCAGCGCGCTCACCCGCCAGCCGGGGAGGCCGAAGGACTCGCACACCCGCACCTGGTCGTGGGCCAGCGCCTTCGTCGGGGCAAGGTAGAGCGCGGAATGGCCGCGGCCCAGTTCCAGCGGACCCCGCTGGGCGACATCGAAGCCCAGGCGTGACTCGGCGGTCGCAGCCAGCACGGGCAAGAGATAGCCGAGCGTCTTGCCCGAAGCCGTGCCGGTGGCGAGGGCGACGTGTCGACCCTCGAAGGCTGCAACAGCAGCGAGCGCCTGGTGCTCCCACAGGCGGGTCACGCCGATGCCGGCGAGCGCCTCGCGGACGGGCTGCCCGACCCAGTCGGGGAAGTCGGCTGTTGCACCCACCGTCGCCGGCCGGTGGTGGTGATGGCGGATCCTCGGATCCGCCGCCATCCATTCCGGTACCGCCACCCCCACAGAGTGCCACTCCCCACCCACACCCCACCCTTCCGACTTGTCAGAACCACAGCGGGCTATAGCCCTCCGTGGTTCTGACAAGTCGGAAGGGGGGCTCGAAGTGGGGGCCGTGAAAGGGTGGAGGCATGCTCTCCACCGCCGACATCGGCCTCCTCCGGGACGACCTCGTGGCCGCCGGCTACACCATCGACGGCCTCACCGACCGGCTGGGCGGGACGGCGCTCGCCGGGCTCGCACGGAACAGCTCGGTGGCAGCGTCCCGCGCCCTCGGCGGCGACCGCGACCCGCAGGCCTCTGCGATCCGGCTGTGGTTGTTGCAGCAGCCGGTGGCTGCTGACGACCTGACCAGTTGGACCAGCCTGTCCGCCCTCCGCGCCACCGGCCTCGTCGTCGGCGACGCGGAGGTGCGCGCGACCGTCGAGATCAAGCCGCACGGCTCCGACCGCAGCGAGGGCTGGATCTGCTCCGACGCCACCCCCCTCGACGGCCGTGTGGGGAAGCCGCGCGAGGATTTCGTGCTGGGCGCGTCGCCGGCCTCCACGACGCTCTCCCAGCTGGTGCCGCCGGGCCGGTACGGGCGGGCGCTCGACCTCGGCACCGGTTGTGGCATCCAGGCGCTGCACCTGGACGTGGCCCAGCTCGTCGTCACCGACCTCAACCCGCGCGCCCTCGACCTTGCACGCATCAGCCTCGGGCTTTCCGGGATCCCTGCCGAGGTGCGCCTTGGTTCGCTGTACGAGCCGGTGGCGGGCGAGCGCTTCGACCTGATCGCCACCAACCCGCCCTACGTGATGAGCCCGCCGGGGGATGCCCGCCTCGTCTACCGCGAGGGCAGCTTCACCGCAGACAACCTCGTCCGGCAGGTGGTGACCGGCGGTGCCGACCACCTCGCGGACGGGGGGACGCTCACGGTGCTGGCCAACTGGGCCGTCACCACGGGACAGCCCTGGGACGAGCGGCTCGCCGAGTGGATCCGTCCCACCGGGTGTGACGCACTGGTGCTCCAGCGCGAACTCCTCGACCCGTACGAGTACATCGAGATCTGGCTCACCGACGCAGGCCTGTCCGGCACCCCCGAGTACCTCGACAGGTATCGCTCCTGGCTGGACTACTTCGAGAGCGCGGGCATCGAGGCCGTCGGCATGGGGTGGATCGCCCTGCGCAAGGCCGGACGCGAGCACCCGTCCATCCGGTTCGATGACTGGCCGCACGCCGTCCACCAGCCGGTGGGTCAGGCGTTCGGCGACTTCTTCGACGCCGTCGGACCGTCGCGGCTGGCAGAAGCCGACTTCCTCGCCCGTGCCTGGCAGACCCATCCGGGCCTGGTCCAGGAGACCATCGGGGACCCCGGCGCAGCAGACCCCCAGCACCTGGTGCTTCGGCAGCAGTACGGCTTCGGGCGAGCGGTCGAGGCCGACACCGCCCTGGCGGCGATCGTCGGCGCCTGCGACGGCGACCTGCCGCTGGGCGTCCTCATCGGGGCGGTCGCCGGACTGCTCGACGTCGATGCCGGGGCCCTGCGCGATGAGGTCGTTCCGCCGCTGCGTAGGCTGGTTGCGGACGGTTACCTGCTGCTGGGCTGAGTTCACAGGTATTCACAGGAACCCGACAGCCTGGTCATTGGCTCACTGGCAAGACTTTGGAGCAGCACAAGAAATGGAGTCAGAGATGGCTGAGCCAAACGATCCCACCCGCCCCCCGGGTGGCCCGGATAGCCCGGACTCGAACGAGCCCACGCGCGTCCTTCCGGTCGGTGGGGATGCTGCCGAGCCGACCACGCCCCTCCCGTCGGTTCCGTGGGCCCAGGCCGCCCCCGGCAGCTGGGCAGCGTCGAACACCACCCCGGTCGAGCAGCCCGCCCCCGGGACGAACGAGCCCACAGCGCAGTTCCCTCCCGGTTGGACCTACGGTGGCCAGCCCGGCCAGCAGAACCCCTACGGCTACGGCCAGCAGGCCTACGGACAGCAGGCCCACGGCCACACCGGCCAGCAGCCCTACGGCCAGGCTGGGCAACAGGCTTACGGTCAGCAGCCCTACGGTCAGCAGCAGCCCTACGGTCAGCAGCCTTACGGCCAGCAGGCAGGGCAGGCGTACGGGCAGTACCAGCAGGCGCCGGGACAGCCCGGCCAGCCGGGCCAGGTTCCCTTCACGGGCTACCAGCACCCGGGCTACTACACCCCTGGCCAGTACTACGGCCAGCAGCCCGCCCCTGTCACGACGAAGCGGCGCTGGCCGGTGGCCCTCGTCGCCGGCATCGTCGCCCTCGTCCTCGCAGCCGGTGGCTTCAGCTTCGCTGCCCGCACGATCCAGGGCGCACTGCCCTCCCCCTCCTCCACTGCGACGACAGAGCCGCAGACCCAGCCGTCCGACCCGACCGACAACCCCGGCAGGCAGGGCGGGGGCACGACGACCGGCAACGCCGTCGCGGCAGCCCAGTCCGCGGGCGTCGTGCTCATCGAGGCCGAGACCGGGTCAGGAATCGCTGCCGGCACCGGCATGATCCTCACGTCCGACGGCCAGGTGCTCACGAACTACCACGTCGTCGCCGGCTCCGGCAAGGTCGCCGTCACGGTGGCCGACACCGGCAACACCTACACCGCGACCGTCGTCGGCTTCGACCAGGCCAAGGACGTCGCCCTCCTGAAGCTGAAGGACGCGAGCGGCCTGACCACCGTCACGGTCGACCCCGACCAGGTGGTTGTCGGTGACGCTGTCGCAGCGGTCGGCAACGCCTCCGGCGGGGGCGAACTGGTGAAGGCCGCCGGCTCCGTGACCGCCACCGACCAGAGCCTCACCGTCTCTTCCGACTCGCCGTGGGGCAGCAGCGAGGACCTGAGTGGCCTCGTCGAGACCAACGCGCGCGCCGTTCCCGGCGACTCCGGCGGCCCGATGTTCGACTCCGAGAACGAGGTGCTCGGCATGACGACGGCCGGCTCGACGCGGGAGCGCACCAGCTACGCCGTCCCGATCGCCACGGCACTGGCCGTCGTCGACCAGATCGAGACCGGGCAGGACGCCGGCACCGTCCGGGTCGGCCCCGCCGGCTACCTCGGCATCAAGGTCGCGGACGCGGAGACCGGAAGCGCCACCGGCAAGACCATCACCCAGGTGGTCGCCGGCAGCCCGGCCGACAAGGCGGGTGTCGTCTCCGGCAGCAGGCTGACCAAGGTGGGCGATGTGACCATCAAGGCGAGCGCCAACCTTGCCACCGTCATCCGTGCACTCGAGCCCGGTCAGCAGGTCACGATCGAGTGGACAACCCCCAATGGCACCCACAAGACAGCGACGGTGACGCTGGGCAACAGCCCGGTCAACTGAAGCGAAGAGCCGCCGGGTTCGCCATCCGGCAACCGACGCCCCGCACTGGTCATACCGGTGCGGGGCGTTATGGTGCGGGAGGTAAACAAGCGCTCGCGGAAGTAGAGTGAGCGACCGATCGTCCCCCAACGCCAGGAAAGAACACCAAGTGGCCAACGCAGCGATACGCCGACTCGTCATTGTGGAGTCGCCGACCAAGGCGGTCAGCCTGGCCAAGTTCCTCGGCGCCGGGTACGTCGTCGAGTCGAGCCGCGGCCACGTCCGCGACCTCCCGACGGGCGCCGCGGAGGTGCCGGCCAAGTACAAGGCAGAGAAGTGGGCACGCACCGGCGTCAACATCGACAACGACTTCGAGCCGCTCTATGTCGTCGCAGCGGACAAGAAGGGCACCATCCGCGACCTCAAGGCCAAGCTGAAGGACGCGGACGAACTCCTGCTGGCCACTGATGAGGACCGCGAGGGCGAGGCGATCGCCTGGCACCTGCTGGACGAGCTGAAGCCCAAGGTCCCCGTGAAGCGGATGGTCTTCCACGAGATCACGCCGGAAGCGATCCGCGCAGCCGTGGAGAACACCCGCGAACTCGACACCGACCTGGTGGACGCGCAGGAGACCCGGCGCATCCTCGACCGGCTGTACGGCTACGAGGTCTCCCCGGTGCTGTGGAAGAAGGTCATGCCGCGGCTGTCCGCGGGTCGGGTGCAGTCGGTGGCCACCCGCCTCGTCGTCGACCGTGAGCGGGACCGGATCGCTTTCCGCGCCGCTGCGTACGCCGACATCGAAGCCGTCCTCGACGCGGGCGACGGCGCCGAGCCGCGCACCTTCACCGCCCGACTGAACAGCTTCGGAACGCTGCGCATCGCGCAGGGTCGCGACTTCGACTCCGTGGGCAAGCTCGGCGGCAAGGACCTGCTGCAACTGGGCCAGGACCAGGCCGAACACCTCGCGAAGGCCCTTGAGTCGGCCGGTTACGCTGTCGCCGGTGTCGAGGCAAAGGCCTACACCCGCCGGCCCTACCCGCCGTTCCGCACCACCACGCTGCAGCAGGAGGCCGGCCGCAAGCTCGGCTTCTCCGCGCAGCGCACGATGTCGGTGGCCCAGGACCTCTACGAGCGCGGCTTCATCACCTATATGCGTACCGACTCGGTGACGCTGTCGGAAACGGCCATCAACGCAGCACGGGCCCAGGTCAAGGAGATGTTCGGCGGCCAGTACGTGCCGGACAAGCACCGCACCTACGCCTCGAAGGTGAAGAACGCCCAGGAGGCGCACGAGGCGATCCGTCCCGCCGGTGCGAGCTTCCAGACGCCGGCGCAGACCGGCCTGCGCGGCGACCACCTGCGCCTCTACGAACTGGTCTGGAAGCGCACCATCGCTTCCCAGATGAAGGACGCAGAGGGCGAGACGGTCAGCGTCCGCATCGGGGCGACCCTTCCGGACCGGGTGTCGGTCACCGACGCGGCCACCGGCGAGGTCACCGAGTCGGGACGGGCGGCGTTCACGGCGTCCGGGCGCACCATCACCTTCCTCGGCTTCCTGAAGGCCTACGTCGAGTCAACCGACGACGACGAGGCCGGCGACGACGCCCAGGCACGCCTGCCGCACCTGGCCACCGGTCAGCACCTGGACGCCGAGACCGTCACGGCCGTCGCGCACGAGACCCGGCCGCCGTCGCGGTACACCGAGCCCTCCCTTGTCGCGAAGCTCGAGGAGCTCGAGATCGGCCGGCCGTCGACCTACGCTGCGATCATCCGCACGATCACGTCGCGTGACTACGTGTTCAAGAAGGGTTCCGCGCTCGTGCCGACGTGGCTCGCGTTCGCCGTGACCCGGCTGCTCGAGGACCACTTCGCAAAGCTGGTGGACTACGCCTTCACCGCCGAGATGGAGGAAACCCTCGACGAGATCGCCGGCGGCAATGCTGCGCGCATCTCCGTGCTGAAGGACTTCTACTTCGGCCCGGAGGGGTCGGCGCACGAGGGCCTGCAGAAGCTGGTCAGTGAGCTCGGCGAGATCGATGCGAAGAAGATGTCGACGTTCAGCCTCGGCGACGGCGTCGACGTGCGGGTGGGCCGCTACGGCACCTACGTCGAGGACGGCGACGGCCGTCGCGCCAACGTCGACCCCGACCTCCCGCCGGACGGACTCACCCTCGAGGTGGCCAAGGAGCTGCTCGACCAGCCCGTCGCAACGGAGCGGGAGGTGGGCACCGACCCGTCCACCGGCCTGAAGGTTGTGGCGAAGGCCGGACGCTACGGCCCCTACGTCACCGAGGTCTTCGCCGACGACGCGCCGAAGTCGGCCAAGCCGCGCACGGGCTCGCTGTTCGCCTCCATGTCGACCGACACGATCACCCTCGACGACGCCCTCAAGCTGCTCAGCCTGCCGCGCGTGGTGGGCGTGAGCGCTGAGGGTGAGGAGATCACCGCCCAGAACGGCCGCTACGGCCCGTACCTGAAGAAGGGCACCGA
>JAOATP010000017.1:0-18849 GCA_030158185.1 Propionicimonas sp.
GTCCTCGCCGGTACGCTTCCGGACGCGACCGTCACGGCCCTCACCGTCGGCCCGGTCGGAGCAGAGGCAGCGCTGCGCAAGGCTCTCCAGATGGGGGCGGCCGACGCCGTCCTGGTCAGCGACGACGCGATCGCCGGCAGCGACGTGTTCGGGACCGCGGCCGTGCTCGCCGCGGCCGTCACAACGATCGGCCAGGTCGACCTCGTGGTCTGCGGCATGACCTCCACCGACGGCGGCACCGGGGTACTGCCGATCCTGCTTGCCGACAGCCTCGGCTGGCCGCTGCTGAGCTGGGCCTTCGCCGTCGAACCCGCCGGCACCGGCCTGCGCATCACGCGCATGGACGAGCTCGGCGTGCGCGTCGTTGAGGCCCCCCTGCCCGCCGTGCTGAGCGTCACCGACCAGTCCGGCGAACCTCGCTACCCGAGCTTCAAGGACGTGCTCGCGGCGAAGAAGAGGACCGTGCAGGTGCTCGCCCTTGCCGACCTCGGGATCACCGAAGCGGCCGTGGGTGCGGCGGCGGCCCGCGTCGAGGTCACCGGTGTCACCCGCAACCCGGATCGTCCCCCCGGTCGCGTCCTTGTGGACGACGGCGGCAACAGCGTCGGTGAACTCGTCGAGTTCCTCACCACTTCGAGTCGATGAAGGAGTTCGCAATGACGACCGTTCTGGTTCTGGTTCCCACAACCGAGGGCGTGGTGGACAGCTCCGCCGCCGAGTTGATCGCCCTCGGGTGCGCCCTCGGCACACCGGTGGCAGCCCTCGTCGGCGCCGCCTCACCCGAGGCGATCACGGCGCTGGGCGGCTTCGGCGCCGCCGATGTCCGGGT
This sequence comes from Propionicimonas sp., assembly GCA_030158185.1. Lineage (GTDB taxonomy): Bacteria > Actinomycetota > Actinomycetes > Propionibacteriales > Propionibacteriaceae > Propionicimonas. Next base: position 830 of record JAOATP010000017.1, read on the forward strand.
GGTCGACTGCCCGCAGGTGTCCGGCACCCTTGCCACGGCGAAGGCGGCGCTGCTCGCAGACCTCGCTGGACGGATCGGTGCGCACGTTGTGCTCGTCGCCGCCGGCCCGGACGGGAACGAGGTCGCCGCCCTCACCGCAGCCCGCCTCGGCGCGGGCCTGGTCACCGACATCGTGGCCGCCCGGACCGAGGATGGCGCGCTGGTGGCGGAGAAGGTGGTCTGGGCCGGGCGCTTCGGCGTGACGGCCGCTGTCCGCACGCCGGTGGCCGTGCTCACGGTGAAGCCCAACAGCATCCCCACCGGCGCCGTCCCGGCCTGCGTGCCGACGGTCACGCCCAGCGTCTTCGCCTACGCGACGGCGGGAGCGGACGCCGCGGTCACCGCCTGGCAACCGCCGGCCGCCACCGGTCGCCCCAAGCTGGCCGAAGCCGGCGTCGTCGTTGCCGGTGGCCGCGGCGTCGCCGGTGACTTCGCCCTCGTCGAGGCGCTCGCCGATGCGCTCGGCGGAGCTGTCGGGGCCTCCCGCGCCGCCGTGGACGCCGGGTGGGTGCCGAGCAGCCTCCAGGTCGGCCAGACCGGCAAGACGGTCTCGCCCGGGCTCTATGTCGCCCTCGGCATCTCCGGCGCGATCCAGCATGTCGCCGGCATGCGCACATCGCAGCGGATCGTCGCGGTGAACAGCGACCCGCACGCACCCATCCACCGGATGGCCGACCTGAGCGTCGTCGGCGACCTCGCCACGATCGTCCCGGCACTGGTGCAGCGGCTGCGCACGGCGTAGCGGCTGCGCCGGAGGGCGGATGCGTGTTTGATTGGCTCCGTGTCAACGAGCGCACCACGCAAGCGGGGGGATCGTCACGACGCCACCCGCGTCGACCTTGGCCGCGGTTTCGCAGCGATGTTCCCTTTCCTGATGAAGGGCCGCAACGACTCCATCGCCTACTACCCGGTGACGATCGAGGTGGAGAACCTGCTCGACCACCTCGACCAGTTGAAGGGCACGCCAGAGCAGCTGAGCCTTTTTGAGGCGGTGATGCTTGCCCTCGTCAAGATCCTGCGTGAGCGGCCGACCCTCAACCGGTACATCATCGGGCGCCGGCTCTACCAGCGCAGGGACGTTCAGCTGTCCTTCATCGCCCGCCGCCAGTTCACCGACGACAGCACGGAGACCAACGTCTACGTCACCGTGAAGCCGGCCGACGACGCAGCGACCGCCCTCGCGAAGCTCCGGGGCGAGATCCGCTCGGCGAAGTCCGGGGAGGAGAAGTCCGACGACAAGCTGCTCGACCTCTTCCTGCACCTGCCGCGCGCCCTGCTCCAGGTGGCGATCAATCTCCTCGGGTTGTGGGACTTCTACATCGACACCCCGGGCTTCCTCCGTGGTATCGATCCCCTTCGGTGCAGCGCGTACGTGGCCAACCTCGGCAGCGTGGGCCTCGACGCCGCGTACCACCACCTGTTCGAGTGGGGCACCTGCAGCCTGTTCGTCACGATCGGGAAGGTGAAGCCCACCGTCGTCGTCGGCGAGGACGGGCAGCCGACCGTTCGGCGAACCATGGAACTGAAGATCGCCCTCGACGAGCGGATCGCAGACGGCTACTACGACGCGCGCGCCCTCGAACTGTTCGACACCTACCTGAACGACCCCATGCAGCTCCAGCGGATCTAGGACGGGACGACGATGTCCAGCACACCCTGGCTGGCCTCCTACGGTGACCTGCCGACCGACATCACGGTGCCGGACGCGACCATGTACGAACTGGTCGCAGAGACGGCGCGGCGCGCTCCGCGCAGCACAGCCCTGATCTACTTCGGGCGGCGGATCTCCTACCGTGACCTGCTCGCCGACATCGACCGGTGCGCCGAGGCCTTCCGCCTCCACGGCATCGGGCCGGGGGACAGCGTGATGCTGTCGATGCCCAACGTGCCCAACGCGATCGTCATGTTCTACGCGCTGAACCGCATCGGTGCACGGGCCGTGATGACCCACCCGCTGTCGTCACCGACGGAGTTGCAGCACTACCTCACCCAGACCGGCAGCAGGTGGGCCGTCACCATGGACCTGTTCTACGGCCGCTTCCGCGACATCCTCGAAGAGACCTCCGTCGAACGCCTGCTGATCACCCGTTTCTCCGACTACCTGAGCGGGGCGAAGAAGCTCGGCTTCTCGGTCACGAAGGGTCGCAGGATCGCGCCCGTGCCGGCCGGTGACCCGCGCGTACTGAACTGGAAGGACTTCCTGAAGGGCGCGCGGCCGCGCGGCGACTACGTCCGCGCCGGCGACCCCCACGACGGGAGCGTCGTGCTGTTCAGTGGCGGGACGTCGGCGCTGCCGAAGGGCATCGAGCTGTCCTCTGCCAGCTTCAACGCGCTCGCCGTCTCGATGCGGGCGATCACGGGGATCCGTCCGGGGAACAGTGTGCTGGCGATCCTGCCGGTCTTCCACGGGTTCGGGTTGGGACTGTGCATCCACACGCCGCTCACCGTCGGCGCCTTCGCCATCCTTGTGCCCGAGTTCTCCACGAAGGTCTACATCGACAACCTCGTCAAGCACTCGCCGTCCTTTATCGCCGGAGTGCCCACCCTCTTTCAGGCGCTCCTCGCAGAGAAGAAGTTCGCAAAGGTCCGCTTCACCAGGCTCCTCGGCGCCTACTCCGGCGGTGACTCCCTCACCAGCGACCTGAAGGCGCGGTTCGACTCCGCCCTCGCCGCGCAGGGTGGCCGGGTGGAGCTCATGGAGGGCTACGGCCTCACCGAGTGCGTCACGGCCTGCACGGTGTCACCGCCGCACGCCTACCGCGAGAACTCGATCGGCATCCCGATTCCGGGGATGCGCGTGAAAGTGGCCGACTCCACCGGAGTGGAACTGCCCTACGGTGCGGAGGGCGAGCTCTGTGTCACGGGGCCCACCCTGATGAACGGCTACCTCAATGAGCCGATGGCGACGGCCGACACCCTGCGGGTGCACGAGGACGGACGCACCTGGCTGCACACCGGTGACATCGCGACGATGGACGCCGACGGCTACCTGTACTTCAAGGGACGCACGAAGCGCATCATCAAGGTGTCGGGGGTGTCGGTCTACCCGGCGCAGGTGGAGCAGGTGCTCGAGGCCCATCCCGGCGTCCAGCGAGCCTGTGTCATCGGCACACCGGATGAGTACCAGATGTCATCGGTGAAGGCGTTCGTCGTGCCTGCCGGCGCAGCGTTGGGCGACAAGGCGCTGCAGGACCAGCTCCTCGTCCACTGCCGCAAGCACCTCATGAAGTGGGCCGTGCCGCGCAGCATCGAGTTCCGCTCGTCGCTCCCCACCACTCTCGTGGGAAAGATCGCCTACACCCAGCTCGAGAAGGAGGAGCAGGACCGGCTCGACGGGGAGGCGCCCTAGTCCTCCAGGCTCATCGGCCCGTAGACCAGGCGGTCCGACTCGTAGAGCGTCACCGTGTGCACGCCACCTTCTGCGAGCTCCGCGTAGCTGGCGCTGAGCCAGGCCTCTGCCTCGGCCTGGTCGTCGAACTCGACGTCGAGGCCGAGATCGGCCGCGGCCTGCTGGGTGGGCTCGGGCATCGCTGCCCAGTAGTAGCCCATGGCTCAGATCTCGTCGCCCGGCTTCACCCGCGGTGCGGGCATGCGCAGCCGGCGAAGGTTGATGGCGCGGTTCAGCATGTAGGCCAGCAGGCCCTTCAGCGGCACGTTGGGCAGGCGCTCGGCGTGCAGCTTCTTGTACTTGGTCCACATCGCGAAGATGTCGACGGCGATCAGGGCGAAGATGCCGTAGGTGAACCACGTCACGAGGTAGGCGGCGTCGGTGCTGAAGGAACTCACCAGCAGCGAGAAGGCCAGCGTGATCATCAGGATCGGCATCGAGTAGCCGGCGACGCTGCGCCGGGCGTCGATGAAGTCACGCATCAGGACCTTGCCCGGCGTGCCCTCCGTGCGGGCGAACTGCTCGTCGCGCATGGAGTTCTTCGCGGCACGCTCCTTGACCCGCATCTCCTTCGCGCTCAGGGTGGGGTTCATCCGTTCCCTGCGTGCGGCCTCGGCATCGCGACGCGAAGGTGTGGGGGCCTCCTTCTTCGCGGACTTCGCCTGGTCGGCGGTCTCGGCCGGCTTCGATTCGGACTTGTCCGACTCGGACCGGTCGTAGGGACGGAACAATGCCACTTCATACCTCGCTGTGGTGAAGGATGTCTGCCACATCCTAGGTCAATCGGCACCCGCCGGGTTCAGGGGGTTTGCGCGTGGTCGAGGCAGACGGGTTGTCCGCGGCGGAGCTGGCCTACCAGCACGCCCTCACAGCCCTGCACGAGGCGCGGGCAGAGCTGTCGGACGTCGGTGCGGCGCGGCGCCGGTTCGCCTTCGACAGGGCCCGCCTGTCCGGAGAGACAGCAGCGGCGCGGGCCGCGGCGCTCGACACCGCGCACGCGGCCCTCACCTCCCGGGTGGACGCCCTGCGGGAACAGGCCGCCGCGCTGCGGGCGGAACTGCGCCGGCTCACAGGCGACGCAGGGAGCGAACCGGACGACCTGCCGGACGAGCCGGAGGGTGAGGGTTTCCAGCAGCCGCCGTTCGAGGCGCACCCGTGAGGGTGGCCGTCGTCTGCGGACGCATCGGCGATCTCGACCCGGTGGCAGCAGGGACGGCGCTCGCCCGCGGCATCGCACCTCACGCCCAGGTTGCGCTGGCTCCGGTCGCCGCCGGAGGCCCGGACCTCGCCGTCGCCGTTGCGGCACTCACCGGGGGACAGGCGCAGACGCAGGGACGCGGCTGGCTGGTCCGCTGGCCGGGTGCAGTGCTGATCGGCTTCGCCCAGCAGGCGGTGCCGTCGTGGGCGCCCGGGGCGACCACCACCGAGGCGGGGGAGTGGATCGCCGCCTGCGTCGGTGACGCGGGACGCGTGGTGCTCGACCTCACCGGCATCACGGCCCACGACGGTGGGGCGGGCCTGCTGGCAGCAGCCGGTGCGGCGCTGGCCGGCCGCGACCTCCTCGGGCTCGTCGCCCCCGACGAACTGCAACTGCCGGCGACCGGGATCGGTGGCGGACTGGCCCGGCGGGCCTTCGCCGGCAGGGTGGACGTCGCGGAGCTGCTCGCCGCCGACGCCGTCCTCGCCACCCGTGCTGCTTCGCTCGGTGCCGGCCTTGCGACTGCCCCGGGCGGGGGTGCTGCCGGTGGCTGCGGGCTCGCGGTCCTTGCCAGCGGCGGAGAGGTGACCACCGGTACGCAGTTTTGCCACCGCATCGCCGGCCTGGCGGAGACGCTGCCAAGGGCTGATCTTGTCGTCACCGGCTGCACCGAACTGTCGGCCCTCGACCGCGGCGGCCCTGTGGTGCAGGCGGTTGCCGGCTGGGCTGATGAGGCGGAACGTCCGTGCGTCCTGTTCACCACGGGGGCCGGCCTCGCCCGGCGCGAGCTGCGCACGCTCGGCCTCGAGGCCGCCCACCTGCTGCCGGCCGGGCCCCCGACCCCGGACGGCCTCACCGCGACGGCCGCCCGAATCGCGGCCGGGTGGGTTCCGGGTGCCGGAAGGCCTTGAGTAGACTGAGCCGACCGGCGGAATACCGGCCCGACTGGGCAGGTTGAACGCACTGGAACCTCAGTCCGGAAGGAATTCAGGCAGATATGACGACGATCGAATCCCCCATCACCACCACGGATGGCCTTGCACTCACCCCCGTCGCGGCGCAGAAGGTCAAGGACCTGATCGCCAACGAGGACGTCCAGACCCTCGCGCTGCGCATTTCCGTGGCCCCCGGTGGCTGCTCCGGCCTGCGCTACCAGCTGCAGCTGGACGACCGCGAGCTCGACGGCGACGTCACGGCCGACTGGCACGGGGTCACCGTCGTCACCGACCGCATGAGCGCCCCCTACCTCTCGGGTGCGACCATCGACTTCGTCGACACCATCGAGCAGCAGGGTTTCACCATCGACAACCCCAACGCCCAGGGCTCCTGCGCCTGTGGGGACAGCTTCCACTGAGCAAGGCTGGCAGCTAGGGTTTCGCGCACCAGTAGGTATCGAACCGGAAGGCGCCCTCGTGGTCCGACAGCTACACCCGTTGAGGCTGCTGCTTGCCGGGTCGGTGCTCGGCGCCACGCTCGCCCTTTCCGGCTGCAGTGCCGAGACCGCAGCACAATGGGGCCGGTTCGGCCTTCCCGAGGCTGCCAGTGACCGCGCGCCGTTCGTCGGCAACCTCTGGGTCGGCGCGTGGATCGCATCGCTGGTCGTCGGTGTCTTCGTCTGGGGCCTGATCGTCTGGGTGATGATCAGGTACCGCAAGCGGCAGCCCGACGAGCAGCCGCGCCAGACCCGCTACAACCTGCCGCTCGAACTCCTCTACACGCTCGTGCCGTTCCTGATCATCGGGGTGCTGTTCTTCTACACCGTGCAGGCGCAGAACGGCGTGCTGGCGAAGGAGACGACCAGGCCGGTGACCACCATCAACGTGATCGGCCAGAAGTGGTCGTGGACCTTCAACTACATGGAGGCGTCCAACCCGGCGGTCGGCGCTGTCGTGCACGAGGCCGGCACGATCGACAAGATCCCCGACCTGTACCTCCCGGTCAACAAGCCGGTGCGCTTCAACCTTGCCTCGGCCGACGTGATCCACTCGTTCTGGGTGCCGGCGTTCTACTTCAAGCTGGACGTCATTCCTGGTCGTCAGAACTCGTTCGACATCACCCCGGACAAGGTGGGGGTCTACTCCGGAAAGTGTGCGGAGCTCTGTGGCACCTACCACGCAGCCATGCTCTTCACCGTCCACGTGGTCCCGGAGCAGGAGTACATCGCCTACCTGAAGTCCCTGAAGGCCAACCCGAACAATGTCGGCGAGGTGACGCCGCCGGAGTACCCGAACGTCGTGCCGACCGTCCCTGCTGTTGAGGGGGAGAAGAAATGACCACGATCGCCAGCCGTGCAGGAACGGACGTCGTCGAGGTCGCGCCTGTTGTCGAGCGCAAGCGCTGGGGCACCCTTGCGATGAAGCTGCTGACCACCACCGATCACAAGGTGATCGGCAACATGTACTTCGTCGTCTCGCTGGGCTACTTCGCCTTCGCCGGCCTTCTGGCGCTCGCGATCCGTGCGGAGCTCGCCTTCCCCGGCCTGCAGTTCATGCACTACGAGACGTTCAACCAGTTCTTCACCATGCACGGCACGCTGATGCTGCTGATGTTCGCAACCCCGATGTTCGTCGCGTTCGCCAACGCGATCATGCCGCTGCAGATCGGCGCACCGGACGTCGCGTTCCCGCGGATGAACGCCTTCAGCTTCTGGCTGTACCTGTTCGGCTCTGTGACGGCCTGTGCCGGCTTCCTCACCCCCGGTGGTGCCGCGAGCTTCGGCTGGTTCGCCTACGTTCCGCTCTCCGACGCGGTGAACTCGCCCGGTGTCGGCGGTGACCTGTGGATCATGGGCCTCTACGTGATGGGCCTCTCCACGATCCTCGGCGCCGTGAACTTCATCACGACGATCATCACGATGCGGGCCCCGGGCATGACCATGTTCCGGATGCCCATCTTCACCTGGAACATCCTGGTGACCTCGATCATGATCCTGATCTGCTTCCCGGTGCTGGCGGCAGGCCTGCTGGTGCTCGAGTCCGACCGAAGGATGGGGACGCACATCCTCGATCCCGCCACCGGCGGCGCGATCCTGTGGCAGCACCTGTTCTGGTTCTTCGGGCACCCGGAGGTCTACATCATCGCCCTGCCGTTCTTCGGCATCATCACCGAGATCCTCCCGGTGTTCAGCCGCAAGCCCGTCTTCGGCTACATCGGCCTGGTTGCAGCCACGCTGAGCATCGGCGCCCTCTCGATCGCGGTCTGGGCGCACCACATGTTCGTCACCGGAGCGGTGAACCTGCCGTTCTTCTCTTTCATGACGTTCATGATCGCGGTGCCGACGGGTGTGAAGTTCTTCAACTGGATCGGCACGATGTGGGGCGGAGCCATCAGTTTCGACACGCCAATGGTCTGGGCGATCGGCTTCCTCACCACGTTCCTCTTCGGTGGGCTGACCGGCATCATGCTGGCCTCGCCGCCGCTGGACTTCCCGGTGTCGGACACCTACTTCGTCGTCGCGCACTTCCACTACGTGCTGTTCGGCACGGTGGTGTTCGCGATGTTCGGCGGCTTCTACTTCTGGTGGCCGAAGCTGACCGGGCGGATGCTGAACGAGCGCATCGGCAAGCTGCACTTCTGGCTGCTGTTCATCGGCTTCCACACCACCTTCCTCGTGCAGCACTGGCTGGGCGTCGAGGGCATGCAGCGACGCATCGCCGACTACCTGCCGACGGAGGGCTTCACCTTCCTGAACCAGGTCTCAACGGTCGGCGCCTTCCTGCTGGGCATCTCCTTCCTCCCGTTCATCTGGAACGTGTGGATCACCCGCAAGGCGCCGCTGGTGAACACCGACGACCCGTGGGGCTGGGGACGGTCGCTGGAGTGGGCAACCACCAGCCCGCCACCGCGCTTCAACTTCAACAAGCTGCCGCGCATCCGTTCGGAATCGCCGGCCTTCGACATCTCGCACCCTGCGATCCCTGCTCCGGCGAACCCTGCCCAGGAAGCCCTTGACGCCGCCACCAGCAAGGAGGCCGAGAAGTGAAGGCCGAAAAGTGGATGTTCGTCTTCGTCGCGGCATTCTTCGTCGTCGTGACTCCGATCTACTGGTTCATGGCCCGCGAAATCATCGGCACGGTGGCACTGTTGCTTACCCTCGCCTTCTTCGGAATGCTGTCGGTCTTCTTCACGGTCCAGTCGAACAAGATCGATGCGCGTCCGGAGGACCGCAAGGACGGCGAGATCATCGACGGCGCCGGCGAGATCGGGTTCTTCCCTTCCAGCAGCATCTGGCCCTTCTGGGCCGGGCTCACCGTCACGATCATGGCCCTCGGGCCGGTGTTCGGCTGGTGGCTGACGCTGCTCGGTGTGGGCATGGGAATCTGGTCAGTGACCGGTTGGTGCTACCAGTACTACCGGGACGACTACCAGCACTGAGCCAGGCTCGGCGAATTCAATGAATGCCTTTGTCCACCGTCGGGGTGACAGACCGCGAACACCGTAGCCAATAGGCTGACCCCGCCCCATTCTGGGGCTGGGGAAGGACACATGGACAAGCCGAGTTTCGCCGAGCGTTTCCGTTACTGGTTCGACAATTGGATGTCGCGCGGCACCATTGCGCTGATGGGCCTGCTGGGCCTTGCCACGGTCGTGCTGGTACTGGTGGTCACCGTGCTGGTGTTCCTCTTCGGGGCCTTCCCCGAGGGCGCTGCCGAGGGTGACTGGCTCGATCTCCTCTGGGGTGGCCTGCTGCGCACCCTCGACCCCGGCACCATGGGCGGCGACACCGGCTGGGGCTTCCGGCTGCTCATGCTGGTGATCACCATCGGCGGCCTGATCATCGTTGCGAGCCTGATCGGCATCGTCTCCGGCGCCTTCGACAGCAAGATCGAGGAACTCCGCAAGGGCCGTTCCCGCGTCCTCGAGCACGACCACACGCTGATCCTCGGCTGGAACTCCAAGATCCACTCGATCGTCCACGAGCTCGCAATCGCCAACGAGTCCCGCGGTCGCGCCACCATCGTCGTGCTGGCCGACAAGGACAAGGTCGAGATGGAGGACGAGATCCGCCTCGCAGCGGGCAACCTCGGCAAGACCACCGTGATCTGCCGCACCGGAGACCCGAAGCGGCTCACCGACCTCGCGATGGTCAGCCCTTCCGAGGCACGGAGCATCATCCTGCTCGCACCCGAGGGGTCGGCCGACCCCGACGCAGAGGTCATCAAGACCGCCCTTGCGCTCACCAACAACCCCGGACGCAAGCCCGCGCCGCATCACATCGTCGGCGAGCTTGCCGACCCCGAGAACCTCGAGGTCGCACGACTGGTCGGCAAGGATGAGGCCCACTGGGTGCTCGGCCCCGACCTGATCGGGCGGATCACCGTCCAGAGCTGCCGCCAGTCGGGACTCTCCGTTGTCTACCAGGAGCTCCTCGACTTCGACGGCGACGAGATCTACTTCACCGAGCAGCCGGCGCTCGTCGGACGCACCTACTTCGACGCCCTGCTCTCCTTCACCGACAGCGCGGCGATCGGCATCGTCCACGACGGCGTTGTGGCCATCAACCCGCCGGCCGACACCGTCATCACTGCCGGTGACCAGGTGATCGTGATCGCGGGGGACGACAGCCTGATCACCCTCGGCGAGCCGGGGACGCCTGCCGTCGACGCCATCTCCGAGGTGGCGAGCCCGCCGTCGGCGCCCGAGCGCACGCTGGTGCTGGGGTTCAACTCCGGGCTCGCTGCGATGCTGCGGGAACTCGACGAGTACGTCGCAGAGGGTTCCCTCGTGCACGTGGTCTCGATCGCGAACCCGGAACTGCCGGTCTTCGACAACGTCACGGCAACCCACGCGCCGGGTGACCCGACCAAGCGGGCGGTGCTCGACAGGCTAGGGGTCCAGAACTTCGACCACATCATCGTGCTGGCGGACAAGGACGAGCCGGACCCGCAGCGGGCGGACAGCCGGACGCTGGTCACCCTGCTCCAGCTCCGCGACATCTCCGAGGTCGGCGGCTTCGACCTCAACATCGTCAGCGAGATGCTCGACGACACCAACCGTGAGCTCGCCGAGGTCACAGAGGCCGACGACTTCATCGTCAGCGACAAGCTGATCGCGCTGCTGCTCTCGCAGGTGTCGGAGAACAAGAAGCTCACCGAGGTGTTCGACACGCTGTTCTCCAGCGCCGGCAGCGAGATCTACCTCAACCCGGCCGCCGAGTACATCACGCCGGGCAGCACGGTGGACTTCTACGCCGTCCTCGAGGCTGCGCGACGCCGTGGCGAGACCGCCATCGGCTACCGGGTCGCTGCCGACGCCCATGTGGGCGCAGCCGGCTACGGCGTGAAGGTGAACCCGAAGAAGAGCGACATGTTCACCCTCGCGCCGGCCGACCGCATCATCGTGCTGGCTGAGGGCAAGGAGTGATCCTCGCCTGAACCCTGCTCACCAGCTCGAGTGCAGTGGGCGTCCCTCGTTGTAACCGGAGGCCGACTGCACGCCGACGATCGCCTGGCTGTGAAACTCGGTGAGGGTGCGGGCCCCGGCGTACGTGCAGGAGCTCCGCACGCCCGAGACGATGAAGTCGAGCAGGTCCTCGACACCAGGGCGGGCGGGGTCGAGATACATCCGCGAGGAGGAGATGCCCTCCTCGAACAGCGATGCCCGCGCCCGGTCGAACGCCGACTGGGTGCGGGTGCGTGCCCGCACCGCGCGCGCTGACGCCATGCCGAAGGACTCCTTGTAGGGCCGTCCGTCCGAGGCGTACATCAGCTCGCCGGGGGACTCGTGCGTTCCTGCGAACCAGGAGCCGATCATCACGGCACCCGCGCCGGCAGCGAGGGCGAGGGCGACGTCGCGGGGGTGCCGGACGCCACCGTCCGCCCAGATGCTCCTGCCGGAGTCGCGAGCCTCCTCCGCGCACTCCAGCACGGCGGAGAACTGCGGGCGACCGACACCGGTCTGCATGCGCGTCGTGCACATCGCGCCCGGACCGACGCCCACCTTCACCACGTCCGCACCGGCCTCGATCAGGTCGGCCGTGCCGTCGGCGGTCACGACGTTGCCGGCGACGATCGGGACGTTCCGGCCGGAGGCGTTCACCGCTGCCCTGCACCGCTGGACGGCGCTGATCATCCGCTCCTGGTGCCCGTGGGCCGTGTCCATGACGAGCACGTCCGCACCGGCCTCGAGCAGGCTCTCCGCGCGACGCTCCACGTCGCCGGAGATGCCGACAGCCGCGCCGATCCTGAGGTTGCCGTCGCCGTCGAGGGCTGGGGAGTACAGCGCGGCGCGCAGGGCGCCCTTGACGGTCATCAGGCCGACGAGCCGGCCGTCCAGCACCGCGATGGCAGCCTTGTGTCGCCGGGCCGACAGCAGGTCGAAGACCTCGGTCGGGGTGGCGCCGACGTCAACGATGGTGAGGTCGGTGCTCATGGCCTCGTGCACCTGCGCGAACCGGTCGAGACCCTCGGCCTCCGCCGCCGTGAGCGTGCCCACCGGCTTGCCGTGGTCGACGACGACAACGACGCCGTGCGCGCGCTTGGGCAGCAGCATCAGGGCCTCGCCGACGGTGGCATGCAGCCCGATGGTGATGGCGGAGTCGAAGACGGTCGGTGCAGCCTTCACCCGCGCGATCGCATTGCCGACGATGTCGGTGGGCAGGTCCTGCGGGATGATCGCGATGCCGCCGCGGCGGGCAACGGTCTCCGCCATCCGGCGTCCGGCGACCGCCGTCATGTTCGCGACGATGAGCGGCAGCGGAAGGCCGAGGCCGTCGGTGCTGGTCATGTCGACGTCGAGCCGCGAGGTGACCGAGCTGCGCCGTGGCGCCATGAAGACGTCGTCGTAGGTCAGGTCATAGGACGGCTTGCCGGTGAGAAATCGCACCGGTCAAGGTTAGCGGTCCAGCTCAGCCGTGAACGAGGACCTGTGCCGCCTCGCCCAATGGGCGGTACCCCATGCGACGGAAGAGACGACGCGCCGGGGTGTCGGAGTCCTCCAGCTGGAGCCAGTGCACCGGGGAGCCGGAGGCCACCATCAGTTGCTTGAGCAGCTCGAAGCCCAGTCCACGGTGGGTGAACTTCGGGTGCACGGCCAGCAGTTGCACGGCGAAGGCCTGCTCCAGCCGCTGCGCGTCCTCGCCCAGTTCCGCAGCGAGTTCGCCTGACCAGTCGTCGCTCTGTTCGGCCCACAGCCAGCGGTGGCCGTACCCGAAACCGACGAGCTCGCCCACCTCCCGCGCGGTGACGGCGACGACGTCGCTGCGGTCGAGCGCCAGGTCGTACAGGGTCGCGAACAGTTCCGCCGTCTCACCGGGGTCGCCGCCGGTCGAGAGGGCGTAAAGCTCCTCGACGTCCGACGGTGCCGGCAGCACGGCACCCGACCGCACCACCTCCACCAGCGGGCTCAGTGGGACGCCCCTGTCTCGGCAGTCTCGCTGCTCTCGATGGCGGGTGTGTCCCCGCCCTCGATCGCAGCAACGTCGGAGGAGTGGTGGGCTGCCGCTTCAATCTCCTCAGCCGTCGGCGTCGGCACCTGGCCGTCCGCGAACCAGCGTGAGAGCCGCTGCCGCGTCCGTCCGACCTTCTCGCCGTTGGGCGTGAGGGCTTCCAGCTGCGGATGCCGGGTGAGGGAGTAGGCCTCGCCCTGCGAGATCGGGGCGTGCGACTCGCTGTAGCCGCCGTCGGGGCTCCGGACGATGATGTTCGACTCCGACCCGTGCAGCACACGGTCCCGGTCGGCACGCTGCAGCGAGAGGCAGATCCGCTTGGTCACGATGAAGGCCAGCACCGGGACAACGAACACGGCGACCCGCATGAAGTAGGTCACGGCGTTCAGCGAGACGTGGAACTGGGTGGCAATGATGTCGTTGCCACCGGCGAGCCAGAACATGCCGTACGCGGCCATGCCGGCCACGCCGAGCGCCGTCCGGTTGGGGGCGTTGCGCGGGCGGTCGAGCAGGTGGTGCTCGGACTTGTCGCCGGTGATCCAGGCCTCGATGAACGGGTAGGCGCCGAGCGCCGTGAACAGCAGACCCATCAGGCCGACACCGGGCAGGAAGATGTTCCACGACCAGGTGGTGCCGAGCAGGTGGGTCTCCCAGTTCGGGATGATCCGGATGGCCCCCTCGACGAAGCCCATGTACCAGTCGGGCTGCGAGCCGGCCGTCACCTGAGCCGGGTTGTACGGGCCGAACAGCCACACCGGGTTGATCTGGATGAGGGCACCCATGAGGATCGTGATGCCGAAGACGATGAAGAAGAACCCGCCGGCCTTCGCAACGTAGATCGGGAAGAACGGGTAGCCCTGGATGTTGTGGTTGGTGCGACCCGGCGCCGGCCAGTGTGTGTGCTTGTGGTAGACCAGCAACGCCATGTGGGCACTGATCAGGCCCAGCAGCAGGCCGGGCACCAGCAGGATGTGAACCATGTAGAGCCGCGCGATCACCAGTTCACCGGGGAACTCGCCGCCGAAGACGAAGAACTCGGCCCAGGTGCCGATCAGCGGGATCGAGCGCACCAGGCCGTCGACGAACCGCAACCCGGTACCGGAGAGCAGGTCATCGGGAAGGGAGTAGCCGGCGAAACCCTCGACGAGGCCGATGGACAACAGGCCCACGCCGATGAGCCAGTTCAGTTCACGCGGCTTGCGGTAGGCGCCGGTGAAGAAGACCCGCAGCATGTGGACGGTCATGGCCGCAACGAAGAGCATCGCTGCCCAGTGGTGGATCTGGCGCACCAGCAGGCCGCCGCGCACGTCGAAGCTGATCGCCAGCGTCGAGGCGAACGCCTCCGACATCGGGACGTTGCGCATCAATTCGTAGGTGCCGGCGTACTCGACCTCTGCCATCGACGGCTTGAACCAGATCGTGAGGAAGACGCCGGTGAGCAGCAGGATGACGAACGAGTAGAGGGCGATCTCGCCCAGCAGGAACGACCAGTGGTCGGGGAACACCTTGCGGATGTTGCCCATCAGCTTGGCGAGGCCGATGCGGTCGTCCACCCAGGTCGCGGGGCCGGCGAGCTTGCTCGGCGCAGCCTCCTTGGGCGGGGTTCGAACCTCCATGGCCGGGGATTCGGGGCTCAGTTCTGCTGGCTTTGCCATCAGCGATCACCCTCCTTGTAGTCCTTGGACGAATCCCGCTCGAAGTAGCTGGGACCCACAGGGACCGTGAAGTCACTCCGTGCGACCAGGTACCCCTCGGCGTCGGTGGTGATCGGCAGCTGTGGCAACGAACGTGCTGCGGGACCGAAGACGACCACCCCGGAGTTGCCGAGGTCGAAGGTCGACTGGTGGCAGGGACAGAGCAAGTGGTGGGTCTGCTGTTCCCACAGGCTGATCGGGCAACCGACGTGGGTGCAGATCTTGGAGTAGCAGAGGATCCCGTCGACCTGCCAGTCCTTGCGCGAGTCGGGGATCTTGATGGAGTTCGGGTCCATCCTGACGATGATGATTGCTGCCTTGGCTTTCGCCGACTGGTGTTCGGCGCCGTGCAGTTCCTCAAGGTTGGCCGGCACCGCATTGACGAGCTGTCCCACCAGGAGCTCGGAAGCCTTCAGCGGCAAGTAGTTGACATCGTTGACCAACCGGATGCCCTCGGCCCAGATGGTCTTCTCCAGGGTCTCTGCGCGCAGGTCGGGGGTCGGCCACGGGCCGAGGTCGGCGAGGGTCACGATCGCGGGGACGGCGATCAGGCCCAGTGCTCCCGCCATGCCGGTCCCGAGCAACTTGCGCCTGCGGATCCCGGAGGCCTCGATCCCCGTCTCGAGGTCGGCCAGCACGCGCTCGCGTGCCTCCGGTGGGGAGGGTGCACCGTGGCGGTCGCCCACGATCTCCTCATCGCTCATCAGCGAACGTGCCCAGGCGATGGCCGCCACACCGATCAGCAGGGTGGCCAGGCCACCGGTGAGGCCGAGGAGCGTCGTCTGCATCTGGAAGTTGGCACCGAACAGGACCAGTTCGGCATCCTTCGGCACGCCGAAGTACACGAAGAGGAAGGCGAGCACCAGCACCGGTACCGCGGCCAGCATGCCCACGATCTGCCGGTACGCGCGATCGGCGGCTGCCTCGTCCACGTCGGTGAAGCGGTGCTCGTGCTCCTCGAGCCCCGGGTCGGCGACGGGCGGCGTCTTCTGCTCGTTCATGCGCGGGGCCCCCTTGTCGCGATCCAGGTTGCGAACAGCACCAGCGAGCCGATGCCTGCGACCCAGGCCCAGAAGCCCTCGGCAACCGGGCCGAGCCCGCCGAGTGAGAGTCCGGCGGACGGGGTGGCGTTCACCTGCTCGAGGTAGGCGACCATCTTCTGTACGTCCTCGTCCGGGATGGACCCGGAGGCGAACACCGGCATCTGGCCGGGGCCGGTGCGCATGGCCTCCCAGATCTCCTTCGCGTCCACTCCCTGCAGGCTCGGGGCGACCCGGCCGTCAGGCAGGGCGCCGCCGGCGCCCTTGAAGTTGTGGCAGGCGGAGCAGTTGGTGCGGAACAGGTCGCCGCCGCGGGCCACCCCTTCTGCGCTGACGCTGCTCGGGTCGTACTGGCTCTCGTCGGGGATCGCCGGGCCGTCTCCGAGGCTGGCGACGTACGCGGCCAGCGCTGCGATCTCGTCCTCGGTGAACGTGTTCTCCTTGCGCGGAGCCTGCACCAGCGGATTGGCCATCGGCATCCGTCCGGTGCGCACCTGGAAGTCCACTGCGGCTGCGCCGACGTTGGTCAGGTTCGGCGCGCCCTGCTGGGCGAGGCCCTCTGCGTTCAGCCCGTGGCAGGAGGCGCAGTTGGTGGCGAACAGGTTCTTGCCCGCCGCGATGAGCTGGGCGTCTGCGACACCTTCGGCGGAGGAGCTGGTGGCCGGCGTGACCAGCGCGTAGACGGCGCCGACCAGGAAGAGGCTGAGCAGGAGCAGCAGCGGCCGCGCGGCCTTGTGCCGACGTCCTGAGGCCAGGAATCTCATCAGGGTTCCTCCTAAGGAAGTCAGTGGTCAGCGCAGCAGGTAGAGCACGCCGAAGAGCACGACCCAGATCGCGTCTACGAAATGCCAATAGTACGAGGTGACAATTGCGTGAACTGCCTGTTCATGGGTGAACCTCCGCGAGACGTAGGTCCGTCCCAACATAAGCAAAAATGCCACCAGGCCGCCGATCACGTGGAGACCGTGGAAGCCGGTGGCCAGGAAAAACGCCGAGGTATAGGCATTGGTCGACATCACGAAACCCTCGGCGACGAGGTTCGCGTACTCGTAGGCCTGGCCGCCGATGAAGACAGCGCCCATGAGGAAAGTCAGGGTGTACCACTCCCGCAGGCCCCACGCGCCGACGTCGGAGAGCTTCCCCGTGCGGGCCACCTGACCCTTCTCCGCAGCGTGCACGCCCAGCTGGCAGGTCACAGACGACAGGATCAGGATCGTGGTGTTGATCGTTGCGAACCACGGGAACGTGATGCCGAACCAGTTGTTGTCTAGGTGTGAAGCACCCCAGGACCACATCGTGGTCGCTCCGGGGGCAGCCGCGGCGGTGGTGATCTCCCGCAGCGAGAAGTAGGCGGCGAAGAGCGCTGCGAAGAACATCAGCTCGCTGGCGAGCCAGATGATGACGCCCACGGCGAGGTTGTCAGGACGTGTCCTGCTGCCCTGCAGCCGACTGGAGGCGATCGTGTGCAACGCGCCGGGACTTGCCCCGGCGGGTGCGCTCAGCGGCGTGGTGTGGGCCATTCCGCCATTATGTCCAACACAAGGCCCAATGGTCACCACCGGAGATCGATAATGGGCCATGCGATTCGGCGGGTGGCTCATCCCGTTGCATGCCGACCCGGGGAATCAGCCCCCGCCCCTGACGTGGCTGCGGCTGCTCACCGAGTGGAAGTTCGATCCGCTCTTCGCGATTCCCGCAGCCCTCGGCCTCGGCCTCTACGTCTGGGGTGTCTGGCGGCTCCGCGCGCGCGGCGACGCCTGGCCGGCCGTCCGCACCTGGTCGTGGTGCCTCGGCGGCATCGGGACGGCTTCGATCGCCGGCATGAGCGCGCTCGGTGCCTACGACACCGTCCTGTTCAGCGTGCACATGGTGCAGCACATGATGCTGACGATGATCACGCCGGTGTTCCTCGCCATCGGGGCGCCCGTGACCCTGCTCCTGCGCAACCTCGGCGGCCTCGGCAAGCGACGCGTGATGGCGATCCTGCACTCCTGGCCCCTGCGGGTGCTGTTCTTCCCGCCGCTGGCGACGGCGCTGCTGATCACGACACCGTTCGCGCTGTACCTCACCGCGATCTACCGGTTCACCCTGGACGTGGACTGGGCGCACGACCTGCTGCACGTCTACATGGTCACCGTCGGTTGCCTCTTCTTCTTCCCGATCCTCGGCAACGACCCGATGCCCCACCGGTTGCCCTACCCGATGCGCCTGCTGCTGCTGTTCATCACGATGCCTGCACAGGCGTTCCTCGGCACGACGATCATGGGGTCGTCTC
>JAOATP010000017.1:18949-28830 GCA_030158185.1 Propionicimonas sp.
CATGGGGGTGATCATGGCCGTCTTCCTCGCCCAGTGGTACGCCGACAGCAAGCGGGAGGCCGTCCGCATCGACCGCAAGCTCGACCGTGAGGAGCGGATCGCTGCACAGCGGGCGGGATCCGGTCCCGGCGGGGGAAACCGTTACGATGACGCCACAGGCGGCCGCGCAGTCGCGCCGCCGGATGAGGATGATCGATGACCGAACAGACGACCGCCCGGGTGCTGCTGTACTCCGACGATCGGACGACCCGGGAGCAGGTGCGCCTGACCCTTGGCAAGCGGCTGGCAGCCGACCTCCCTGAACTCGACGTGTTCGAGGTGGCCACCCAGCCGGTGGTGCTGCAGGCGATGGACGCCGGAGGCATCGACCTGGTGATCCTCGACGGCGAGGCCGTACCTTCGGGCGGCATGGGCCTGTGCCACCAGCTGAAGAACGAGATCGAGAACTGCCCGCCGGTGCTGCTGCTGGTCGCCCGCGTCGCCGACGCCTGGCTGGCCACGTGGGCAGAGGCCGACGCTGTCACCCCGTATCCGGTCGACCCGGTCCGGCTGCCGGCCCAGGCCGCCGAACTGCTGCGGGCCCGGCTGGCGGCCCAGGCGACGGCGTGAGCCTTTCCTGGCCGCAGGTGCTCACCGAACTGGTGGGCCGGCGCGACCTGACGCCGGAGGCCGCGAACTGGGCGATGGACCAGATCCTCGCCGGTGAAGCCACCAGCGTGCAGATCGCCGGGTTCGCGATCGCCCTGCGGGCCAAGGGCGAGACCGTCGATGAACTGACCGGGCTCTCCACGGCGATGCTGTCGCGGGCCACCGCCATCGCGTTGCCCCGCGAGGCTGTCGACGTCGTCGGCTCCGGCGGCGACCGGGCCAACACGGTGAACGTCTCGACGATGGCGGCCATCGTCACCGCAGCCACCGGCGTGCCGGTGGTCAAGCACGGCAACCGGGCCGCCTCCAGCGCCTGCGGCACCGCCGACTGCCTCGAGGCGCTCGGGGTGGCGCTGGACGTACCCCCGTCCGCCCAGGCCGGGGTGCTGGCGGAGGCCGGCATCGTCTTCCTGTTCGCGCCGATGTACCACCAGTCACTGCGCTACGCCTCGCCGGCCCGCGGCGAGCTCGGTGTTCCCACCACCTTCAACTTCCTCGGCCCGTTGGCCAACCCGGCCCGTCCGGTCGCGCAGGCCGTCGGCGTCGCGGACGCACGGATGGCGCCGCTGGTCGCCGGCGTGATCGCCGGGCGAGGCCATCGCGGCCTCG
The DNA here is from genome assembly GCA_030158185.1 of Propionicimonas sp. Lineage (GTDB taxonomy): Bacteria > Actinomycetota > Actinomycetes > Propionibacteriales > Propionibacteriaceae > Propionicimonas. Next base: position 20,207 of record JAOATP010000017.1, read on the forward strand.
TCTTCCACGGCACGGACGGCCTCGACGAGCTCACGACGACCACCACCTCGGACGTGTGGATGATCCGGGACGGGGTCGTGCAGGCGACGACGCTCGACCCGTCAGCCCTCGGCGTCGTGCCCGCAACAAGGGAGGACCTGGTCGGCGGCACCCCTGCCCACAACGCCGGGGTCGTCCGCGAGGTGCTCGCCGGACAGCCCGGCGCTGTGCGCGACATCGTTGCCCTCAACGCCGCTGCCGCGCAGCTCGCCTTCGCCGGGCCTGACCTGTCCCTGCCGCTCGCCGACCAGTTGGCCGGCCCGCTGCAGCGCGCCTATGACGCGATCGACTCTGGTGCTGCCGCTTCTGTGCTGGACACCTGGGTGCGCGTCAGCCAGGCAGCCCGAGCGCGGTGACAAGGAGGGCGACCAGCGGTCCCAGCAGGAGTGCGGGACCGTAGGCGAACGGTTCGTCCGTGCCCTTCCGCCACCGCTGCGCCAGCGCCCAGGCCGCGCCGATGAGCGTGCCGAAGAAGAACGCGGCCAGGGCGAAGGCCCCGCCCCTGCTGCCGGCAACGATGCCGATCATTCCGGCGAGGCGGACGTCGCCGAACGCGAAGCCGTGGCTCACCCGCCAGATCACCCAGAAGAGGCCTGCGCCGGCGGCCCCGGCGGCGGCCGCAGACACCAGCACCCACCCGTCGCCCTGCAGCCACGCGGTGGCAGCCACGCCGACGGCAGCGACGGCAGTGGTGAGGTAGTTCAGTCGAAGGGGCAGGAAGGTCGTGTGGAGGTCGATCAGGCCCAGTAGTGCGCCGAGGCTCACCAGCCCGATCCAGGCCGGCCACTGGGCGTACGGCAGGCAGGCGAACGCTATGGTGCCGGCGATCGCAGAGCAGGCGAGCACTTCGAGCCGGAAGCGGGGCGTGGCGAGCTCGATGAACGGCGCAACGCCGTCCTCGTCCGGCGGGACGGGCAGGCGGCGCAGCAGCGCGGGCGTGGCAAGGGCGACGGCGACGGCGAGGACCACGGCGAGCACCACGGCCATGAGTGGCGCGGCCAGCAGGGCCGGGATGGGCACGTGCCAGAGACTAGGCGAAGACGCCGTGCTGGCGTGCCACCCGCAGCAAGGTGCGCTCGTCGAGTGAGAGGATGCGGCACGCGCAGTCCCTGGGGATGCGGGCGATCCGGCGGCCATCACGCCCGTAGAGCAGGCGGTGGACCAGTTGCGGTGGCAGGCCTCCGTGATCGGCGAGCACCGGCCACGGCAGGCCGGTGACGTCCATCAGGCGTCCGAGCAGTGCGCGGAACGGGGCGGCTTGCACCCACGAGGCGTGGTCGTCGAAGTCATGATCGTTCACACCCGGGAAAGTCGAAATCCGGGGGCCGATTGTGAGTCGGCGCCCCGGATTCTCAGGACTTCTTCAGGTTCTCCCTCAGCGCTGGGCGCGGACGAACCCTGCCTCGCGGGCGGCGTCCTCGGTGTTGAACCACACCTCGGCGATCGTCCGCTCATACGCTGCGCTGCCCGGTACGTGGTACTTCATCGACCGGTCGTTGCCCTTGATGCTGTACCCCTCCGGCGGCTCGTCACCAACGTACGAGCCCGCACCGTAGGGGCTATCGGCTAAAGGGGACGCATCGCCCCCCTCGACCTCATCGGCCAGTTTGTCGAGCTTGTCCTCGATGTCGCCGGTGGCCTCCTTGGCCGCGTCGGCCACGTCGGCCGCCACGTCCTTGGCGTCGTCGACCAGGCCGGTCGCCTTGTCCTTGACGTCGTCCACGACATCGGCGGCCTTGGCTGCGGCGTCCTCGACCTTCTCGGAGACGTCCTTGGCAACGTCAGCTGCCTTGTCCTTCAGGTCATCGACGACGTCGCTGACCGGATCGGCGACATAGGCCGTGCTCGGCACGTGCGACTCCCACCCGGTGGACGGGTCGGCGAGCAGCTTCCTGATCGCGACAGCAACAGCACCGAGTGCTGCACCTGCCAGCAGGATCTTGCCGAACGTCTTCCAGCCCGAGCGCTTCGGCTTCGAGACCTTGCGGAGCTCCTTGGAGAGTGCGGCAGTTGCGGCCGCCACCTTCAGTTCCCGTGCGAGCGGCTGGCGCGCGAGGTCACTGAGCAGGTCGGCCAGCTTCGGCAGGAAGTCCTCCTGGACAACTGCGCGGGCGTGGTCGACCGTCGGTGGGATCATCTGCAGGACGTCGTCGACGGCCGGCTTCACCCGCTTGACGGTGGCGTCCACAGCGGGGGACACCCGATCGAGCGCGTCGTCGATCACCGGATGCACCTTGTCGAAGGTGTCGGCGGCGAAACGTGCCCCGAAGATGCGGGCGTCCTTGAGTACCGGACGCACTCGCGCATAGGTCTGGTCTGCCAATTCCCCACCATCGCGGAGCGCTTGCTCGACGTAGGGCGTCAGGTACTCGACAGCGGTGTGGGTGCCGTCCTCGACCGCGCTGAGTAGCTTCTTGCTCTTCACTTTGCCTCCCGGGAGCTCGGATGTCACCACCGTACCCGTAGCGGCGCTACGGCACACAGCATCTGTCAGGATGGGGGGTCCGGACAGAAAGGAAGGCCAGCATGGCCCAGAAGGCAACACTGCACACCAATCACGGGGACATCGTGATCAACCTCTTCGGAGATCACACCCCCAAGACCGTGGCCAACTTCGTCGGTCTTGCCACCGGAGCCAAGGAGTACGCCGATCCGAAGACGGGCGCCCCGACCACGGGCAACTTCTACGACGGCCTCGGCTTCCACCGTGTGATCAACGGCTTCATGATCCAGGGCGGCTGCCCGCTCGGCACCGGCACCGGTGGCCCGGGCTACGCCTTCGACGACGAGATCCACCCGGAACTCGTCTTCAACAAGCCCTACCTGCTGGCCATGGCGAACGCCGGCCTGCGCATGGGCAAGGGCACCAACGGCTCGCAGTTCTTCATCACGGTGGGCCCGACGCCGCACCTGAACCGCAAGCACACCATCTTCGGCGAGGTCGCTGACGAGGCGTCGCGCAAGGTCGTCGACGAGATCGCAGCCGTGCCGGTCGGTCGCAACGACAAGCCGGTGAACCCGGTTGTGATCGAGTCGGTCGAGGTCGCAGAAGGCTAGAGGCCGATGGCGAAAGCCGCCTCAAGGTCGTGGGTGGAGTAGGCGCGGAACGCGATGTGCGTCTCCGTGCCCTCCACTCCCGACACCTTGTTGATCTGGTCTGCGACGGTGGTTGCGACCTCGTCGATGCTGCGCACGCGCACCATGACGATCAGGTCGATCGTGCCGGTGACCGAGTAGACCTCCGACACCCCCGACAGGTCTGCGAGCTTCTGGGCGACCTCGGGGATGCGGGCCACATCGGCCTTGACGAACACAATCGCGGTGATCATGCGCCGATCCTAATCTGCGCGGAGGCCGCAGGGCCGATGCGCAGCGGCCAACACCAGTCCCCGTCCATCTCGATGATGCGGACGCCGGGACGCTCAAGCCAGTCGGCGATGCGCTCGGTCTCCTCGACGATCGCAGCAGCTGCCGGACCCACCGGACGGGCCACCCATTCCGCTGTCGTCACGGCGTCGCGCGCCACCTGCTGGGGCACCGCTCCGGGCCGCGCCAGCGCAGCAGCGGCGAGCCGGCCGTGGCGGATCACATGGATCTCCCAGCCCGGCTCCGCACGGTAGGCGGCGACGATCTGCGGGCAGCGGGCGAGGCTTGCCAGGCGGTGGTGGCGCAGCGCTGCCCTGCTGAAGCCCTCCAGCCGGTCGCTGAGCACAGCTGCGTCCTCGAACCGTTCTGCGCGCACCAGCTGGTTCAGCCGTGGCTCGACCGCCCGCAGCACCAGCCGGACGTCGGCCTGCAGGCTCGCCCGCACCCGCTCGACGAGCTCGCCGTAGTCGTCCGTCGTGACCGCAAGCTCGCACGGGGCGCAACAGCGGCCCATGCCGCTCAGGGCGCACGCTGCCGTGGCGGTCTTCGCGGAGAGCCGCGTGGTGCACTGGCGGATCGGGAAGGCGTCGTAGAGCGCCATCATCGTCTGCTCCGCCGCCTGCCTCCTGCGGAAGGGCCCGAAGTAGGCGGCCGCGTCGGCAGCGATGGCCCGCACGATCGACAGGCGCGGGAACGGCTCGACCGTGAGCTTCAGCCACACCTGCCGCTCCGGGAACTTGGAGCGCCGGTTGTAGCGGGGCGAGTGGGCAGCGATCAGCCGCAACTCGAGGACGTCCGCCTCCAGCGGCGTGCGGCACACCGTGGTCTCCACCCCCGTGGCGATCCGGACCATCTCGTCGATGCGCGGTCGCGTCTCTGCTGCGGTGAAGTAGGTGGCGACGCGCTTGCGCAGGTTGCGGCTCTTGCCGACGTAGAGCACCTGGCGCCGGCTGCGCCCGTCCGGGCCGGCGAGCTCTGCGATGAACTGGTAGATCCCCGGGGCTGCGGGCAGGCCCTTGGCCAGCCCCCGCTTGGCCCTGCGCTCGGGGGACACCCGGCGGGTGAACTCGAACAGGTCCTCGATCGTGGTGGCGCCGAGGTTGCCGATGCGCTCCAGCAGGCCGTGCAGCACGTCGACGGTTGCCCTGGCGTCCGACAGTGCGCGGTGGTTGGGCGTGGTGGTGGTGCGGAAGTGCGCGGCCAGCGTGGCCAGCTTCACGTTGGGCACCTCGTCGCGCAGCAGTACCTGGCGGGCGAGGGCGACGGTGTCGATCACCTCGTTGTTGGGCCACGGGTAGCCGTGGGTGGCGCAGGCCCGCTTCAGGAATCCGATGTCGAAGCCGGCGTTGTGGGCGACGAGCACCGTGCCCGCGGAGAACTCCAGGAAGCTCGGCAGCACCTCGGCCAGCTTCGGTGCGCCGGCGACCATCAGGTCGGTGATGCCGGTGAGGACGGCGATCAGCGCGGGGATGTGGGTGCTCGGGTTGACGAGGGTCTGGAACTCGCCCAGCACCTCGCCGCCGCAGACCTTCACGGCGCCGAACTCGGTGATGGTGTCCTCGCCGGTGCTGCCGGTCGTCTCGAGGTCGACGACGCAGAACGTGACCTGCGACAGCGGGCGGCCGAGATCCTCGAAGCTCGGCTGCGCGAAGGCTGCTGTGGTCACGGGACTGACGCTAGGGCCCGCCCCTGACAATTCCGTTCAGCAGCGCGGCGGGTCGAGGCGCTGGAGTCCGTCACCCGTGATCGCGTAGAGCCCTCCCGCGGCTGCGTGCAGGACGGTGGCTGTTCCGGTGGGTGCTGCGAGCGAGCGCCAGCCGTCGGGGCAGCCGAGCTGCAGGGTCGGTGCTGCGGCTCCGGTGAGCACCACCGGGCGTCCCGCGACAAGGGTGATCAGGGCGTCCGGATCGGCCCCGGGCGCCGGCGTGCCTGGCAGGACGGCGGCCTGCCCGACGGTGACCTCCCCTTCTGCAGCGATCCTGACCGCCCACACCACCGGACGGCCCCGTACCCACCCCGTCACCCAGCACCCGGCGGCGTCGTCGCAGGCCACCGAGGTTGCCCGCGACAGCTGCCCGGCGACGGGAGCGAGCTCCGCAGGGACCGGCAGGAGCACCTGCGTCCACGGCCCTTCCGCTGTGCCCGCCCACACCGATGGCTGCTGGTTCAGCCCTCCGGCGAGGCCCAGTTCGTCACCGGCGACGACCAGCCGGTCGCCGAGCCGGCCGAGGGCAGTGAAGCCGACCACCCGGTCAGGGCTGGAGACAAGGGACGGATCGAGGCCGACGTGCTTGGTCCAGGTCTGTCCCGCACGGGTCCACACCACGCCCTCGATGCCGGCGGTCCCGGTGCGGAGCCCGAAGGCCACAGCGCGGCCGCCCAGCACCTCGATGCCCAGCAGGTTGCCGGCGTCATGGCCACCGAAGGTGAAGAACTCCTGGGGCCGTTGGGTGAGCTGGTTGCTGCTCGCTGTGCCGTCCCACATCGTGAGGCGCGGATTCGAGTGTGCACCGCCGAACCAGCGCCCGACGGCATACAGGTCGTCGCCGTCCGCTGTGACCCAGATCAGGTCGGCGTCGGTGGCGGCCGGCTCCTTCGGCTCCAGGGAGAAGCTCGTGCCCGCTGTCACCCCGGTCACCCGGACCAGCCCCGGCCCGGTCGAGGAGTGCCCACCGACCAGCAGGCTGTCGCCGGCAGCAGCGAGCGATGCCGGAAGGAAGCCGGCCGCCAGCTCGACGGAACGCCACGGGACCGTGGTCGTGCAGCCGGCAACGGCCAGCGCGGCCGCAGCCAGCGCTGCCGCCGTCCTGGCCGTCCGCCGGAGCATGGGCGCAGCGTAGGCCAGCGGTTGCGGGAGTGTCAGAGGCGACCGTCACGATGTGGTCATGGACGTTCTGCATGTCGATTGCGGCACCTGCCGGGCCCGGGGTCCGGCCTGCACTGATTGCGTGATCTCTGTACTCCTCGGACCCATGACGGACGAGGTGCTGCTGGATGACCAGGAGCAGGCGGCGCTGCAGGTGATGGCCGACTCCGGCCTGCTGCCGCCGTTGCGTCTGGTGCGCTCCGTGCCCCCCGTCGATCTCGAGGGAGTTGCCTATCCCGCCGCCCTCCCTTAGGATTTTCTCAGCTTTGCTTCAGCGGGAGGGGATTTGATGCGGCACCAGACAGGCGTGCGCTCTGCGTTCGCCGTAGTGGTGGCCGCACTGGTGCTGCTCGGAGGTCAGTCGGTCGTCTCGGCGAACGCAGCTCCGACGCCCAGCCCATCCCCGACGCCCAACAAGCTGAAGGACGCGAAGGACCAGGTGGTGGAGCTGGAGGATCAGGCCAGCGCGCTTGATGAGGACTACCACGAAGCCAGTGAAGCCCTTGCCGAGAGCAACCAGCGGCTCGCTGTGCTCAAGGACGACATCGCCGCGCAGCAGGCGAAGGTGGACGTGCTCGGTGAGCAGGTGCGGGCCATCGCCCTCGACCAGTTCCGCAACCGCGACGTCGACACCACCGTCCAGATCTTCACCAGCGGCGACCCGGAGACCCTGCTCGACCGGCTCTCGACAGCCAGCAAGGTCGACGATGACATCAATGCGACGCTCGCAGCCCACGAGGCGGAGCAGGCGAACCTGACCGATATGCAGCGCACCGCCGCCGCGGAGGTGGCGGCACTCGCCGAGCAGGAGCGGAAGCTGGCTGCGCTCAAGCAGCTGCTGCAGTCAAAGGTCGATGCAGCCCAGGCCCTGGTGCTGCAGCTGACCGCGGCGCAGCGCGCGGCGCTCGAAGCATCAGATGGCGACAAGGCCGGCTGGGATCCGAACGAGCTGGACGGCACGACTGCCAACGCAAGGGCTCTCGGCGCGATCCGTTACGCCACGTCGAAGGTGAAGATCGGACAGTACGTGTGGGGCAGCTCCGGGCCAACCGGCTTCGACTGCTCCGGCCTCATGCAGGCGGCCTACCGCAGTGTCGGCATCTCACTTCCGCACTCCTCGCGGGCGCAGGCCAATGTCGGCCGCGCTGTCTCCCGCAACGAGCTGAAGCCCGGTGACCTCATCTTCTGGTACCACCCGATCCACCACGTCGGCATGTACATCGGCAACGGCAAGATCGTGCACGCCCGCAACACCCGTGTTGATCTGGTGATCCAGACCCTCTCCTCCTACCCGGCTCCGTGGGCCGGCGCCCGCCGCGTCGTCGGCTGAGGCTCACCGCCTGGCTCGCGGCCCTGCTGCTGGCCCTTGCCGGCTGTGCCCCGGGTGCGTCGTCCTCGTCCGGAACGCTTGCTGATCACCTGAACGCTGCCCTTCGCGCGCGCTCGCAACCCGCCTTCCTCGACAACTTCACCACCGATGCTGCCGGCTCGGAGCTCGGCGGCGCGTGGTTCACCGTGTTCAGCGATGCCGAGGCCGCCTTCACGATGATGGATCCCACCACGGTCAGGGTGGCAGCAACCCTACCCGGCGACCGGAGCCCTGCGACGTGGACCCTTGTGCTCGAGCTGGACGGCCGGTCACCCTTCTCGACCGGACGCATCCGCGCGGTCGCACCCACCCCGGAACGCCCCATCTGGGCGCTCGCAGGGGTCGGGGTGTCGGCAGCGAGTCACGGCACGGTGCTCAGCTCTGGCCTGGATGCGGCGGCCCGGAGCGTCTGGGCCGAACGGCTCGACCGTGCCGCGGCAGCTGTCGCCGCGGCCGCGCCGCCGGGTAGCGACGGCTGGCAGGGTGGCCTCGTCGTTGATGTGCCGGGCAGTGGGAGCGACTTCCAGGCCATCACGGACGAGCGTCCCAACACCGCCTCTGCGCTCACCACGTGCGCCGCCGGCACCCCGCGCGTTGTGATCAGTCCGTTCGTCCTCTACGACCCCGCCGAGTGGCTGGACGCCACGATGGTGCACGAGGCCGTACACGTGGCAACGAACGCACCCTGTACTCGGCCAGACCAGGCCTTGAACTGGGCGGTCGAGGGCCTTGCCGAGTCCGTGACGGCCCGCACCTATCCGGCCACCGCCGCAGACAACCGCACAGTGCTGCGGGCCTACCTGCGCGACAACCCGATGCCGGAGGGCCTGCCGACGGAACTGGACGACCTGGCTTCCTACGCGCTCGCCCAGCTCGCAGTGGACGAGGTGCGCGCGCACCTCGGGGAGAAGGCCGATGACCTGCTTGAGCGCGCGATCCACCAGTCGGGCTCGGTCACCCCTGCGGAACTGCGTCGGGTGACGC
>JAOATP010000018.1 GCA_030158185.1 Propionicimonas sp.
GCGAAGAACGGCAGGTTGTCGATGTTCAGCCCGGGGAACGGCATCGGGTGGATCTTGTCCGCCGCGTGGTGCAGCACCGACGGCCGGACGGTGATGTCCACCAGGCGGGTCTGGCCGTTGTAGGAGCGGTACTCCGGGGTGAGCGTGTAGTCCAGACCCATCTCGAAGAGGATCGCCAGTTCGATGTCGAGGAACTCGATCGGGGCGCGCTGGATGGTCAGCTCCGAGCCGGTGACGATCGCAGCGGTGAGCAGGCTCATCGCTTCGATGGGGTCCTCCGACGGTGCGAAGGACACGTCAGCGTCGATCCGTTCCAGCCCGTGGACGGTCAGGGTCGTCGTGCCGATCCCGTCGATCCTTACCCCGAGCTCGCCGAGGAAGAAGCAGAGGTCCTGCACCATGTAGTTGCTGGACGCGTTGCGGATCTCGGTGCGGCCGGGGAACTGGGCCGCGGCCATCAGCACGTTCTCGGTCACCGTGTCGCCACGCTCGGTGAGCGTGAGCTTGCGGTCGCACTCTGCCGTCGGGTGCACCTCTGCGTGGTAGAGGCCCTGGGTGGTGCGCATGCTCAGTCCGAAGTGCCGCAGTGCCTGCAGGTGCGGCGTCACCGTGCGCTCGCCGAGGTTGCAGCCTCCCGCGTACGGCAGGTCGAAGGCCTCCTCGGAATGCAGCAGCGGGCCGAGGAACATGATGATCGAGCGCGTCCTGCGTGCGGCTGTCACGTTCATGTTCGCCAGGTCGAGCTCCGCCGGACGGATCAGTTCGAGCTCGGACTTGTCGGCGGACCAGGATGCACGCACGCCGATGCTGGTCAGCACTTCGAGGATGCGGTTGACCTCCTCGATCTGCGCGATGCCGGTGAGCACCGTCCGTCCGTGGTTGATCAGGGACGCGCAGAGCAGGGCAACCGCGGCGTTCTTCGACGAGCGCACGGCGATCGAGCCGCTCAGCTTGACCGGACCGTGGATGCGCAGGTGGGTGGGACCGCCCGCGCCTGCGGTGATGAGGGGCGAGTCGAGCGCGCCGGCGATGCGGTTGATCATCTCGAGACTGAGGTTCTGGCCACCGGACTCGATTCGGTGCACAGCGCTCTGCGAGGTGCCGAGGACATCGGCGAGTTCCTGCTGCGTGAGGCCTCGCTGCTTGCGCGCGTCACGGATGAGGGTGCCGATGCTGCTGGGGAGAAGGTCTGCCACGTGGCCACCTTATCTCACATGGGATATGAACCCGCATCGGGGTTGGCGTGCGTGAATCTACCGCCACCGGGGGAGTCCATTAAGGTGAGACCCATGACCCAACACTTCGATGTCGTCGTTCTCGGAGCCGGTCCCGGTGGCTATGTGGCCGCCATTCGGGCCGCCCAACTGGGCAAGACCGTTGCCGTGATCGAGAAGCAGTGGTGGGGCGGGGTGTGCCTCAACGTGGGCTGCATTCCGACCAAGGCGCTGCTCCGCAACGCAGAACTCGCGCACATCTTCACGAAGGAGGCCGGCACCTTCGGCATCGAGGGCGAGGTCACCTTCAACTACAAGTCGGCGTTCGACCGCAGCCGCAGCGTCTCCGACCGCATGGTCAAGGGCGTCCACTTCCTGATGCGCAAGAACAAGATCACCGAGCTCAACGGCTGGGGCACCTTCGTCGACGCGAAGACCATCCGCCTTGAGACAGACAACGGCACCGACGACATCACCTTCGAGTCGTGCATCATCGCCGTCGGCGCCACAACCAAGATGCTGCCCGGCACCCAGCGCAGTGCACGGGTCTTCACCTACGAGGAGCAGATCCTCTCTGACCAGCTGCCCCGCTCGAGCGTGATCTACGGCGCCGGCGCCATCGGCACCGAATTCGCCTACGTGCTGGCCAACTACGGCGTCAAGGTGACGATGGTGGAGTACTTCGACCGCATGGTGCCCAACGAGGACCCGGAGGTCGCAGCAGAGCTCCTGAAGGCGTACAAGAAGCTCGGCGTCACCGTGCTCACCAGCACGAAGGTGGACGGGATCGAGGAGCACGCCGACGGTGTCCGGGTGCGGGTCAGCCCCGCCGCTGGGGGAGAGGGGCAGGTGCTCGAGGCAGACCGTGTCCTGCAGTCCCTCGGCTTCCAGCCGCGCACCACCGGCTACGGGCTGGAGAACACCGGAGTCGAGGTCACCGAACGTGGCGCGATCGCCATCGACGACTACATGCACACCAACGTTCCCGGCATCTACGCCATCGGCGACGTCACAGGCAAGCTGATGCTGGCCCACACTGCCGAGGCGCAGGGCGTCGTTGCGGCGGAGACGCTCGCCGGCGCGGAGACGATGCCGATCAACTACGACATGATTCCGCGGGCTACCTACTGCCAGCCCCAGATCGGCTCGTTCGGCTACACCGAGGCCCAGGCCAAGGACCGCGGCTTCGACGTCAAGGTCTCCAAGTTCCCGTTCAGCGCGAACGGCAAGGCCCACGGCCTCGGCGACGCCACCGGCTTCGTCAAGATCGTCGCCGACGCCCGCTACAACGAGCTGCTCGGTGCCCACCTCATCGGCCCGGACGTCTCCGAGCTGCTGCCTGAGCTCACCCTCGCCCAGCAGTGGGATCTCACAGCGGACGAGGTCGGGCGCAACATCCACGCGCACCCCAGCCTTTCCGAAGCCCTGAAAGAAGCGGTCGAAGGAATCGCCGGACACATGATCAACCTCTGACAAATCGGCGGGAGTTTCGGCTAGGCGCTGAGCCTTCGGGTCCCCATCACAGTGGCGGGAATAGCCGTTCGGACCAGGCAAAGGTGTGAGCGCCTCCCCATTGGGATTGGGTACCGGTGGACGCGGCGACGAGGCTGTGCCTGGCATCCCCGCTCCGGGCGCTGCGGGTCGCTCCGGTTCGGTGCGCCGGACCTCCTGCGTGTCGCCGCAGCCCTCCGGCCGGGTGGGCCTACGGTCATCCTTATGGGGGACAGCCTCTATTCCGAGGGGTCATCCTTTCGGGGGACACAAATCGGGATAGGTCGCCCGAAAGGGGGACAAATGCACGGAAAATAGCCCCCGGAATGCCTGATTTCGGACTTTCACCCCACACAGAAATGCATTAGGATCTTGCACATGCAGCAAGCCCAGGAGCGAGGAGCGACAGCCGTCGAGTACGGCTTGTTCGTCGCGCTGATCGCCGCAGTGATCATCGTCGGCGTCGCAGCGTTGGGCCAGAGCACCATCGGGTTGTTCCAGCCCGTCTCCAACTTCTTCGCAAGCCTCCCGCACTGAGGAATGGCGACCTTGTACCGGTACCAGCACAGCAGGACGGGAAGGGTTGCGCCGCTCGTCGTCCTGGCTGACGGCAGGGTCGTCCAGCTTCCCGCGACAGTCCTGGCGGATTGGCCGATAAGGTACATTATGACATTCGAGCGTCAGGGCCATGCCTTCAGGACCGCGCTCGCCGCCCTCTTCGGAGCTGGCCGATGAGCGCGCTCCGCCGCTGGGTGAACCGCATCATCGACGCAGACGAGCGCTACATCTGCGGATGCTGCGACGACAGGTTCCCCGGACGCGCAGAAGGCGTCGCCCACGTTGTCGCCTTCCACCCCGAGTTCGCCGGAGCCTTCGCCAACGAGCCTGTCGACCATGCCTGGACGCCGGCCAGCGAGCCCGTGCCGATGCGTCCGCTCGGCACGCCGCGCCCGTTCATGCCGGTGTGGGGCTGAGCGACCGCAGCAGAATGGGTCGCGTGAACCATGGACGCGTCCCGATGGCTGTCGCCGTCCTCGACCGTGCCGGTGTGCCCTACCGGCTGCACCACCATGCGCCCGTCCGCACCGAGGCCGACCTCCACCTGACCGGGCTCGACGTCGAGACCTCTGCGAAGACACTCGCGTTCTGCCTTCCTGACGACCGGGTCGTGCTCGCAGCGATCCCTGGTCCCGCACGGCTGCGCTACGGCAACCTCGCCCGCGTCCTCGGCGTCCCGCGATCGGCCCTGCGTCCCGCTGCGCCCGACCGGCTCGCCGCACTTGGCATGGAGCCGGGCGGCGTCGGCCCGGCGTGCGACGACCCCGCCGTCCAGCTGGTGCTGGACTCCCGGCTGTCCGGAACCATCTTCTGTGGCAGCGGGCTCCCCGAGGTGTCCGTTGAGCTGCTCGCGTCCGACCTGGCGCGGGTCTCCCCCACTGCCCTGTTCGGAGATCTCTGCGGTGAGGACAGCGATTAGTCCATTGGCTGAAGTCTTGACGATTCAGTCAGATGGCTTCACGATTGGCACCGATGCCCGCCGCCCCCGGCGAACGACGAACGGTTGTGAGATGTGCCTCGCCTACTGCCACTCATTCACCCCGCGATGACTAACATGAGCGCCGGAACCCCCGCCACCACTTCGAGGAGCAGCGCCGTGATGAACCCCGTCAGCGAGGTGCGGGACTTCTTCACGGCAGCCTTGGTCAAGCCGGTGCCCCGCGACCACTCGGAGACGCCGGAGCAACTGGTGCAACGCCGGTGGGTCTCCGCCGTCACCCTGGCCATCGCGTCGTTCCTCATGGCGTGGACGCTGCGGATCAGCCCCGGCGATCCTGCGATCTACGCAGCGACTCTCGCCCTAGGCACGACGTGGGTGGTGGGAGCCCTCATGTCGGGAAGGCTCTACCTCGGTGCGGCCAACCCCCGGCGAAGCGACCGGGTCTCCCGCGCCATCATCCAGTCGCTCCTGATCGGGCTGTTGCTCGTGGCGCTGTTCCTTGCCGCTGCCGTGGTCGTCGCGGCCTTCCCCACGCTGCGCGACCCGCTCCTCGGCCTGATGATCCACGCACGCATGGGCATCCTTCCGCTGATCGTCGGCCTGCTCTTCCTCAACGCCGTTGCTGCAGAACTCTTCTTCCGCGGAGGCCTGTACGCGGCCACCGGCGGCCAGCATGCCGTGCTGATCACAACGTTCGTCTTCGCGCTCTCCACCGTCTCCACCGGTATGCCCACCCTCGTCGTCGGTGCCGCGGTGCTGGGTGCTGTCGTCGGGCTGCAGCGCCGTGTGACCGGCGGCGTGCTCGCGCCGATCGTCACCCATGTCACCTGGCTGACCGGGATGGTGTTGCTGCTGCCGTCGGCGCTGACGATCTGGGGCTGAGTCTGCGCTGAGGCCCGCAGCCTCGGTGGATCCCAGCACCCTTGACCCGTGCAGTCTGATGACTTAACTTGGTCAATGTGAAGTCTTTTTCCTTAAGCTTCGTCCTGATCGCCGACCAGGTCGGCAGCCGCACGGCCGACGACCGTGTACCAGCAGCGCTGGAGGCCCTCGGCGAGCTCGCCGTCGCCCTGCCGTTCGAACGGACGGCCGGCGACGAGATCCAGGGACTGCTCGACGACCCGCGGTCCGTCGTTGCGGCCGTCACCCGCCTCACACGACTCGGCGGCTGGCGCATCGGGCTCGGCGCAGGGGCGGTGGACACACCGGTGCCCACGTCCACCCGGGCGGCCCGCGGTCCCGCCTACCTCGCGGCCCGCGCGGCCATCGACACCGCGCGCTCGGCCCCGGCAGAACTGGCCCTCGCCCTTCCTGCCGGCGTCAGTGGCGCAGCCTATGGTGAGATCGGCGACGCGGCGAAGGACGCGGAGGCAGCCCTCTGGCTGCTCCGCACGGTGCTCGCCCGGCGCAGCGAGGAAGGATGGGAGCTGATGGACCTGCTCGATGAGGGGCTCAGCAATGCCCGCGCCGCCGAGCGCCTCGGCATCTCCCCTTCCGCGGTGAGCCAGCGGCTCTCGCGCGCCTCCCGCATCGAGGTCGACCGCGGCTCGCAACTCTCTGCCCGGCTGCTCGCACGGCTGCAGGAACTGGCGGTGGCGCCGTGAACCCCGTCCTTGCCGTAGCGCTCAAGGTGGCTGTGGTGGCGGTGCTGGCCGTCGTCGCGATCCTCGCCGGCAGTCCGGTGGTGACGGCCGTGTTCGGCCGGGCCGATCCCCCGCGTCCGCCCACGACGACAGGCGAGCAGGCAGCGGTCGCCGACCAGGGCGACGCCCCCGGCATCCGCGCAGCAGCGGCAACCCTGCGGGGCGGCCGCTGGATCGGCATGCTCGAGCGGCTGGCCGTCTTTGCGACGATCCTCGCCGGCTTCGGCGAGGGCATCGCGGTCGTGCTGGCCATCAAGGCACTCGCCCGCTATCCGGAACTGAAGGCCACCAGCTCCGGAACGGCAGAGCGGTTCATCATCGGCACCTTCACCAGCGTCCTTTTCGCCGCTGCCTGCGCAGGCCTGGCGTGGTGGCTGATCGGGCTGTGGTGATCGCGGCCCTGGGCCGGCGGTGGGAGTTGTTGCTGCCCGGCAGGGCCCGGCTCGGTGAAGAGCTGATGGCCCGCTGGAGCGAGCCACACCGCCACTACCACGACGTCGGGCACCTGTCGGACGCCCTGGCGGCCCTCGACTTCCTCGGCCCTGCCAGCCGGTCGGAGGAATTCGCCCTCTGGTACCACGACGCCGTCCACACCAGCTCCCCCGGTCACGATGAGCAGTTCTCGGCCATGCTCGCTGCACAGGAGCTTGCCGCCGTGGGCATCGAGGCAGCGGAAGTCTCCGAGGTCGTCCGCCTCGTCCTCGTCACCATCGACCACAGCCCGGCTGCAGGGGACGGAGCCGGCGCCCGCGTGAGCGACGCCGACCTCGCCATCCTCGGGACGGGACCCGACCGCTACCGGGCCTCGGTGCAGGCCCTGCGCAGGGAGGCGGCAGGGATGGATGAGGCGACCTGGCGGACCGCCCGCAGAGCTGCCCTCGCAGCGTTCGCGGCGACGCGGCCGTTGTTCCACACCCCGCGGGGTCACTCGACCTGGGAGGGCCCGGCCCGGGCCAACCTCGCGGCGGAGGGCGAGCACTACCGAGCGGAGTGACCTGATGACCACCCGTTGGGCAGTCGCTGCCCACCCACTGGGCCTTCCCTCCAACCACCCGTGCCTACCCGCGGGATGCGGCACGATGAGCCCATGTCGCCACTCGCCCTGGGCCTGGACATAGGCTCCACAACGGTCAAGGCCGTCGTGTTGCGTGGTGACGACATCGTGTTCAGCGACTACCGGCGACACAATGCCGACGTCCGCGGAGAGCTGCGGTCGTTGCTGACCACTCTCGCCGAGAGCTTCCCCGACATCGAACTGCGGACCTCGGTGACCGGTTCCGGTGGCGTCCACGTGGCAGACCTGATGGGAGTGACCTTCGTCCAGGAGGTCATCGCCGGCACCGAGGCCGTCCAGCGCTTCCTTCCGGACGCCGACGTCGTGATCGAACTCGGCGGCGAGGACGCCAAGATCACCTACCTGCACCCGGTGCCCGAGC